>NZ_JBALBW010000075.1:0-28509 GCF_036919895.1 Nostoc sp.
CTTACCAAAGTTTGCACGAAATCAAAGCAACTGGCTTCTTTCCTCCCACTCTTGAAAGTTAGTAACTAATTGCACAGAGCAGAACTCAAATATTGTGTTCTGCTTGATACAACACACATCAAAAATTAAGGAAAAAACATCATGTCTGACAACATTAAACCCGTAGAATTATCTGCTGAAGAATTAGACAACGTTGCTGGTGGTGCTTTTAGCTTTGTCGATGCTGACAACTACAACGCATTGGATCAGCAAGCTGGTGAAACCGTTCTTGGTCCTCATGGCGGGATTGGATCTTCCACCGCTCAACAAACCACTGTATCTTACCAAAGTTTGCACGAAATTAAAGCAACTGGTTTCTTTCCTCCCACTCTTTAGAGTAAGTAACAGACCAGAAACTCAAATATTGCGTTCTGCTTGATACAACACACACATCAGAAATTAAGGAAAAAATATCATGTCTGACAACATTAAGCCCGTAGAATTATCTGCTGAAGAATTAGACAACGTTGCTGGTGGTGCTTTTAGCTTTGTCGATGCTGACAACTACAACGCATTGGATCAGCAAGCTGGTGAAACCGTTCTTGGCCCTCATGGCGGGATTGGATCTTCCACCGCTCAACAAACTACTGTATCTTACCAAAGTTTGCACGAAATCAAAGCAACTGGCTTCTTTCCTCCCACTCTTGAAAGTTAGTAACTAATTGCACAGAGCAGAACTCAAATATTGCATTCTGCTTGATACAGCACACATCACAAATTGAGGAGAAAACATTATGTCTGACGACATTAAGCCCGTAGAACTATCTGCTGAAGAATTAGATAACATTGCTGGTGGTGCTTTTAGCTTTGTTGATGCTCACAACTTCAACTATTCAGATAAGCAAACTAGTGCAGTAATTATCGGTGCTGATGGCGGTATTGCATCTTTCAACAGTCAGGAAACGACTATATCTCAACAAGATTTACGCGAAATCAAATTCACTGGAGAAGAATTTCCTAGCGGCATTCCTAGTAATTTGTTTCTAGGCTCATAATTAACAGCACAAGGAGAATAACAATGATTGTAGAAAATGTGCAGCCTAATGAAATGCTGGAACTATCCAATCAAGAACTTGATAATATTGCCGGTGGCGCAACTAGCGATGTATTTGGAAAAAATGCAAATGCCGAAGATTATCAGTTTGGTTTTGTGGAAATTCCTAAAGAAGGCGGTATTACAAGTGTTACCTTTCAAGTGAGCGTTTTCTCTGAGCAGGATCTTAGAGAGTTTAAGGAAGCGGGTATTTCTAGCCCTGAAGCTTGATCTGAATTTCTCAGTTTGACGGATTTCAGGAGCAGGAGGGGTTGTTAACCGAGTTGCTACTAGGCTCATGGTTAACTCCCTCCGCCTCATTTAACTTTAACACGTTAGGTAAAGGAGTTTCTATGTCAGATGACGAAATTACTCCGAAAGATGAAGCGATTGAACTATCTGATGAAGAGTTAGATGATGTAGCGGGTGGTTTCAATTTGCAGTTTACGGCTGCACGATTTCACAAATCGACAATGGGATTTACCCAAGAAACATCACGAAGGCGAGGGTGTCACTCAACACGGTCGTCTTTTCATACAGAGACAACAGACTCTTCTGTGTTTCAACTCACCATCACCGACGCGACAACGGAGGATATAAAAGTTCTTGGCGAGTTGTTTGGAGATATATCTGCGCTCGAAGGTTCTACGTAAACGGGGTTTCTCAAATCAATCAATTGCAGTTGGACAAGTTTTGCTCAACTGCTTTCTGAAATTATTCTTGTGTGATTAATAACTTCACCTTCATAAAATTAGGCAAATTTAGTAATAAATGAAATGACAAGGAAAAAGAATGGCAATGGAAAACAAAAAGCAAAATGAATCACAAGAGTTATCGGCTCAAGAATTGACAAATATTTCGGGTGGTATTGCCGTAGGTGAGTATTATCCAGATGAGTATCCTACCGACAATCTATATAGCAATGTATCTGAAGCGATCGCAAAAAAGCTTGAGGATGTAAAGCTTCCTGATTTCAATCACAAAACACCAGACATCGATCCGTGCTTCTAGTTGCTGTGCATCTGGTTGATCGGTGATGGGGAGATTGTTCAGTAATTATACTAATTCTACAAAATAAGACGATAAATGCAATCATCTGCAAACCAGATTTAATCTGTATTTCTCAATGATGAATTGGTATTATTTCCCGCTCCCCATTTCTCTCCCGTTAGCAGAACACAAGGAAGTTAAATTATGACAGAAGTTCTACTTAAGGAACTGACAAATAGCGATATTGACTGGATCTTGGCAACGGGTCAAAGAGAAGAAATTACTGCTGGTACGATCCTCATCCGCCAAGGAACACCTGTTGATGCCCTCTACATTCTGCTTGATGGCGCATTAAGCGTTACTGTCGCTCAGGCTGATGATAATCCTATTGGTCGGGCGTTTGCGGCTCTTGAAGGTGGCGAACTATCAGGACGAGAAGTTGCACTGCTAGCAAATGGTGAAGTTGTAGGAGAAATGCCTTTTTTAGCCTCCTACCAGTCTTCCACTACGGTCAAAGCCGCGAGAAAGTCTCTTGTGTTGATGATTCCTCAGCAGCAGTTGATTCAAAAATTGCAAGAAGATGTCACCTTTGCAGCCCATTTTTATCGAGCGATCGCAGTTTTACTGGCTCACCGAGTAGAACAGATGATCGGCCAAATTGGCCAAAGCACAGTCGTGCTTTTTCAGCCCCAAATTCGAGAAATCTTATTCACATTTGCAGAATTAAATGATAGCGATATTGGTTGGATGATTGTTGCAGGCAATGCCATAAGACTTCCTGCGGGAACGGTGTTGTTTCAAGCCGGAAGACCTGTTGACGCTCTCTATATTTTGTTAGATGGCAAGATGGTAGCTTCCATTGCTGAAGATACTAGCAATCCTCTCACCCGCGCCTTTTCAACTTTAGAACAGACAGATCATATCGAACGGGAGTTTGCGAGATTATCACGGGGTGACATAGTTGGCGAAACGCCCTTTGTCGAAGCCAGTCCTCCGGCGATGACAATTCGGGCGGTTGAGGATGCGACTGTGTTAGCGATTCCCAGATGGCGACTTTCTGCCAAATTGTTACACGATGTGGCTTTTGCTGCCCGATTTTATCGAGTCTTAGCGATTTTGTTAGCAGATAAACAGCAAGGAATCATTAATAGTTTGGGTTACGGCAGAATCACTTATAGCTCAGGTAAATCTTTAGATGAACGCTTGACTTATGAAGATGAACTGAGTTCTAGCTTTTTGGCTCAAGTGACACTGGCGGGGACTCGATTTGACTGGATGCTGAAGCAGATTCGGGGCAATTGAATTGGGGACTGGGGATTGGGGGCTGGGGACTGGGGACTGGGGACTGGGGACTGGTGACTAGGGATTGGGGACTGGGGACTGGGGACTGGTGACTGGGGACTGGGGACTGGTGACTGGGGACTGGGGACTGGTGACTAGGGATTGGGGACTGGGGATTGGGGATTGGGTATTAAGAAAAATTTACTCTTTATCTTTATCTTTATCTTTATCTTTATCTCTAATCTCTATCTCTGTTGTCTTTAGCTTTTAATTTTAAAGTATCCAATTCCCAATGCCCAATGCCCAATTCCCTAATATACAAATTTCTACAACTTGAATGGAGTCAGTATGGTAACGACCAACAAAAGCAATCTATTCCGCAAAGAAGCACTCGATCGTTTATCCTCCCCGGAGCGGCTCGATCAACTCATGCAGGTGGTTCAACCAAAGAAGTGGATTCCGTTAACTGCGATGGGATCTCTAATTGCCGTTGGACTTGTTTGGAGTGTTTTTGGTCGCATTCCCATTACCGTCGCTGGACAAGGCGTAGTGGTTTTTCCTAGCAAAGTCGTTGGATTCCAGTCTCCTAGTTCCGGGCAGATTCTCATGCTTTTTGTTCGTACAGGCGATGAGGTGAAGAAAGGACAGGTACTAGCGACAATTGACCAAACTGAACTTCAAGATAAGTTGAAACTTGCACGAGTCAAGCTTGCTCAACTTCAGGAACAAGACCAAAATGCAAATACACTTCAACTTCAGCGAACGGTTTTAGATAAGGGTGCGATCGCGCAACAACGTCAAGCGCTCCTGCAAACTTTAAAAACAACCCAATCCCTAACGCCAATTCTCAGAAGTAAAGGTCTGGAGTCGATTCAGCAAGAGCGTCAGAACTTACAAGAACAGTTGCAGACAACGCGAGATTTGATGCCCACATTCAAAGAACGATTTGACATTCGCCAAAAGTTACGCGAAGAAGGAGCAGTTTCGAGTGATACCGTTCTTCAGGCGCAACAAGAATTTCTCAATAGTAAAACCAAAATCAATGAAATCCAATCGCAGTTGAAACAACTTAATGTTAAAGAAGCTGATGCAGAACGAGAATTTTTAGCAAATATCAATTCAACTAAAGAATTACAAGCTCAGTTAGCAGTAATAGATAGTAAATTTGCTGGGCAAGCAGAACAAGATTTAACTATTTCTACTAATCGGAAAAAAGAAATTCAAGACACCCAGCGAGCGATCGCAGAATTAAAATTAGAAATCAAAGCAAACAGCCAGGTTACTAGCAATTTCAATGGACGAATTCTAGAACTTTCTGCTGTTCCCGGACAAACCCTCGAAAAAGGCTCTCGCATTGGCACAATCGAAGCTAGAGACTCCGGGAATAAGTTAGTTGGGGTGGCATTCTTCCCAGTCAGCGAAGGCAAAAAGATTCAAAAAGGGATGGAGTTGCAAGTCACTCCTTCTACCGTTAAACGAGAACGCTTTGGTGGCATTATCGGGAAAGTCACAAGTATTTCTGCGTTTCCGGTTAGTAAGGAGAGTGCATCAAGCGTTGTTGGCGGTTTGGAAGTTTTGCAAGGGTTAACCACAGAAGGGGCACAAATTCAAGTTTTCGCGGAACTTCAGCCAGATCCCTCGACTAAAACCCATTTCCGATGGTCGTCATCTAAAGGGCCAGATAGCCAAATTACATCTGGAACCACCACCTCAGTGCGCGTGAAGATAGATGAACAATCCCCGATTTCCTTTGTATTTCCGATTCTACGATCGTGGAGTGGAATGTATTGATTATGCGGCAAATTCAATCACAAATTGGGCTGCGATTTAAAAAAATACAACGACTCATCAGCCGTCCCGATCGCCGCCGTCGGACTCCCACCCTCTTACAAATGGAAGCAGTGGAATGTGGTGCAGCCGCACTGGGGATTATTTTAGGGTATTACGATCGCATTGTCCCCCTTGCAGAACTCCGTCAAGCTTGCGGTGTTTCACGGGATGGCAGCAAAGCATCTAATATTCTCAATGCGGCTCGTAGCTACGGATTACAGGCGAAAGGCTTTAAGGTCGATTTAGGTGGGTTACGCAAACTGCAATGTCCTTATATTGTCTTTTGGAATTTCAACCATTTTCTAATCGTCGAAGGATTTGCCAAAGACAAAGTTTATCTTAACGATCCTGCCACTGGGCCGCGCACAGTTTCGCTCCCAGAATTCGATCAGTCTTTTACCGGGGTAGTACTAATTGGTGAACCGAGTGCAGAATTCCAGCCAGGAGGACGGAAACCGAGCCTGACATTATCCTTATGGGATCGATTGCAGAGTTCTCTGGGAGCATTGGTTTATTGTGTCATCGCCGGATTGCTGTTAGTGATTCCCGGATTAGCCATCCCTGCGTTCTCCCAAGCCTTTGTCGATAACGTCTTGATTGAAGGCAGAAGTGATTGGTTGCGACCATTAATTTTAGGGATGATCCTCACAGCCATATTAAATGGTTTTTTAACATTGCTTCAGTTGCAATTTCTGCGACGCATGAAAATTAAGCTAGCTGTGGGGATGTCTAGCCGATTTTTGTGGCATATTTTGCGGCTACCAGTGAGTTTTTACGATCAGCGATTTGCCGGAGAAATTAGCAGCCGTGTCCGTCTCAACGATAATTTGGCAAATCTGCTTTCAGGAAGATTAGCGACGACAGTAATCTCAGCCTTCACCGTTATCTTTTATGCCGCAGTCATGTTGCAATATGATGTCGTTCTCACTGCGATCGGCATTGCTTTTGTAATCGTGAATGTCAGCGTGTGGCGATGGGTTTCACGGCAGCGCGTCGATGCCAACTTGCGATTAATGCAAGAACAAGGCAAAGTCAGTGGGGTAGCGATTTCTGGACTGCAAAGTATGGAAACGCTTAAAGCATCTGGGCTAGAGTCAGAATTCTTTTCGCGCTGGGCAGGTTATTACGCTAAGGCAATTAATGCTCGGCAAGAAATGGATACAACTAATCAAAATCTGGGTGTGTTGCCGTCATTTCTCACCTCGATTACATCCATGCTTTTGCTAGCGGTGGGAGGGCTACGGGTAATGGATGGCGTACTCAGTATTGGGATGCTCATTGCCTTTCAAGCCTTGATGCAAAGATTTCTAGAACCTGTAAATAATCTGGTAAGTTTAGCCGGTGAACTCCAGGAAATGGAAGGCAATTTGGGTCGGTTAGATGATGTGTTACGCAATCCGATCGACCCTGCTGTAGAGCGAGACATTAGTATATCGCCAACTCAACTACCTGCCGCAAACGTTCGGCTTCAGGGTTATGTTGAACTCCGTAATATCACCTTTGGCTATAACCGCTCTGCACCTCCCTTAATCGAAAATTTTAGTCTTTCACTGAAACCCGGTCAACGAGTTGCTTTAGTGGGTGGCAGTGGTTCGGGTAAGTCAACCGTTGCCAAGCTTGTGTGTGGATTATACGAACAGTGGGCGGGAGAGATTTTATTTGATGGTAAACCCAGAAAACATATTCCGCGATCGATTCTCACTAATTCAATTGCTCTTGTTGAGCAAGATATCTCGCTATTTGCAGGCAGTGTCCGCGACAATCTCACCCTTTGGGATTCGACTGTTCCTTTTAGTAACTTGGTTCGTGCCTGCAAAGATGCCGCAATTCAGGATGTAGTGCTTTCCATGCCTGGAGGTTACAATGCTGACCTTGCAGAAGGGGCATCTAATTTGAGCGGTGGGCAGCGACAACGATTAGAAATTGCCCGCACTTTAGTGAATAATCCGGCAATTTTGGTGATGGATGAAGCGACGAGTGCGCTCGATTCCGAGGCAGAAAAGATGATCGATCAGAGACTTCGGGAGCGTGGCTGTACTTGTGTAATTGTGGCGCATCGGTTAAGCACAATTCGGGATTGTGACGAAATTATTGTTTTCGATCGCGGCAAGGTGATGCAACGGGGCAGCCATGAGGAATTGCAGAGGGTTGAAGGTAAGTATTTGCAATTGATTCGCAGTGAAGGGGAAGCGGTTCAGGAGGAGTGAGACTAATTCGTAATTCGTAATTCGTAATTAAAAAACAGATTTCATTTAGGTTTATGGGTTGTAAGGCGAAATAAAAAAGTGCGATAACTCAATCTTTAATCTCTGTGTGAAATCTTTCATACATCTTGGATGAAGCAAGAAATAAACATTTTTTATATTAATTTTAGGGAGCAGGAATATATATGTTAGATCAAATTCGCAGCGCGACCCTGCCGGGAGAGTATTATCAGTTTAAAGGCAATGAGCCAATTATTCTCAATGACCCGAAGACGATTTGGATCGTAAAATCGGGGTCATTAGCGGTGTTTGCGATTCCGGTGAAAGAGGGAATTGCTGAGGGAAGTCGCCGCTATTTATTTACTACCCAAACTAGACAGGCAATGTTTGGCATCATTAGTGATTCTCAGCCGATACCGTATCAACTGCTGGCGGTGTCGATTGAAGAAACGGAACTTATGAAAGTTTCAAGGAAAGATTTTCGGGAATTTATTAGCGATCGCAATGGCGAAGCAGTAACCTTAATCGAGGGGTGGATTGAGCAACTAGGATTGGCGCTGTCTTCTATTACTCCACCTGGACTGCCGTTTCAAGAAGAAGGGATTCGCTACTTCTCACTCAGCAGTGGTCAGATTTTCCAACCACAGCGAGAACTGGTATCCTGGGTGCAAATTCAGAGGGGGTACGCGATTTGGATGGGGTTTGAGAAATTGTTAGTCATGCCTCAATCAGGATTGTTGCCGTTGAGCGCAGATATGTGGTTTCAAGCTGAAGATACAACTGAGCTAGAAATCCTAACTACGTCTGAGATTGAGGATGCTAATACTCTGTTCAGGGGGATTTTCCAAATTCAAGTCTACTTTCTTCAGAGCCTTTTTCTTCTGGAACAGGACGAAAAAGCGATAGAATTAAACCGATTTCAAGAACGACAACACCTTAACGATCGCGTGATGAAGGAGACGCTGGGCGAGTTGTCCTCGTTGCTGCAATCTCCGCAAATTACCGTTTCTGCTCAAATTGAAGCCAATGATTTTGACCAAGCCTTGCTGATCGCTGCGGGTGCTGTTGGGCGGACTTTGGGGGTGACGATTCGACCACCGGCAAAGTCTGAAGACCTGAAACGAGTTCAAGATCCGCTACAAGCGATCGCTCGTGCTTCTCGTTTACGAACCCGAACCATCACTTTACAGGGTCAATGGTGGAAGAAGGATTGCGGCGCGATGCTGGCTTACACGATGGAAGATAACCGTCCTGTGGCGCTGTTGCCTGTATCTGATACACGTTATGAAATTTTTGATCCAATTGCGCGATCGCGCACTCCGGTTAATGCTAAAAGTGCGATTAAACTAGCGCTCACTGGCTATACCTTCTATCGCCCATTACCTGATAAAGTCCTCACCACCATCGATTTACTGAAATTTGCTCTCCAAGGACACTACAAGGAATTGTTGATTGTCTTAGCTGCGGGTATGGCGACAAGTTTATTAGGAATGATCGTCCCCCAAGCTATGGCCATCTTGATTGACAGTGCGATTCCTGATGCTAATCGCGGTTTATTAGTGCAAATTGCCTTAGCGCTGCTAGCAACTGCATTTGGTAGCACCTTGTTTCAACTTGCCCAGGGCTTTGCAATAATGCGCGTGGAAACCTTTGCTGATGCTTCCACCCAAGCAGCAGTCTGGGATCGATTATTGAATCTAAAAGCATCATTCTTCCGTCAATACTCAACTGGAGACTTAAATTCACGGGTAAGCGCCATTAGCCAAATCCGCCAAAAGCTCAGTAGCACTGTTCTCAGAAGTATTTTCACCAGTTTGTTCGCGTTTCTGAATTTAGGACTGCTTTTTTACTACAACGGTTCGCTAGCATTAATTGCCACTCTTGTTGCTTTTGTCAACATTACAATTACTCTGGTTTCAGGAATTTACACTCTGCGGAAGGTTCGTCCCTTACTAGAGTTACAAGGACAACTCTCAGGGGTGATGGTGCAGTTAATTAACGGCGTTAGCAAATTGCGAGTTGCAGGCGCAGAAGCCCGCGCCTTTGCTTTTTGGGGAAAACAGTATAGTCAGCAAATCAAATGGATGCTGAGTACCCAAGGCATTGAAGATGCTCTGGCTGTAATTAATAAAATCTTGCCTGTATTGACTACAGCAATCCTTTTCTGGTTCGCCAGCAGTTTACTTCAGCAAGCCAATTCCCCAGAAGGTGGTTTATCTACAGGTATATTTTTAGCATTTAATGCTGCATTTGGCACATTTATCGGTGGAGCTACCAGTCTCAGCAGCACGATTATAGATGTTTTGCAAGTAGTGCCTTTGTGGGAACGAGCGCAGCCGATTCTGGAATCAAAACCGGAAGTTGATTCTGAAAAAACCGATCCAGGACGGCTTTCTGGTAAATTGGCTGTGGATCATGTAATTTTCCGGTATCGAGATGATGGGCCTTTGACATTGGATGATGTTAGCATCCATGCGGAACCTGGCGAGTTTATCGCTTTTGTTGGAGCTTCCGGCAGTGGAAAATCAACGCTGTTCCGGTTATTACTGGGGTTTGATGTCCCGGAATCTGGCACAATTTATTACGACGGACAAGACGTAACAGGGTTGGATATTCATGCAGTGCGTCGGCAACTAGGAGTTGTAATGCAAAATAGCCGATTGACATCTGCATCCATCTTTGAAAATATCGCTAGTGGTGCAACGATATCGATGGATGAAGCGTGGGAAGCCGCGCGCATGGCTGGTTTTGCTGAAGATGTCGAATCGATGCCAATGGGAATGCACACGGTAATCAGTGAAGGAGGAACTAATATTTCTGGAGGACAACGGCAGCGATTATTGATTGCCCGATCGCTAGTATTAAAACCTAAAATATTGTTATTTGATGAAGCTACCAGTGCCTTAGATAATCGCACCCAAGCGATTGTCAGTCAAAGTTTAGAGCGTTTGAAGGTGACACGAATTGCGATCGCTCACCGTCTGAGTACCATTCGTAATGCCGATCGCATCTATGTGTTCAATAATGGTCGCGTAGTCCAAGAAGGCAGTTTTAATCAACTCGCCAATCAACCAGGACTGTTTGCCCAACTGATGGCGCGACAGAAGCTTTAAGGGCAGGGGGCAGGTGAGCAGGGGGCAGGGGGCAGGGGAGCAGGGAGCAGGGGGAGGGAAAGTCGTAAGGATTTATTCTGGTAGTTTCCCGGCTAGTTTCCTTTCTTGATTGAGAACAGAATTTGCATAGATTGCCAGTTGCGATCGGTTTTTGAGATTGAGACGGCTTAAAATACTCGTCACATGAGTTTTTACCGTTCCTTCTGTGATAAAAAGTTGTTGGGCAATTTCGCGGTTCGTTGCGCCAACACCTATCAAACATAAAACCTCTTGTTCTCGTGCGGTAATTTCTGATGGCTTTGATGAGCCAGAATTTTGACTAGCTGAACCTGCTTGTGTAACTAATAATTTATCAAATAACCCCGGCCCAAATTGAGTATAACCAGAATGACCAAAGCGAATTGCATCTGCTAGCTCACTTGAAGGCATATCTTTAAGCAAATATCCTTTTGCACCTGCACGCATTGCCCCTGTTAGATAAGAATCATCATCAAATGTACTCAAGACGAGAACTTTAATATTAGGAAAGTTTTGCATAATCAATTTTGTTGCAGTTCGCCCATCCATTTCCGGCATCCGAATATCCATTAGCACCACATCGGGCTGAAGTTCTGCAACAAGCTCTAGAGCAACTTTACCATTCTCAGCATCACCGACCACTTCCAAATCAGGTTCCTGTTCTAGCATTGCTTTCAGTCCCTGACGAATGAGGCTCTGATCGTCAACGATTAACAGGCGAATAGGAGAGGATTTATCATTTTTCATGGTAATTATCTCTTTCTGGTTTTGATGAACGATCAATAGATATCTCCAAAAATTAATGAAGCATTACCTGAAACCCTTGTAGAAAAGTTACAACATTTAACAATGGGGCATTGGGCATTGGACTGGTTATTAATTCTGCTCCCCTGCTCCCTGCCCCCTGCCCCCTGCCTCATCTCTGGGAAAGTTAGCAACAATTCGACAACCAGCACCCGGTTTACTGACAACTTCTAGCTGGGCGTTGACTGTAACCGTTCGTTCTCGCATTCCCTGGAGTCCGTAACCTGCCACGGCGCGATCGCATTGAAAGCCTTTGCCGTTATCTTGGAGGATCAACGATAGCCCCGCCGCTGTTGTTTGAATTTTGATTTGCACAGCTGTAGCATTAGCGTGTTTATAAATATTGGTTAGCCCTTCCTGGATAATGCGATACACAACATGATTTACTGAATCGGAAAGGGGTTGTGATAAATCAATTTTGCAGTATGGTAAGACATCAGTGAGGTGATAGAATTCTTCTGCAAGGTTAGCGATCGCATTTTCGAGCAATTGTCCGTGGAGTGGATCGGAGCGAATTGCCGAAACTGATTCCCGCACCTCTTGCAGAGCTTCAGAACCCAACTTTTTCGCTTCTAATAAAAACGATCGCGCCCGATTGGGATCGTTTTCCCAAAGGGTTAGTGCTGTTTCCATTTGCACATTTAGCGCTACAAGGGAATGCCCTAAAGAGTCGTGAATATCACGCGCAATCCGATTTCGTTCTTCTAGCGCTACCATTTCCTCAATGCGTTGATTCAGCGCCCTCTGATGATTTAGCGATCGCCTCAGTTCTGCTTCTGTCTCCTGCAAGCGGCGATTTTGCTCCTGGAGTTGCAGTTGTAAGCGGCAAAGTTTCAGTTGATGCTCCATTCGCGCAACTACCTCTTCAATCTGAAAAGGTTTGTTAATAAAATCAACGCCTCCAACCGAAAAGGCTTTAACTTTATCAAATACCTCATTTAAAGCACTAATAAAAATGACAGGAATCTCTTGTGTTTGAGGATTCGATTTGAGGTGCTGACACACTTCATAGCCGTTCATTCCGGGCATCGTAATATCCAGCAAAATCAAATCTGGAGGTTGAGCTTGTATGCCAATCAACGCCATAGAACCATTGGTAACACTCCTCACTTCGTATCCTTGCTCGGTAAGCATTGCTGATAGGAGGCGAAGATTATCTAGAGTGTCATCAACTATGAGAATATCTCCCTTGGCTGATTGGCTTAATTCCATACTTCTCGAAGGGCTAAGAGAGTCGTTAATTATCAAGCTACTGGTAACGTAATGTAAATAAATTATGGATTAGAAGTGATGCTAAATTCCATCCATGTAACAAATCTATTGATGATATTTGTTGTTTCAAAAACCCTGCTAGATTTACATTTATTTATATAGTCTGCTTTAGATCCGTCTACCTACTTAAGTTATTTTTGTTGGCAGTAATTAAAAATAAATTGAGTACGTAAAACTTTTTTATTTTAATTTCTTTAAATAATTTTCTCCCAATTTCAAATCAAGTTACAACCTTCTTTTTATCTGTTTTTTAGCTTGATTGTCCAAAATTAGCTCCGTACAACTCAGCTACGCCTAGTGTATCCTCAAGTAAAAAGACTTAGAAGATTCTGAACTTGTTAAGAGAGTGATAAATTCCAACTCTCACATAATTAAGTTGTGTATTCTTTGTCAATATTACCCTCTTGGGTAATATCATCTGAGACAGTTAATCTTCTATAATTATTCAAATAAAATTCACCAAAATTAAGAAGCTGCTGTGTAAATATTCGTATAGCGTTTACCAATCATACAAGGTGCATCATAGTCCCCTCCTCGCTTGCGGGGAGGGGGTTGGGGGTGGGGTTCTTGTACCTCACTCAACTGAGAACCGCTATACCCCAACATTGCTATTTAATTTCAGGAGTTTGGATATGCATCCTCTCACCCTTCAAGTTTCAAAGCTGACTAAAAATGTGCAGTTGCGCCACATTCTTGTAGTGCCGTTTGTACTGCAAATTTCTTTAGCCGTAGGGCTAACCGGGTGGCTATCCATACACAATGGGCAACGGGCAGTCAATGAAGTTGCAATTCAACTCCGAAATGAAATCACGGCTCGAATCCAGCAGTACTTACAAATATATGTTGAAACGCCTCATAAAATCAATCAACTAAATGCTAATGCCATTCAACTGGGTGAAGTTAATATCCAAAATTTATCAACATTAGAGCAACACCTTTGGTATCAATTGAAGACTTTTGACACGGTGACAGCAGTTTACCTTGCGTCAGAATATGGACAACACGTTGCAGTTCAAAGGGCGGATGATGGACAGTTTCAGGTGAAACTTTCAGGCAAGTCCACTGAGAATGAAATTCGGATTTATGCCGCAGATCGACCGGGACATTACACTAAACTTTTAAGATCCAAGCCTAATTACGATCCGCGAACTCGTCCCTGGTATGAATCAGCAGTTAAGTCTAAGAAGGCTAATTGGGGTGGAATTTATAGACTGTTTGCCACGCCCAAATATGTACTAAATGCCAGCTTACCCATTTACGATCGAGGCGACAACTTGCTAGGCGTTACTGCTGTCGATTTTTCACTGACTGGGATTAGTCAATATCTGCGGAGTCTAAAAATCGGGCGCACAGGCGAAACTTTCATCCTAGAACGTCGTACAGGATTGCTGGTTGGCAGTTCTGCCACTCAACAACCCTACATAATTGAAAATCCCACAGCCCCAATTGCAGCGCAGAATCCGGTTCGAGTTCAAGCGATCGCAAGTAACGATCCTTTGACGCGACACACTGCTGAATATTTGCAGCAACACTTTAGAGACTTAACCCAGATTAGTGAAAAACAACAACTAGATTTTGACATTGAGGGTAAACGGCAATTTTTACAGATTGTCCCAATGAAGAATGAGCAGGGATTGGACTGGCTAATCGTTGTGGTTGTTCCAGAAACGGATTTCATGGATCAAATCAATGCCAATACTCGTTCCACAATTTTGCTTTGCCTAGTTGCCTTTGCACTTGCAACCGGATTGGGCATTCTTACCGCCCACTGGATTACACAGCCAATTCTCCAACTAGGAAGTACAGCCAAAGCGATCGCCGGAGGAAACTTAGACCAGAAGGTTTCTGTGAACAGTACAACCGAGCTAAACTCTTTGGCGGAGTCTTTTAACCTTATGGCTCACCAGTTACGTGAATCCTTTTTAGCCTTAGCCCGAACCAACGAGGAATTAGAAAGCCGAGTCACGCAACGCACCACAGAACTTGGAGAGAAAAATACCCAACTTCAACGGGAAATTCGCGTTAGCGAAGCCGCCCAAAGGGGTCGCCAAAAAGTAGAAGCAGCACTCAAAACATCCGAAGCAGAACTCCGGTTAATGTTCGCCGCCATGACTGATATGGTAGTGGTTTTTGATGCAGAGGGTCGTTATCAAAAATATGTGCAAACGAAGTATGTGCTAACCCAATCCTTCGCTTATAAACCTGATATAGATCGCATTGGCAAAAAAGTTGATGAAGTTTTACCAAAAGAAATCGCCAATTTAATACTCGATGCCATTCAGCAAGCACTGCATCTGAAAGAAGAACCCAGAAACGCTGATGGCAGTCGCAAGAATGTTTTTGTTGAATACCACTTGTTGAATAAGAATCGAGAAACTTGGTTTTTAGCTAGTGTTTCGCCATTGTCTGACAATACAGTACTTTGGGTTGCTCGGGATATCACCAAGCTGAAAAAAACCGAAGCCGCCCTCAAGCAAGCCAAAGAAACCGCAGATGCTGCCAACCTTGCCAAAAGCCAGTTTCTCTCCAACATGAGCCACGAACTGCGAACTCCTCTTAACATCATCCTTGGCTTTACCCAACTGCTGCTGCGAAATCGATCGCTCGACTCACAGCAGCAAGAATATCTTGACACAATCAACCGCAGTGGCGAAGACCTACTGACCTTAATCAATGATGTGTTGGAAATGTCCAAAATTGAAGCAGGTCGAGTTATTCTCAGCGAAACAAATTTTGACCTCTACGGGCTTTTGGATCGACTGCAACAAATGTTTGCATTGAAAGCGCGATCGAGAGGGTTACAACTCATTTTGGAGCGATCGCCAGCGATTCCCCAATACATCTGTGCTGACGAAAGTAAATTGCGCCAAGTTTTGGTTAATCTATTAGGAAACGCCATAAAGTTTACCAAGATTGGTCAAGTAACTTTGCGGGTAGAAACTCTTAACCAAAACATCACACCGAATGAACCCATCACCCTGAACTTCAGCGTCGAAGATACGGGTTGCGGCATTGCTAACTCTGACTTTAATCGCCTATTTGAGCCATTTGTCCAAACAGAGGCGGGACAAAAAGCTCAGGAAGGGACTGGACTGGGATTACCCATCAGCCAGCGATTTGTGCGGCTGATGGGGGGAGATATCAGAGTGAATAGCACGCTAGGAAAAGGTTCAATTTTTCTCTTCGAGATCCGAACTCGGGCAGTAATTATGGATACCTTGCCAACACCTGCACCAAATCGGCAAGTTATCGGTTTAGAAAAGGGGCAACCCAGCTATCGCATTCTGATTGTTGAGGATAAACTAGAAAATCGCCAGCTATTGGTTGAGTTGTTGACCCCCATTGGCTTTGAGGTGCGGGAAGCAGTAAATGGTCAAGCTGCCATCAACCTTTGGCAAAGTTGGTCGCCTAACCTCATTTGGATGGATCTGCGGATGCCAATTATGAACGGATTTGAGGCAACCAAACATATTAAAACAGCGATCGCTCAAGCCCCGGTGATTGTCGCCTTGACCGGAAGTGCATTTGAGGAAGACCGCTTAACAGCACTGTCTGTAGGCTTTGATGACTTTGTGCGAAAGCCATTTCGGACGACTGTAATTTTTGAAAAGATGGCTGAATATTTGGGTGTTCGCTATGTTTATGCTGATGAACTAGAAAATCAAGAAAAAGCATCTTGGCCTTCTAAGACTTCATCCTTCACACCCGATTTATTAACAGTTGCAGATTTAAGCGTCATGCCCAGCGACTGGATCGAGCAACTGCATCAGGCAGCGCTCAGAATAAATGCTAAGGAAGTTCTGATGCTGATTAAGCAAATTCCTGAGCAGCACGATCGCCTTATCAAGGCACTAACTAATCTCGTAGACTGCTTCTGCTTTGAAGAAATTATCGCATTAAGGACTACTAAAAAAAGAAAATGACCCAAAAAGGTAGATGTGCAACGATCAAATTGTGAATTGAGGATATCCTGATGCTGGAAAAACTTCGAGTATTTTTTAATGACAGCAAGCGGAACACGGAGACAAAAAAGTGCAAATCACTAAGCGCAATGTTGAGTTAAGAGTAGATGGCAGCTTAATGCGTGTTTATGTTGCGGCTCCCAAAGCAGCAGGAAAATACCCTGGTATTGTCTTCTACAGTGATATTTATCAGTTAGGTGATGCAATGATTCGTCTAGCTAACTACTTAGCAGGATACGGCTATGTAGTAGCAGCACCAGAAATTTTTCACCGAATAGAGCCAGTTGGTTTAGTAATTGAGCCAGACGATCTGGGAAGGATGCGGGGTAATGACGATGCTCGTCGAACCTCCGTAGCTGATTATGATGCCGATTGCCTTGCTGTGATTGAATTTATGAAAACAGAGAGTGCGGTTTCTCCAAATCAAATAGGCACTCTCGGCTTTTGTATTGGTGGACATTTAGCTTTCCGCGCCGCATTTCAAAGCGAAGTTCGGGCTTGTGTCTGCTGTTACCCGACTGGGATTCCCAGTGGCAAACTGGGTAAGGAGGTAGCCGATACAATCCACAGGGTAAGTGAAATTCAAGGCGAGATGCTAATGGTGTTCGGTACTCTTGACCCTCATATACCAGATAGCGATCGCCAAACGATAATAAAAGCAATTGAGAATGCTAACATACCTCACCAAGTTTTCTTGTATGAAGCAGAACATACATTCATGCGCGACGACGGTTATCGTTATGATTCTACTGCTAGCACCGCAGCTTGGTTTGAAATAGTAACTTTCTTGGGGCGCATATTCGTAGATTGAAAACTTATATTATTGCTTTCTTCGCGTCAATTTTGAGTTGTCTGCAACGCTAACAAACCAGCACCATAAGCAGGTTCATGCCTCGGAAAAATCACGCTTACATTAGGAAACTTCTTAACAAGAGATGCTGCAAATCTTTCATGGATTTTGCATCTACCGCGCCACACACTTCCGGTTGTGACTACCTCTAAAGCTGAGTCAACACTAAAAATTGCATCAATTACTGTAGATGTAGCTTTTACTAACTCTTTGACAGCATCATCAATTATGATATTCGCTACTATATCACCTGATGCTGCTGCAAAATCTACAATTGGTGCTAAAGCAGCGATTTTTTTAACTCCCCATCCTCGCCGATATATTACTTCTATTAAATCTTCTATATTTTCCAAACCAAGATGCTCTTTAAAAGCCTCTACTAAACTCGTTGATATTTCCCGTCCATCATAAGATTTTAATGCTGCGTTCATGGCTGCGATCGCAATTTTATAGGCGCTACCTTCATCTCCTAAAATATACCCCCAGCCGCCGACTCGCTTAGTATCTCCTTGATGATTCCGCCCGAAAACTATAGAGCCAGTGCCTACTGCAACCACAATTCCTACAGGCTGACCAATTCCACCAACTAAAGCAATTAAAGCATCGTTACAAATTACAATATTCTCTAATTGCAATGCCCAGGTAATCAGAAGAGATTTGTTACTCTGCAACTCTTCAACTAAACCTTTTACTACTTCGATATCTACTGCACGTCCTACACCTGCTAAACCCAAACATATAGCGTCAATTTTCACGGGGCTTGTAATTATTGCTGCCTCAGATGCATTCTGAATTGCTGATTGAATAGATTGTAAAGTTGCTTCGATACCTATACCTTGATAATTAGATGAACCAGCTTCACCACGACCTAGCACTTGATGCAAATCATCCATTAAGATGCAAACAGTCTTACTACCGCCGCCATCTATTCCTAAGACATAACTCATTCTCTGTAATAATATTAATTATTTTGCCGCTTTAGTTCTTCTTTTAAAGGTATAAAAAAGATGGCAATCATCCCAGGAATGGTGAGCAAGGAGACCAAGACAAAAAATAATGGATAACCAAGTGCTTTTTGCAGATAACCGCTAATTAAACCTGGTAGCATCATTCCTAAAGCCATAATGCCAGTGGATATGGCAAAATGAGAAGTTTTATATTCGCCTTGGCAAACATACATTAAATAAACACTAAAAGCGGTAAATCCAAAACCATAGCCAAATTGCTCCAAGGAAACTAAGGGATATATTAATGTTAGCGAAGGTTTCGTGTAAGCCATGTACACGTAAAATATATCAGGCAAATTTAATGCCAAAGCCATAGGAAATAGACACTTTTTTAATCCATATTTAGAGATTAGCAAGCCTCCTGAAATTCCTCCACAAATTAGAGATATTACCCCAAAAGTCCCGTAGACTAATCCAACATCTGATGTTGATAGCCCTAAGCCTCCTACTTCTGGTTTGTCCAATAAAAATAAAGAGGCGATTTTGACAAGCATCGCTTCACCAAGTCTATAGAGCAAGATGAAGGCTAAAATACTGATAATTTTATCCTGAGCAAAATATAAGCTAATGATTGACCAAAAGGGTATATTTTTTCTAGTTTGTATTTGCAGTTTATTATCTGATTCAGGTAAGGGTAAAATTAGGCGATGGTAAATAAACACGATTGCTAAAATTAAAGCTGAGAAGCCAATAGCAATTGTCCAGCTTAAAGGAATATTATTGAGAGATACTTCAAGCTGACCTGCTAAGACTACTAATATTCCAGATCCAAAGATTACAGCAAGCCGATAACTAAGTGAGCGAATACCGACAAAAAATGCTTGTTGTTCTGGAGATAAAGCCAGCAGATAGAAGCCGTCTGTGGCAATGTCATAAGTTGCAGAAATAAATGCTCCTATTGTTAATGTTGCGAGGGAGATGAAAAAGAAATTTGGCAGTTGTAAGGAGAAGGCTATTAAACCTAGACAAGCGAACATGGCAAATTGGGTATAAAGTATCCATTTGCGTTTGCTAGAGTAAATATCAACAATTGGGGCCCAAAACATTTTGATGACCCAAGGTAGATAGAGAAAACTTGTCCAGAGGGCAATTTGGGCGTTATCGATTCCGAGTTTTTTGTAAAAGATTACGGAAACTGTGTTGATGATAATGTAAGGGATGCCGGAGGTGAAATATAGGGTGGGGATGAATGTCCAGGGGGAGGTTGTTTGGTGTTTCATGGGATTTGGGGGACGAACCGCAGAGGCGCAGAGGACGCAGAGAGAGATTAAGAGAAGATGATGCGTTTGATGCCGTCTTTGAGGAGGGGGACGTTAAAGTTGATGAGAAGGGCTAAGGGGTAATTAGTCATTTTAAGGTATAAGAGGACTTGAGCTTCATGGATTGGGGCTAAATTTTGGATAGCTTTTAATTCTACAATTAGACAATTTGCAACCAGAAAATCTAATCTACCTTTGCCTACTTCATGTCCTTTGTAATTAATTGTTACCGACTTCTCAACCACATGAGGTATTCCGCACCTAAAAAATTCTATAATTAGCGCCTCCTTATACACCTCCTCCAAAAACCCTGGCCCCAACACCTTATGCACCTCAATCGCCGCCCCAATCACCTTACCTGTAAGCCAATTCATCTCCTCTCCTAACTCTCTTCCCTCCGCGTTCTCTGCGCCTCTGCGGTTCGTTTCCATAATCCCTCCCCAACCCTATGGCAAAATTTATAAAAGTCCTTCCTTAGTTTTCCCGCATGACCGCAACCATTCCCAATCTCCCCAGTCTCTACGACCCCTTTTCCACCGAAGCCAAGTGGCAAAAATTCTGGGAAGACAACCAAGTTTACAAAGCTGACCCCAACAAAGGCGGCGAACCCTACTGCATCGTCATCCCGCCGCCCAACGTCACCGGCAGCTTACACATGGGTCACGCCTTTGAAAGTGCGTTGATTGATACCCTCGTGCGCTACCACCGGATGCAGGGACGCAATACCCTATGGCTACCCGGAACTGACCATGCCAGCATTGCCGTGCATAGTATGCTGGAAAAGCAACTCAAAAAAGAGGGTAAGACTCGCTACGAATTGGGGCGCGAGAAGTTCTTAGAACGCGCTTGGCAATGGAAAGCAGAGTCTGAGGGAACGATTCTGAATCAGCTACGACGCTTAGGTGTCTCGGTGGACTGGTCACGGGAAAGGTTTACTCTGGATGAAGGTTTATCCAAAGCTGTTGTCGAGGCATTTACTCGCCTTTACGAGGAAGGCTTAATTTATCGTGGTGAATATTTAGTTAACTGGTGTCCCGCTTCTCAGTCGGCTGTGTCTGATGTAGAAGTGGAAAATCAAGAGGTTAATGGAAATCTCTGGCACTTCCGTTATCCCCTCACCGATGGTTCTGGTTTTGTGGAAGTGGCGACAACTCGACCAGAAACAATGCTGGGCGATACAGCAGTAGCAGTTAATCCCAATGACGATCGCTACAAACATCTCATCGGTAAAACTTTAACTCTGCCCATTCTACAACGAGAAATTCCCATTATTGGTGATGAATTTGTTGATCCCACTTTCGGTACAGGCTGCGTGAAGGTGACTCCCGCCCATGACCCGAACGATTTTGACATGGGTAAGCGTCACAATCTCCCGTTGATCAACATTATGAACAAAGACGGCACTCTCAACGCCAACGCCGGGGAGTTTCAAGGACAAGACCGCTTTGTTGCTAGAAAAAATGTCGTTTCTCGCCTAGAAGCAGATGGCTTTTTGGTGAAGATCGAAGATTATAAGCATACCGTTCCTTATAGCGATCGCGGTAAAGTACCTATTGAACCCCTCCTCTCAACTCAGTGGTTCGTCAAAATTCGCCCCCTAGCTGACAACACTCTCGAATTCCTCGACCAGCAAACTTCCCCTGAGTTCGTCCCCCAACGCTGGACTAAGGTCTATCGTGATTGGCTAGTAAAACTCAAAGATTGGTGTATCTCTCGCCAATTATGGTGGGGACACCAAATTCCGGCTTGGTACGCCATCAGTGAAACGGGTGGGCAAATTACCGATAACACGCCCTTTGTGGTCGCAAAATCGGAAACTGAAGCTTGGGAGAAAGCTAAATCACAATTTGGTGAAAATGTCAAGTTAGAACAAGACCCAGATGTACTAGATACTTGGTTTTCTTCTGGACTCTGGCCATTTTCGACTTTGGGCTGGCCGGAACAAACTCAGGATTTAGCAACTTACTACCCAACTACTACTTTGGTAACAGGTTTTGACATCATCTTTTTCTGGGTAGCCAGAATGACGATGATGGCTGGGCATCTTACGGAGAAAATGCCTTTCCAAACGGTTTACATCCACGGCTTGGTGCTGGATGAAAAAGGTCAGAAGATGTCAAAGAGCAAAGGTAATGGCATTGACCCTCTGTTACTAATTGATAAATATGGTACTGATGCCCTGCGGTATACCTTAATTAGGGAAGTCGCTGGTGCTGGACAAGATATCCGCTTAGAATACGATCGCAAAAAGGATGAATCGGCATCTGTAGAGGCAGCGCGCAACTTTGCAAACAAGTTGTGGAACGCTGCCCGATTTGTGATGATGAATTTGGATGGACAAACACCGCAACAATTGGGGAATCCAGTCGCCACAGAATTTAGCGATCGCTGGATTATCTCGCGGTATCATCAAGTTATCAAACAAACCAGCAATTACATCGATAATTACGGTTTAGGGGAAGCAGCCAAAGGACTCTATGAGTTTATTTGGGGTGATTTCTGCGATCAATATATTGAACTAGCGAAATCCAGATTGCAAGCAGATGCCGATCCAGTATCGCGGCGGGTAGCACAGCAAACCCTCGGCTACATATTGGAAGGGATTATGAAACTGCTTCATCCCTTTATGCCTCATATTACTGAAGAAATTTGGCAAACTCTCACCCAAAAATCAGCAGATTCTCTTCAAACTTTACCGTTACAAATCTATCCGCAGGTAGATGCAAACTTAATCGATCAAACTTTAGAAGAACAGTTTGAATTACTAATTGCTACTATCCGCACAATTCGGAATTTACGGGCTGAAGCGGATATTAAACCAGGGGTGAAAGTAACAGCGAATTTGCAAACTGAAAGTGAGAAGGAGCGAGAAATTCTCACTGCTGGACAGGATTATATTAAAGATTTGGCGAAGGTTGAGACTTTAACCATTACTGACAAGCAAGAAAAGCCAACTGTTGCTGCTAAAAAACCTCAAAGGGGTTTGAAGACAATTGGCTTAATTATTGTGGCCATTATCTTTGGTAGATTGGGTTTAGCTGCGGGAAATGCCATTGATGACATTCCCCTCATCGGAACTTTCTTTGAACTAGTTGGTTTTGGTTACACAGCTTGGTTTGTTAGCCAAAATTTACTCACTGCCCAAGCGAGACTTAGGTTATGGGGACGCTTTTTCCCACAGAGAGAATTAGAACAACCACAAGAACCAGAAAATGCGATCGCAGGTGTAATTGGTACAATACAAGTGCTAATTCCTCTCAGAGGCGTAGTAGATATTGAAGTTGTCCGTGCCAAACTAGAGAAAAGCTTGAGTAAAGCCGAAGCAGAAGTTCAATCCCTGAGTACCAGATTAAACAATCCTAGTTTTGTAGATAGAGCTAGAGCCGACGTGGTAAAGGGAGCGCGGGATGCCTTAGCAGAAGTAAATAAGCAAGCTGAAATTTTGCGCGATCGCCTTGAGGCGTTGTCTTAGGTATCGCCTGCATGACTTAGGATAACTGTAATGGGTAACGAGGGTGTCAATAATTCTCGATTACCCATTACCAATTAACAAGATTCAAATATCAATTCTGAAACTTATTATTTTATTAATTTTTTTTTAATTTTGAGAGAAGTCGGAGCATCAGCTTCCGGCGTAAACCCTTTTGCCGCTTGTCACAGGCATCTCAACTTAGGTGATTTTGAATTGGAGCGAAGCAACTCTTATGCTATATCTAGCCCAGGTGCGTAAAAACGATTTTTTAGACCAGCACCAGTTACGCTTGTTGGCGCGTCAAGAAGCTGATAACTTGTGGGCGATAATTCCAGAAGAGGCTTTCATTCTGCTAGGAAAGGGAAAGATCATGAGTGAAAACTTGCTTGTTTTAGTAGAGCTTTCCCAAACAGGCGACATTGAAAGAATAGAAGACGCTACCAACTGGGTACTCCATTTGGTACAAAACTACCTCACCATCGGCATTACCCCAGAGTTTTTGCAGCACGAAGCCGAGCGAGCAGAACATTGGCGACAATCCTTGACGTTGCAAAACCAAGATTTAGCGCGGCGTTCCTTAGAATTGGAAGCTCGTCGCGAACAAATTCAAGCCTTAGAAGAAAGCCTCAAACGCGAGAAAAACGGTTATCCCCAACAGGAAAGTTAAAAGCAATGCTTTTGAGAGTCGCATGGCGGCTGGCGACAACTTGGTAATTTTTCCCAAAATTAGGGTTTGTAGGTACTAAACAGCTTATGCCACCAGACTCGGACAAATTATCCTCTGGGTGACATTGAACAAAAATTTAGAAATTCTTTCCTCAAAGGCAACTTGAGAATTTCATCCACGGGTATTAGATTTAAGTCAATGTCAACATAAAAATTTTTACTTATATGGCATAGGTGAATAAAGCGCAACATCATACATAATTACTATCAGTATGCTGTATTCTTAACTTCACCGATAAATTGCTTTTCGAATAAATGCTTAATTTTATTTCCTATTTGCTTTTGGCTCAAGCAGCACCTTCTCCAGCATCTGAACCCCAGGAAATCTTCATTCCGCAACAAACAAGACCTTTACCTGGCCATCTTGATGCAATACCAGTATTTAACAGTAATAACCCAGAAGTCGTTCAGAGTGAAGGTATTCTGCTCTCTACATTTCCTCCTCAAGGTAAAAAAGTGCCAAGCGCACACCTGAACTTTCTATGGAAGGGACGCTTTGATTTCTTTTCTCATCATATTGCTCGAGCCATTGAGACTCCAAATGATCTGCGGACTCTTTATTTGGGGGTGATTGTTTACAATCCAAGCGATCGCCCTGCAACTATAAATATCTTACAAGCAGCCAGTTATGTTAGTCAACCTGATGCACCTTTTCTCAAACTTCCCCCCATGCAGTCAAATAATTTGGGAAACATTTATGCTGGGCCAGGCGATCGCGTTATGAATGATGTGCTACGAGGAAAACGGCAGTTAGGATGGCCAGCCCAGTTGCTAATTCCACCAAAACAAAGCCGGATGTTAATGAATCATCCAATTCCAGTGCGTTCTTTAACACCGCCATTGAATGGACGTTCTACTTTGTTGCGTTTGTACAGTGATAGTCCAGTTTATATGGCGAACTTAGCCATGTTTGCCAAACCCAATCCAGATGCTACTGAACGAGCGCCCACTTTAAAAGAATGGGAGAACTTGTTAGAAAATGGTGATTTTGCAGGGCCGCGTGAATCTGCACCCAGTCCGCCAGACAACCTGACAGCGACAGCAGAAATTTACGGTCGGGTAGCGGCGGTAGCTGTTGGCTCTCGTTGGCAAGCACGAGTTACTGACTCCAATAGTTCATACCTGACAATTCCCGCTTCAGGACAAGCTTTTTCCTACGGTTTAAGTACTCTTTTGGCAGGTAAAATGGGTACTGGACAAAACCAAACTGCCAAACTCGCGGTGCGTTATCCTGGTACTGCTTACGAAGCTCACGGCAACTACGGTATTGAATACAACATCTCTCTACCCTTAATCAACAATACAGGCAAATCACAAACTGTAAATGTGCTTTTCCAAACACCTATCAAAGAAGACGACTTAAGTAAACCTGGGCTTCGCTTTTTTTCACCACCCCAACCATCCGTCTTTTTTCGAGGCACAGTTCGTATTCGCTACAATGATGATAATGGCTTACCCAGAACCCAATATTGGCATTTAGTTCAACAACGGGGACAGATGGGACAACCACTTGCTCAATTAAAAATGTCTCCAGGTCAGCTGCGATCGCTAGAAGTTGATTTTCTCTACCCACCAGATGCTACACCCCCTCAAATGTTGACAATTCAAACTGTAGACCAAAAATAAGGCAGAGGAAAGAAGGCAAAACTTACCTAAAAAACGTGTATAGACGCGAAACTTCGCGTCTATACATAAATTTATGCTAGGTTAATCGTTTTAGCAAAGTTAGGCAATCACAGTAATATTTGCACTACCAAGCAGTGCGTTATTCGAGAATTGGGCTATTTGAACTTGTGCTGTACCACCTAATCCATCTTTATCAAAGAATAAGTTACCCGTACTTTGATTGTAGATGAAGCGATCGCTTGCGGTTGTAGCGATCGTACCAAGTCGGAACAAGCTCGGATCGAGTGTTGTATCCTGAGCTTGGCTCAGTCCAAATTCCGCCTTAGAAATGAAGATAGTATCATCTCCAACAGTAAAATCAGTAATTGTATCATAGCCTCCAGTGCGGGTATCAGTCAGATATAAGCTATCTCGACCAGTTCCACCAGTCAGCGTATCTTTACCAACTCCACCATAGAGGCTATCATCACCTATACCGCCTACTAAGTTGTCATTACCTGAATTACCAAAAAGGCGATCGTTACCATCTCCTCCGCTCAAGGTGTTAGCACCAGTATTTCCCATCAGGATGTTATTAAGGCTGTTACCAGTACCAGTGATTGCTCCGGTTCCAGTCAGGGTCAAGTTCTCCAGATTATCTCCCAACACCCAACTCACCGAAGAGTTAACTAAATCAGTGCCTGCATTTAAGCCTTCAGTAATAATATCGCTGAGGTTGTCTACAGTGTAAATGTCATTACCATCTCCACCACTGAGACTATCAATCCCTGTACCTCCATCCAAGGTGTCATCGCCTGTGCCACCTAACAAGGTGTCATTGCCTGAGCTACCAAAGAGACTATCGTTACCATCTCCTCCGGTCAAAGTGTTAGCACTACCATTTCCAATCAGGATGTTATCAAGGCTGTTACCAGTACCAATTGTCGCACTTCCAGTCAGAGTCAAGTTCTCCAGGTTATCTCCCAACACCCAACTCACCGAAGACTTAACTAAATCTATGCCTGCATTTAAGCCTTCAGTAATCGTATCCTTCAGGTTGTCTATGGTGTAAGTATCATTGCCGGCTCCACCATTGAGACTATCAATCCCTGCACCTCCATCCAAAGTGTCATCGCCTGCACCACCAATTAGGCTATCATTGCCTGCACCACCAATTAAGCTATCATTGCCATCTCCTCCGCTCAAGATGTTAGCAGCAGTATTTCCAATCAGTACGTTATCAAGGTTGTTACCAGTACCATTAATTACCCCGCTTCCAGTCAGGGTCAACTTCTCCAGGTTATCTCCCAACACCCAACTCACCGAAGACTTAACTAAATCTATACCTGCATTTAAGCCTTCAGTAATAATATCGTTCAGATTGTCTACGGTGTAAACATCATTGCCGGCTCCACCATTGAGACTATCAGTCCCTAAACCTCCATCCAAAGTATCATCGCCTGCACCGCCCAACAAGGTGTCATTACCTGAGCTACCAAAGAGACTATCGTTACCATCTCCTCCGCTCAAGATGTTAGCACCAGTATTTCCAATCAGGATGTTCTTAAGGCTATTACCAGTACCATTGATTGCGTCGGTTCCCGTCAGGGTCAAGTTCTCCACGTTATCTGTCAACACAAAACTCACCGAAGACTTAACTAAATCTGTGCCTGCATTTAAGCCTTCAGTAATTGTATCGCCGGGATTATCTACGATGTAAATATCATTGCCGATTCCACCATTAAGACTATCTGCTCCTAAACCTCCATCCAAGGTGTCATTACCTGCACCGCCCAACAAGGTGTCATTACCTGCACCACCAATCAGATTATCGTTACCATTTTCTCCGCTCAAGATGTTAGCGGCAGTATTTCCAGTCAAGATATTATTAAGGCTATTACCAGTACCATTAATTGTGTCGGTTCCAGTTAAAGTCAAATTCTCCAGGTTATTTCCCAACACCCAACTCACTGAAGACTTGACTAAATCTGTGCCTGCATTTAAGCCCTCAGTAATAGTATCGCCGATGCTATCCACAATATAAGTGTCATTGCCTTTACCACCAATGAGACTATCGTTGCCTGTACCACCATCTAACAAATCGTTACCATCGCCACCATCGAGCGTATCGTTATCACCTAGTCCGTTGAGCGTGTCATTGCCCAGCAATCCTGAGATGATATCCATATTCACCGTACCAGTTAGGTTGTCTGCACCTGAAGTGCCAGTAATTGGAGGGGTAATTTCATTAATGGTCAAGTTGACGGTAGCAGTACTATTGCCTCCATGCCCATCACTTATGGTGTAAGTAAAGCCGTCAGAGCCATAATAGTTTTGGCCAGGCGTATACGTGTAAGTACCATTGTTGTTGTTAACTAAGCTTCCTTGGCTAGGTTGGGTAAAGCTAGCAATGCTCAATACGTCACTGACATCCACATCTGTATCATTGCTCAACAAAGCAGTAGCGCTAATAATAACAGGTGTGTTTTTGTTTGTGGTGAAGCTATCGTTAACAGCGACGGGAGCATCATTTACCGCGGTGATATTAATATTACGGGTAACGACGGTACTATTTGCAGTTCCATCATTAACTATAAAGCTGACAGTACGAGGCGTAGTATTGGGATTATCACTGCTGTTGGTATAAGTAATGGAACGCAGTGCTGTTTGATAATTAGCAACACTGGAACTGCCAGTTAAGGTTAAAACGCCTGTGCTGCTGTTGTAGCTGCCTGTAATCCCATTTTGGTTGGTGAAGGCAAGAATGTCTTGAGCAGAAGCGAAACCACTGGTAATGCTGACAGTGGCACTAGTCAAGTTAGCTGAGTCTACATCGCTGACGGTGATGGCTGAGTCGATCGCTGTAGTGGCGTTCTCGGTGTATGCCAGGGCAGAGATGGTGCCAGTAGCAACGGGCGCATTATTCACCGCCGTAATATTAATATTACGGGTAACGGTGGTACTATTACTAGCCCCATCATTGACGACAAAGCTGATGGTACGAGGTGTAGTACTGGGGTTGTCGCTGCTGTTGGTATAAGTAA
>NZ_JBALBW010000076.1:0-23934 GCF_036919895.1 Nostoc sp.
CACTACTATTGATAGTCTGCTGATTTAACCCATACGCGCCAAAATTAACACCTGCTTGCGTTGTCACTTTTTCTGTAGGACGACGAGTGATAATGCTAATCACTCCCCCAATTGCATCGGAACCATAAAGGGTAGAACCACCACCTGGTAATACTTCGACTCTTTCAACGATATTGGTAGTAAATTCTGAAAGGTCAAAACCACCAGAACCCAAGTCGTTAATTGGTCTACCATCAAGCAAAATCAAGACTTGTGCAGAGTTAGAACCCCGGATAAATTGACCGCTTAAAGCGTTTACTTCTGTCCCAACTGTACCATCAGACAAAATACCTGGAAGAAATTTTAGCGCTTCTCTGACAGTTCTAGCACCTTGCGCTTCCATCTCTTCACCAGTAATCACGTAAACCGGACGGGTGGAATCTTTTACTGTCCCCTCACGGCGAAAGGGTGAGTAAACGGGTTCATTCAATAGCTTGTCGATGACTGTTAATTCAATATCTGGCTCTTCTGTGGATGCTGGAGGATTTTGAGCAATTCCTTGTGGTTTGTTTGTTGCTGCTGGAGTCTTTTGAGGTGTGAGTTCTGCAACTGGTTGTAGGTCTTTTGCACTACCTTTGTGTTGAGGAAACTCTGATATTGGTGTAACTTCTGTGGCTGTGATGTTGTGATTACCGCATAGTATCCCCAAAAAGATAGTCAAATTAGACACAACAACTTGAATTTTGCAACTAACAACAAAATTAGTAGACATTTATGATCTAAGCAACCTGTATAACTAAAAATTTGACGAGATTAAAACAAAAAGCCGAGTTTTTTGCAGGGAAAACACACTAAGCAACGCTTAAACACCTGACGACAAAATGCAGGTAATGGTGAAAGTGCTGTTTTCTGTTCCTTTGAAGATTAATGATTTAGGTACTAAGGATTGGGAATTAGGAAATTTTATCCAGTCATCAATTAACAACAACTTATGTTTAATTTTGCCCACTTATTTAGTGGCGGAATCTTTGCTAAAATACCCTTTTTCAAAGGTTCAGGTCGTTCTGACCAAGGCAACAAACCATCAGACTTGGTATAGTATTGACTCGCACATTCCAGTACAGCAGATGCATAGTCATTAACTGGTAAATCCCCAAAGAGATAGGTTGATTTTCCTTCTGCTGCAAAGGCAATGACGCAAGAACGGTTACAAGCACTCATACATTCAACTGCCTGAATGGAGAATTTTTCTCGTAATTCCCAACCTTGTGAGAGTTCCTGAAGCTTCTGTAGAAGTTGTTCGCCTCCACTAATACCAACTCGTTTACCGTTTTGCCACACGCTGGCGCAGGTTGTGCAAACAAATAAAGTATGTTGTTTGTCAAGCATTAATTAATTTTGAAGTGTGTAGGAATAAATCTGAATTGTAGATATCATTCAGCTTTGTCAAAGCTGAAGTCTAGCGTCGCTGACTACCGCAATACATCTATTGCTAATTATTGGTAATAATTAACTAGTCCCTCAGATAATCGGGCTGAGAAAAATTAGGAGGTGTAATTTGTAGCTGAAATCGAGTGTCTATAATCTTGTAGCAAGCCGTAATCTATAGCGAATCTCTGGCTCTTTAAAGAAATGAGACTGAATAATGATAGAAATATTTATACTTTTGCTCATCTGTGCCTCGCAGACGTGTAGAACTGATTAGCCAACTTCGGCGGGCATTCTGACTCTGAGACATGAGTCTCATTACAGCTGCGGGACAGCGCCGGATTTACACCGGACTTTCCCCGTTTCCTCTGATGGATGATCCTCACCAGAACCGATAGTTATGTGCAACATTACCATAGTTACTGTCTGGATGCAAATTTATTCGTTAACAATTTTGAGAAATATTCCAGTTATCAATATCACTCACGCAATACGGAATATATAACAATGTTACTCTTGATACTCGCAAAAGGAATCCCCGACTTCAGTACAGGGGACTTTGCAGACATCGTGGATTTAATAAAGAGCAACTTTCGTTGGGTGTGTTGCGTTCATAACATCCTTGGTGAAGGCTACAAAACAGAGCCTTACATTTTGTTTAATCTACATTCCTTAAGGTAGCTGGGTTAATTTCGGTTGCTCTAAGTATGTATATACCAACTGAGAAACTTGACGAACAAAATCTCTACCTTTGGTGTCATTTCTTAATCCCTTTGGTTGGTCGTGGCAATCAGAATAACTGCCTACCCCGAAGTATTGAGGGGATACACTTTTTTATATAGCTTTGTATCAGTTTTCACCAGACTAAATCAATGCTAAAAATTTACAGGGTGGATAAAATTCCACCCTGTTTTAAATAGATGCAAATCAACTGCCTAACAGTTTATTCTTGATGATCTGGTTTAAGCTTTTGTACTTGATGGTCTAGAAGATCCTATCTTTTTACCCAAGAACAAACTCAACCCAAATACAGACAATCCAAACATCAAACTTGGCTCTGGAATACTTGTATAAGTGACAGTTTGAACACCCGCACTAGTTGAATCATTCAAATCGATAAAACTATCGCGGAAGACATTAAAAGTGCTAGGTGTAAAATACAACCCTAACCCGGCTTGGTTAAAAATTGTTCCCGAAAAGTCGGTGAAAACTGACGCTAGAGGATCATCCGCTTCAGTGTATAATTTTCCACCATAGTTAGCAGAAATCTTTAAACCTTCAGCGATCGTTACTTCTTGATCGTCTGCTGCTGCTTGGTCGAATGAAAAAGTGCCTGTGAGAGTTTTATCGTCGTTAAAAAAATTATAAGTTAGGGCTGCTGCTTGAGCGGGGATAGTCTCGCCTAATGAAAAAATCAAAGCAGTTCCTACCGTTGCAGCTGCTAACTTCTTGAAGATGGAGTCAGTCATTTTTTTCTCTTGATAAAAGAACTGGTGCAAAAATACCACAATAGTTTTATGAGACAGAGACGTGTATTACCACGTCTCTGCAACGTAGTTAGTGTTTAGTGAAGCAGTGGATTCAATTTACGGACTTACCTGCGATCGCACTTTTCATGGCTTGGAAGATATGAGTCTGATCGACTACACCCCGAACACCGGGCGCAGTGTAAGTACCAGAACTATCTGTAAACTCAAGCTTTTGTCCAAAGGATCGAGTCAGAGTTGATGAATAAGCACCTTGGTAGTAAACAGGTACAATCCGACGGCTATGGCTACCCCAAAGGTACTTGTAATTTGGATCGGCTCCCCAGAAGTGACCAGCGTCTTTAGGGTTGTGTTTGTTGAAGGTAATATCCTTAGCGTTATACTTCAAGCCTCTAGCCTGCTTAGGATCGGGGTTAGGAGTCAATTTAGAGGCAAAGTCATCATTCAGAGTCAAGTAGTGGTCATGATCGGCAGTCACAAGAAGTAGGTTCTTACTCCAACCACCATGATTCTCTACCCAAGTAATCACCTGCTGGACTGCCTTATCAAAATCATTCATGGTACCGATTAGGTTATCCATGTTGTTGTCATGAGCAGACCAGTCTACATCACCTCCCTCAACCATCAGCCAAAAACCGTCTTTGTCTTTACCTAGAACCGTTAAAGCTGCTTTAGTCAGATCGGCTAAAGTCGGATTTTCGTTAATCTCTCTGGCGATAAAGCTAGCATCGGTTTCACCGGGAGCTAGAGGACGGACAGTATCAGGTGTGGGGCCAGAAATTGGGTTCCCTGCTGCATCGACAACAGGAACACAATCCCCAGATGTACCAGGAATAATCTGACCTGATGGACAGGGACTTACACTCTTAACAACAGAGCTATAGAGCGAGCCGTTGTTCAGACCTGTTAAACTGTAGTCTCCCTTAGAAGAGCTAGTAGGAAGGTTGCCTTCTTGTCCACGCGCACCGTATAGACCAAATAATTTGTCTCCCTTATTGGGATCGAGTTTAGCAGCCGTGTTTAGCAGTGTCTGAGTTGCATTTGGCCCACGTTCCAAAAAGGTATAGCCATAACGATTGGACGTAGGGTTATTGCTGAGATGTTGATAAGTGTCTTCTGTAATATAAGTATAGTTAAAGACACCCTCTGCGGTACTTGTACTACTTTTATTGTCAAAGTCTTTCGGATGACCGCCACCCAACAAAACATTAGGCTGAAAGTTTAGCAATGTCTGTTGCAGAACACTGTCTTGGTTAGTCTTGGTAGGGTCGTACTTACTATCGTATTTGCTGCGACGATTTACAAAAGAAGCCGCAGCACCAGGCGTTGCATGGCTAATGGGTACAGAAGTAACTAGTCCTGTAGACTTACTATTTTCCTTAGCAATTTCCAGGATGGTTTTTAACTTTTTCTCGTAAATATCTACACCCATCGCGTTGTTAAAGCTCTTTACGCCGGTATAAAGAGTTGTAGCGGTGTTAGCAGAGTCGGGATAACTGTGTTTGATGTACTCTGTGTCATAAGTTCCAGCATTGGCAGGGGTCAGAGGAATCCAAGGAAGAGGGCCGCCTTTGCTAGGGTCGTAACCTGTGAGATTACCATCTGCCAAACTGTTACCATCAAGGCGATCGCCTGGATTAAAAGGAGTAGGCTTAAATGAGAAGTTGGGACGAACAGGGCTTGCACCGGTGAATGTATCAGATCCATCCAGAGCAGAGTTACCTGTTAGGTGGGGCTGACCTGTTGGTTTAGCTGGTGTATTTCCTTGAATTGTTGTGCCGTAAGTAGTCACCAATCCATATCCAGTTAGCTTTTGGAAGCTCAGACCTGAACCTTTACCACTTGTATAAAAAGGAGCGCCTTTGGCAACGGCTGCGGCTCGGGCCATATTCCAGCCCATACCATCGCCAATCATGATAATTACGTTAATTCCATTACCAGCGGCCATCGTCGGCTGAAAAACAGAATTACCAAATACCAGCAGAACGGTACACAGCAAGCCAGCCATAGCAAAGGCTAGCGATCGCTTGTACTTTCGCAAAAGTGAAATCATTGCAATGTGCCTTAAAGTTGTTAGTACTGATAAAAATTTGGTTCTAGGTGAGTAGCACCAAAGTCTGAGTGTGTAGCAGTCACATCTAGCTGAGTAGAGACTGTGGCATGACTTGGTTTAGTAGCTGTTGCTGGTTGTTGATTTGATGTTCCTAAGAACAACAAAACTGCCAAAACCACACCAGATATAAACCAAACTAATGTATGTTTGTACTGTTTGAAGAATGAAATCATTGGGGATTTTTGAATGGAATTCATCATTAGTAAACCTCTGAGTAAATAATCTTTTGCTATGTTTGGACAATTAAAGTTAATGCAAAAAACATAATTTTAAAATCTTAATTTAAGTAATTTTTGGAGAAAGTCGAGTAAAATATTTTGGTTTTATTTTGCTCTGTTAGGAGATAACATTAAAACTAAATCTTGATTAAATAAAGGATGAATTTGCACTAATGAAGGATTTATACAGCTAGTTAGCTGCAAAGTTATTTCAGTAATATGAAAAGTTTTGCAGATGTGATTTTCCAACTTATTGAGTAAGCGATCGTGTTCTTGGATAGTTGCACATTCAACCGTCAAATTGGCACAAAGCATGACTTTGTTTAAGCTAAGTGTCCAAATGTGGAGTTTCTCTACTTGCACAACACCAGGAAAAGATTTAAGAGATATTTCTACCTCAACAGGGTCAATTGATTCTGGTGCATACTCCAAAAAAATCTTTAAACTTTCTTGAATTAAAGGTAAAGCACTTAAACCCGTAAAGATTGCAACTACTAAACTAATAGCAACATCTGCCCACCACCAATCCCAAAGATGAACTGTTAAAGCAGCTATAATTACGCCCACAGAACTAGCGGTATCAGCAATGACGTGAAGCAAAGCCCCACGCAGGTTTAAATCGTTGTGAGTGTGGGGATGAAGCAAAGTAATATTGAGCAGATTGACGATTAAACCTAACACGGCAATCCCTAACATTGGTAAGCCCAAAATGGTTGCTGGATGTTGCCAGCGTTGAATAGCTTCCCATGTGATAAATGTAGCGATCGCCACCAAGCCTAATCCATTCAGCAAAGCTGCTAAAACTTCGATTCGCTGATTTCCAAAGGTTGCTTTTTTCTTAGCTGGTTGCTGTGCTAGAAAACTAGCAAGTAGCGATATCACCAAGGCTGTAATATCCGATAAAATATGTCCTGCATCAGCTTGCAAAGATAAACTTTGACTCCATAGACCAACACTCCATTCAGCAATAAAAAAAATAGCCAGTAACCCTACTGTTATCCACAAACTCCTTGCTTTTTGTTGACTGTTAATTGCTTTTACAGAATCTTCCGTACATCTACACCATTGAAGTGAAAACATGACTCAAAAAACCTTTTTACAGCACAGTATTAGCTTTTAAAATTATACCAACTCTTCTTGTGGTGAATATGTTATTAAGTCGGAATATCAATTTTTAAATGCCATTCTTTAACACCATACATTAAATAATTATTTATCAAATTGCTAATTAATCTCTTATTAAAATATATTTTTGTAAATTCATAAAGATGCAAAAATAATAACAAATATGTCTCTATAAAAAAATTATCGTACTTAATTTAAGAAATGGTAATGCTTTTGTTAAAAATTAGAAATTTAAGCAGATTAATACTTAACATTTCCAGCAATTATCCTGTCAGTAATGTAATTTGTTACTAATTACACAAAAGTTTATTTTTAATCAAAAGTTGCGATTACCTCCAATTTTTTATAGAGAATGATAACCATTATTTATAATCTACTAAGGAACAGTGTAAGTGTCGTATGTGTCCTATCCTGGAGATGGATATATAGTGTTGTGGGTGAGACTGTGTTTTTCAGCGTTGTTATACCGACTTATAATCGTCAACCGATTTTAGAAAAGTGCCTCCGTGCCTTGGAGGTGCAGGAGTTGAGTAAGCCAAGTTCGGTTACTGATTACGAGATTGTCTTGGTGGATGATGGTTCTACTGATGGCACATTGGAGTGGTTAGCAGCACACAAAGACGAGTTTTCCCATGTGCGATGGTTTCAGCAAGATCATGCTGGCCCAGCTGCGGCTCGTAATTTGGGGGTAAAACAGGCGCTGGGAGACACAATTATCTTTATTGATAGTGATTTAGTGGTGCTAGAGAATTTCTTGCAAGCTCATACTGACGCGCTAGTGCAGGGAAAAGAGAAACTGGGGAGCGATCGCTTGTTTACTTACGGTGCAGTTATTAATACTTGTAATTTCCACAACCCAACGGCTGAACCCTATAAAGTAACAGATTTTTCAGCAGCTTTTTTTGCTACCGGAAATGTCGCAATCCCTAAGCATTGGCTAGAGAAAGCCGGACTTTTTGATACCAGTTTTCAACTCTATGGCTGGGAAGATTTAGAATTGGGTGTGCGGCTAAAAAAACTAGGTTTGACACTAATTAAATGTCCAGAAGCTGTAGGATATCATTGGCATCCAGCATTTAATTTAGAGCAAATTCCCCGATTAATTGACCAAGAAATTCAACGCGGACGTATGGGAGTTTTATTTTATCAAAAGCATCCCACATGGGAAGTGCGAATGATGATTCAAATGACTTGGCTGCATCGTTTGCTTTGGGGGATTTTGTCACTAAATGGCGCACTGAATGAACGGACAATGGCTCCGTTATTGCAATGGCTAATTAATTTAGGTAAACCGCAATTAGCTTTAGAAATTGCCCGGATTTTCCTCAACTGGTACAACGTGAAGGGTGTTTATGAAGCCTATGCCGAAATGCAGCAATTATCGTGATTTTAATCGAATTATTACCAATGCCCCCTTGGAAAAGGGGGAAACAAAAAAATCTAGTACAACACGGCGTAAATAACCCACCCATTTAAAATCGCTAGATATCTTACAAAATCAGCGTTCTTTCTTTTTACTTTTGCCTTTTTACTTTTGCCTTTTTACTTTTGCCTTGTTGTACTAGTTCCTTCCCCAATACATACCTATGGTGTACACACAAGTCTTGTCGCAGCCATATCATTAATAAATCTTGCACTACGTTTCTATCCCGCCTCGGAATGAATTCCGAGTCTAATAGCTGAAGTCCACTTAAGTGGACTTCAGCTATTAGCCCTGAACTTTAGTTCAGGGCGGGATGTCGGTAAGTGCGACAGTTTAACTCTGATAAAAATGTGGGTAAAAGAGTTGAAACCTATGTGGACAGCACTTGTGCGTACACCCTAGCCAATACATACGGGAGGGTTAGGGTGGGGTAATTCGAGGACGGATAATCATTCGATAACTTGTGTGTAAGTAAGTTGGTGCGAAAAAAGTCAAGTATATTACGTTTCGTAATATACTTAAAACCCTTACAAATGACAAATGACCGTCTGTGCGTGAAAACAATTATCTTGCTCTAATACCTAGAAATTTGGGACAATAAACCAAAATCCCCACTACCAAGTCAAAACCATGCCTACGACTGGTACAGTCCTGCGTAACCGCTATAAAATTATCAAAATCCTCGGAAGTGGCGGATTTGGCGACACTTATTTAGCAGTAGACCTAGACTTACCTAACCAACCCCAGTGCGTAGTCAAACACCTCAAACCCAATTCTGACCCCGCAGTATTACAAATCGTTAGAAGATTATTTGATAGCGAAGCCCAAGTTTTATACCGCTTAGGTAATGATAGCGACCAGATACCGCGACTATTTGCCCACTTTGAAGAACAAGGCGAATTTTATTTAGTCCAAGAATTTGTAGATGGGGAAGACTTAAGCCATGAAATCATTCCTGGTCAAAAGTTAACAGAAATAGCACTCACCAAACTATTAAAAGAAATCTTAGAAATATTAGCAGTAGTCCACAAAAAAAACATCATTCACCGCGACATCAAGCCCCAAAACTTAATGCGTCGTCGGCAAGACGGTAAAATAGTGCTAATTGACTTTGGTGCAGTCAAAGAAGTAAACACCATGAGGGTGAATCTTCAAGGTCAAACTAGTGTCAGTGTTACCATTGGTAGTCTTGGTTATATGCCAAGCGAACAAGCAGCCGGACAACCAAAGTTAAATAGCGATGTTTATGCGGTGGGGATGTTAGGGATTCAGGCTTTAACGGGGTTACAACCCCACGAACTACCAAAAGACCCGACTGATGGTGAAGTGATTTGGCGCAATTGGGCAAATGTCAGTGAGAAACTGGCAGATGTTTTAAATAAAATGGTGAGTTATCACTTTCGAGATAGATACCTTTCAGCAGTGGAAGCTTTAGAAGCGCTCGAACCGTCAGCGCCACAACAACGACAAGCAACACCAACCATAACAAGACCAACCATACAAACACCAACCATAACAACACCAACCATAACAACACCAACCATACAAACACCACCGCCATCAAAAAAACGAATTTTACCTAACTGGTCACGACGACGTGTAATTAAAACTGTTGGGTTTGCGGGTGCTGGGTTGGGTTTGACAATTCTAGTACCGCGCCTTTGGGAAGCATATTTTGAAGAAGACTTAGGGAATGGTGTCACTCTGGACATGATGCAGATACCAGGGGGAACCTTTACGATGGGTTCACCACTAGGGGAAGCGCAACGACTAAATAATGAAAGTCCACAGCATCAAGTAACAGTTCCTGGGTTCCTCATGGGTAAATATGAAATTACCCAGGCGCAATATCAAGCAATTATGGGTAATAATCCTTCCTACTTCAAAGGTGAAAAACGACCTGTAGAAAACGTAAGTTGGGATGATGCAGTAGAATTTTGTAAAAAATTAAGCCAGGAGACAGGAAAAACTTATAGGCTACCCAGCGAGGCGGAATGGGAATATGCCTGTCGTGCTAGAACCAAGACCCCGTTTTATTTTGGTGAAACGATTACCACAGATTTAGTTAACTACAAAGGTAACTATCCTTACGGCTCTGCACCAAAGGGCGAATATCGTCAACAAACAACAGATGTAGGAAAATTTCCGCCTAACTCTTTCGGTTTATATGATACGTGCGGTAATGTATGGGAATGGTGTCAAGATGTATATAATGACAATTACCAGGGTGCGCCAACAGATGGTACTGCGTCGGTAACTGGTATAGATAATGACGTTCAATTACTGCGTGGCGGTAGTTGGTCTAGCGACGCTGGGGCTTGCCGTTCTGCCCGTCGCGGTTGGTTCGCGCACGCGCATCGTGACGACTCTGTTGGTTTTCGCGTGGTTGCGGAGGCGGTGGCGTGAGTACTCCCCATTGTCAGAGTTGATAAGTGGGAATTTATCGAGCGTATATAGCGTTTCCTAAGCAACTGAGGTACACTCAAATCTTGTTTATCAAGGTTAATAGCTTTTAAAGCGTACCTCACTAGGTCGGGAACCGCTATATAAGGGAGTCCAGATATGAACCAGTGAGGAAGGTGACAACCTCCGAATATAAAACCGAGTCGGATAGCTTGGTAGGTTGCAAAACCGAACACTTGTTCGACTCAATTAATTCATTCTGAAATAAATTTGAAACAAATAGCGTCAAAGTTGCAAAACCGAACACTTGTTCGACTCAATTAATTCTGCGAGATTCCCGACTTTTTAAAAAAGCAAATTGTAGGTTGGGTTTCGTTCCTCAACCCAACATCCTCTAAGATGTTAAGTCAAAATCGCCCCGCCCATCAATCGCTCATACCGATATTTCAACTCTTCTTTCATCAAATACCAACGCTCTAAAGTTACATCCATTTCTATTATTTTCTCGGCTGCTTGCCGCGCTAAAAGTAAAACTTCTTCATCGTCAACCAAACTCGCTAAGGTAAAATCTGGCACTCCAGATTGACGAGTTCCTAATACTTGCCCTGGGCCACGAAAACGCATATCCATCTCTGAGATGAAAAAGCCATCCTGAGATTGTTCCAACACCTTCAGCCGTTGTTGAGCATCAGGACTTCTGGAACTGCTCATCAATAAACAGTAAGATTGAGCCGCGCCACGACCGACACGCCCTCGCAGTTGGTGCAGTTGGGATAAACCAAATCGCTCCGCATTTTCAATGAGCATTACTGTGGCATTTGGTACGTCTACACCCACTTCAACAACTGTAGTAGAAACCAAAATCTGCGTTTGGTTATCACGAAATTTGGTAATAGATTCGTCCTTTTCAGCTGAACTCATGCGGCCATGCAGCAACCCCACTTGAAAGTCGGGAAAAACACTTTCCTGTAGCTTTTGATGCTCCTCCACAGCCGATCGCAAATCTAATTTTTCTGATTCTTCTACCAAAGGCAAAACCACGTAAACTTGTCTACCTTGGGCAATTTCTCGGCGGATCAGGTCGTAAGCATGGTTGCGTTGCTGACCGGATAAGACTGTTGTTTGAATCTTTTGCCGTCCCGGTGGTAGCTCATCAATCTGGCTGACATCTAAATCCCCGTGTATCGTCAGTGCCAGTGTTCGGGGAATCGGGGTAGCTGTCATAGTTAACACATGGGGTTGTTCGCCTTTTTGCTGCAAACGCGCCCGTTGTTCTACCCCGAAACGATGCTGCTCATCTATCACCACTAACCCCAGTTGCTGGAAGCTTACAGAGTCTTGAATTAAGGCATGAGTTCCTACTAAGAGAGGTAATTCACCAGTTCCTAACTGAGAATGAATTTGTCTTCGTTTGGCAGTTTTGGTGGAGCCTGTCAGTAATTCCACTGGTAAATGCAAGAGGTTAAACCAGCTAACTAACTTGCGATAATGTTGTTCAGCTAAAACTTCCGTGGGAGCCATTAACGCCGCTTGATAGCCAGATTGAATTGCTGCAAGGATAGCTAGCACGGCCACGACCGTTTTACCCGAACCGACATCACCTTGCACTAAACGATTCATTGGTGCAGGTTTTTGCAAGTCGTTAAGAATATCATTAAGAACTCGTTGCTGTGCGCCAGTGAGTTGAAAAGGCAGTATTTCGTAGAATTTCTCTACAAGTTGACCTCTTGGGACGAGGATGGCGCTGGTTTGAATAGCCCTTGCTTGCTGCTGACGTTGCAGTAACCCAAGTTGTAGGTAGAAAAATTCATCAAAGACTAGGCGGCGACGGGCAACTTGTAGGGTGGCGCTATCGTCGGGAAAATGGATGTTAGCGATCGCATCTTTCAATTCCATCAAACCATATTTCTGTCGCAAACCACTTGGCAAAGGGTCTTTCATATTAGCCGCAGCAGGTAAAGCAGCAATTACCGCCTGTCGGACTGTATTCGCCACCACGCCTTCAGTCAATCCATAAATTGGCACTACCCGCCCAATATTCAGCGACTCAATGGAATCTCCTGGATTTGCCAAAACCTCTAGTTCTGGATTATCAAGCGTCAAGCCGTATTTACTTTCTTTCACCAACCCACACGCCGCTAAAATACTACCTACTGGATAACGGCGTTTTAAACTTTCTTGCCAAGCGCGACTGCTAAAGCGCGTACCTGCGTAAAAACGACCAATTTTCAGTTGACCGCTATTATCTTTTACAACCAGTTCTAAAATTGATAATTTCTGATTTTTAGGGCTACTAAAGCAGTTACAACGCTTCACTGTAGCCACTATTGTCACTGTCTCACCTGCCTGTAACTCGCGGATATTCACCTGACGCGCATAATCAATGTGGTCACGAGGATAGTAAAAAAGCAAGTCGCGGACAGTGTGTAAACCAAGCCGTGCCAAATTATCAGCTTTTTTAAAGCCTATTTCTGGTAAATCACTGAGTTTTTGCTCAATTTTTGGTGCAAGTCTCCGACTCACCTCAGCAACAATTGGAGATTTTGGATTTTGGATTTTTAATTGATTAATTCTTCCCTGCTCCCCTGCTCCTCTGCTCCCCTGCTTCCCCTGCTTCCCCTGCTCCCCCTGCTCCCCCTCCTCCTCTTGCTGTAGTTGCGAGAGATATCTACGAGTCTCTGCTACTAAATGTTGTCTTTCTTCCAGCGCCAGATGTGGATAACTAGCAAATTGCACCGCTAGTCCTTGCCAACGGCGGCGTTCAGTTTGGGGTAAGCCTGTTGGGAATTTACCCAAAGTTAGGCTCAGAAATTCACTGAAACGGTATTCTCTCCCCATCAAGTCTGTAAAGCCTCGTTCAGCTTCTATTGCCAAGGCTTTCTGCAATCGTATCCAATCTGGTTTTTCATTAATCATCGGTTATTAGGGATGGGGCATTGGGCATTGGGCATGGGGCATTAGTTATTCACAAATGACAAATGACAAATGACAAATGACTAATCCTCAAACCAACTAGCACGCCATGCAGCCTCAGCTTCTGCGATCGCTCTTTCCCGATGTTTCTTTTGATACTCTCGTCCCAGCTTGTTTAGCTGAACTAAAATACTGCGAATTTGTCTGCGTTCAGAGGAGAGTGCCACATCAGCAAATTCAATTTCCCCTAGCCGTAAATTAATAGCCATGATTTGCGTCAGCCCAGAATCTTCAGACTGCTGCTCATTTTCAATTTCAATTACTAAGTTTAATAAGTTTGGTGGCCCTGGCATAGCCTCGGCAGATGCTTCTGATGCCGCCGCAGCCGCGGCCGCTAAAATCGGTTCTGGTAATTTTTTGGGTAATACCCCAGATTTTTGTAATAAAAGATTAGCATCATGGGAAACTTTTTTCAGTATCTCTTGCGTGACCTCTTCTAAGTTCTGTTGCCATTTTGCCAGTTCTATAGGATTAGAGGTATCCGCACTCAGAGGCTGAGAATTTGAGGTGTCCAGAAGTTCAGAAGATGTTACTTCCTTATTCTCCTTATCTTCGTCATCTTCCTTATCTACTCCAGCATCGTCACTTTTAATACAATTGAGCAATTGCTCCCCAGCTACTTGACCTAACTTGCGGATGCCTTGTTGCAATTGTTGGCGCTGATTTAATGACAGATGCAGAAAGTTTTCGGGATACCCCTGTGTACAGAGGTGATAACTCGCCAGAATCAACTGTTTTCGTACAGCTAGCCCCAAGGTATTTAGATAACTAGCATAAGCGTTTTGTAGTTCTAGTGCGATCGCCCGAATCGCTTCTTTTAGTGCTGCAATATCCCGTTCAATTCGCTCGATTGCTCTTGCCATATCTTTTGTTCTTGTCCATGTGAACTATTAAATAGTACAAATGTACAAACTTATTTTATAATAACTTCCCAAAGGTCTTTAGATTTTAAATTAAATGCGATATTTCGCATCTCTACTAAAAAAACACAGGCCAGGCTATTTGCTTGACCTGTCCTTTAACCAGTTAGGAATTATGAAGCTAACTTCCTATTAACTCCTAACTCCTAACTCCTAACTCCTAACTAATATTACATGCTGCCAATTTGTGCAGCGACTTCATCAGCAAAGCTAATCTCTTGTTTCTCAATGCCTTCGCCCAATATATAGCGGACAAAGCGATTAACTTGAATCTCTGAGCCTAATTGCGTCTTCGCTTGCTTCAAGAGGTCTTCCACAGAAATACTCTGATCGCGGATGTAAGGCTGATCGAGCAAAGTCAATTCTTTCAAGCGTTTTTCAATCCGTCCCTGAACAATCTTTTCTTTGATGTTATCTGGCTTGTTCGCCAAATCATCCTTGCCCATTTCAATGTCTTTTTCCTTTTGGGCAACTTCGGCAGGGATTTGGTCTACGCTTACATACTCGACATTTGGACAAGCTGCAACTTGCATTGCGGTGTTCCGTGCCAAGCTTTGAAACTCTGAGTTAGCAGCTGCTGATTCTGTTTGAGAACTCAGTTCTACTAATACACCAACTCGACCGCCAGTGTGAATGTAGCTTTCTACTACACCTTGCGCGCCTTCTGCTAGTGCAAAATTGATAAAGCGACGCACTTGGATATTTTCACCGAGCGTAGCAATAGTTTGCTTGATGAATTCTTCAACAGTCCCGCTTGGATTCTCAGCATATTGTTGAGCTAACAAAGACTCAACACTATCAGCAGTCGCTGCTTGCTTTGCCAGGTTCTTAACTAAAGCTTTAAAAGCGTCGTTACGAGCCACAAAGTCGGTTTGGCAGTTGACTTCGATGAGTACACCTACTCGACCACCAGGTTGAATGTAAGTGTCTACTAGACCTTCTGCCGCAATGCGATCGCTTTTTGCCCCCGCTTTAGAGATGCCCTTTTTCCGTAGCCAGTCTGCGGCTTCTTCTACGTTGCCTTCAGTCTCTATCAGCGCCTTTTTGCAGTCCATCATGCCGGCACCAGTTTTTTGGCGTAGCTCTTGGACGAGTTTTGCAGATATTTCCGCCATGTTGCCTCAATTCCTAACTTGACCTCGAGTTGTAATCACTCACCTAATTTAGTACTGAGTACTGAGTTTTGTTAGCGTAAGCTCGGCGTTTAGCCCGTGCTGAGTTTTGAGTGTTCAGTTATCAATTTTATTCTTCATTGACAAATCACAACTTACAACTTCAAAAATCAAGACTCAGCACTATTCAATTTGCTGAGTCTTTCTATCTTACTCAGGACTTAGCACTCTTCACGGGCTAAACCTTAGCTTTCCGCTAACAGTACTATTCTTCTGTTCCCTCTTCGGGAATTACGGCATCAGTATATTCGGTTTCTTCGTAGTCATCGTCATACTCACCACCGTCGTAATCTTCGTCATACTCTTCAGCCTCCAGCTGACCATGACGACCTTCATAAATGGCATCTGCCAATTTCCCGACTATCAGCTTAATTGATCTGATAGCATCATCGTTTGCTGGAATGGGGATATCTACTACATCGGGGTCACAGTTTGTATCCAGCATAGACACAATAGGAATATTCAGCTTTTGGCATTCTTGAACTGCGTTATATTCCCGCCGTTGGTCTACAATGACCACGATATCGGGTACTTTCCGCATTGTTTTAATGCCGCCCAAGTACTTCTGAAGCTTCGTCATTTCCCGACGTAGCATTGATGCTTCTTTTTTGGGCAATAAATCTAGTGCGCCAGTTTCTTCACGGCGTTCTAAATCTTTCAAACGGTCTACCCGTGTTTTGATGGTTGCCCAGTTGGTCAACATTCCACCCAACCAGCGTTGGTTAATGTAGTGGGAACCACAACGGCTAGCTTCTTGAGCAATGATTCCAGCTGCTTGGCGCTTAGTGCCGACGAAAAGAAATTTCTTCCCTTGTTCTGCGTGCGATCGCATGTAGTTGTAAGCATTATCCATCAACTGGGCAGTTTGCACCAAGTCGATAATATGCACACCATTGCGGGAAGTATAAATGTAAGGAGACATTTTTGGGTTCCAACGCCGGGTCTGATGCCCAAAGTGAACCCCCGACTCCATCATTTGAGCCAATGAAACTACTGGCATATATTTTTTTACTCCGATTCGGGTTAAACCTCCATCCAAGTGCATTTCCCAACTGGGAAACACCCGAATTCTCAGATGTGCGAGATTAGTTAACCATACTAGGTTAGCACATTCGCAAGAGTTGTTGTTTGGTAAAGACGACAAAATAGCGCTGCCCACTCAACAATAGTCAGCGCTATGCTTGTATTGAACTCAAAATTACGAATTACGAATTACAAATCGCGGTCTTCTTGATCCTTTGACTTAGGTTTTTGCCGCCGTTGTTCTACCTGGTCGTCAATAGTTTCTCTCATTTTGCGATCGGCAGCGTCCATCGCAGAATACTTAAAGCGGTTGAGTATGCCACTGAACAAGTTGCCAAAGAATCTTTCGATTTCTTGCATAATTTTATACCTCAGTATTTAAAGGCAAATTCTTGACTCTACATTGGTCTTGGACTTTCTAGTGGAAGTTGGAAATAAAATTCTAACTTTTGACCAATGGCTGTATAAAACAGTCTCATTAATCAAATCAGTACTGTTGAGATTTCCGAGATTGAAACGCGGTAGACACCAATCATTCTATTCTGTCCGAGGTAATAAATGTGGCAAATTGGACTTTGGACAAAAATCAACAATCATTTCTGAAATTGGTATCACCTATCCTCCATAATCTGTGCCTGCCACTTTCCCTCGAAACACAATGTAATTGTAGATGTTGTAAAACAACATAATTGGAATCAGAAATCCAATGAAGATAATCATGAAGACTAATGCACTAGGTGCTGCCGCTGCCTGATAAATGGTGATTCCTGGGGGAATGATATAGGGAAAAACAACTAATCCTAACCCCACAAAAGTAAGTAGGAAAAGCAGCACTGTCCAAACGAGGGGAGTAGTTTCTTCTTTACGGTTCAGACTTCTAATCAATAGCCCAATCAGTAGCACACCTAGCACTGGAATGACTGAAAATAGATACACTTCTGGCTGGTGAAATAACTTTGCCCTGGCATTTTCATACACAACAGGGGTGGCAATGGTGATTAAGATTGCACCTAAAAGCGTTGTCCAGGCAGCGAGTTTTGCTGTGCGGTAATGGGAGGTTTGGAGTTCTCCTTCGGTTTTTAGAATGAGATAGGTTGAGCCAATCAATACATAACCCTGGATTAATGTCAAGGAAACTAAGAGCGATCGCCAATCCAGCCAGTCCCACATAGTGCCGGTAAAGTGACCCGACTCATCCACCGTAATGCCTTCCAAAATGCTACCCAAGGCAAATCCTTGAAACAGCGCTGCCATGAAGCTACCAACTCCAAAAGCCACATTCCAAAACAGTTTGTTTGTAGAATGCTCTCGAAACTCAAAGGCCACAGCCCGAAAAATCAAGCCAAATATCATCCCAAAAATGGGAATGTAGAGGGCATTCAAAATAGTGCCATAAGCGAGAGGAAATGCCCCAAACAATGCACCCCCCATCAACACCAACCAAGTTTCATTTGCATCCCAAATATTACCTAAACTCGTCATTAAGATGTCGCGTCGGTCGTCATTGGAACTGGTTAGAGACAGGATACCTACGCCTAGATCAAACCCGTCTAACATGACGTAGAGAAATAAAAACAGAGCCAAGATGACAAACCAGACTTGCGCTAAAAAATGTTCTAGATTCTCCATACAATTACCTATTGATTTACCATAATCAGCACGCACCACTCACTACTTAGCACTCTTCATTGCGAATTGCGAATTGCTAATTGGTTTCATTGCTCTGCTTCAACAGGACGTTGATCTGGAACAAATTCAGCCGGAGTAGTTTCTACAGATGGTTGGGTATCAATACCTGGAACTGGAAGCTCCAGATTGGGGCCTTGACGAATGATTCGACTACCAAAAAATAAGGCACAAATAAACAGGACTGTATAAATTCCAGCAAAAATCACCAGAGATGTTAAGACTTCACTAGCAGGTAGGTGAGAAACTCCATCTGCGGTGCGAATTTGCCCGTAAAGCACCCAGGGTTGCCGCCCAACACAGCGCACAATCCAGCCCGATTCGACGGCGATGTAGCCCAGTGGAGCCGCCAAAATCCAGATTCGCAGTAGCCATTTCTGTTGGGCGATCGCCTCTGATGAGAGTTTACCCCGCAACCACTGAATCACACTGAGTCCCATCAATCCAGCTAAGAAAAAGCCGATACCACTCATGATGCGGAAGGCGTAATAAATCAAACCCACCATCCGGGGGCGATCTTCAGGCTTCCAATGCTTCAGTCCAAGAACGGGTTTAGACAGGTTCTTTTTGAATTCTAAAATGTAGCCTAAGCCGTTGGGAATTGAGATTTCCCAGTCGTTTTGCTCGGTCTTGTTATTGGGCAATGCCACCACACTCCAGGGCGCGGGCTGTCCGGCTGGACTAGTTTCCCACTTGGCTTCCATTGCCGCGAGTTTGGTAGGCTGATAATCGGCTACCTGCTCGGCGCTGAGGTGTCCGATATAGATTTGTAATGGGGTTACAGCGATCGCAGTTGCTAAGACAATTTTCAGCGATCGCGCAAAGAAAGCCTCATGACGGTGGTTGAGAATATACCAAGCGCTAATTCCCCCAATCACAAACAGAGAAGTTTCCAGCGTCGCCAAAAACATGTGGGAGACACTGTTGAGCATGAAGGGATTTAAGATTGCCTGAAAGTAATCATCGACAACAAACTTCCCATTCACCATTTCTCCACCGGCTGGAGTCTGTAACCAGGAATTTGCGGCCAAAATCCAGAAGGTAGATAGGTTTGCGCCAAAGGCAACCATAATTGTGGCGAAATAGTGAATCACTGGGTTGACTCGCTCCCAACCAAACAGCATAATACCCAGAAATCCGGCTTCTAGCATGAATGCCATCGAAGCCTCAAAGCCTAAAATGCTGCCAAAAAAGTCACCTACCGCTTCAGAAAATGGTGCCCAGTTCGTACCAAATTGAAACTCCATTGGCAAACCGGATGCTACACCAATGCCAAAGTTCAAGACATATAACTTTGCCCAGAAACGAGCATGATGGTAGTAATCGGGATTGCGTGTTTTTAGCCACATTCCTTCAACGATGACCAGATAAATGCCCATCCCAGTGGTGAGAACGGGCCATAGCATGTGAAATATCGCCGTCAGTGCAAACTGCATCCGCGATAGGGCAACAGTGTTCGATAGAAAATCCATGAACTAACCTCTGAATTCTTTTACATCTTGACTTGCACAGCATCTTTGGGTCATAGCCAAATGTCAACGGAACATTTCTACCCTTCTCCTGAAGTCGCCGATGCGCGTAGCTTGCTTAAATTAAAATCTCGTAATCCCTTATTCGTTGTAATACAAAAAGGCGGGAGTTATGGCTCAAACAACCTACCATATCAATGATTTATCTGGATATTATTTAAATTTTTATAGATTTTTTAGTTTGACTAAATGTCATAGCAAAGAATTACAACCTGTCTTTTGACATTAGTAACAATTTATAACCTTGAAGAAGAATTCAGCTATTCTGTTTTGATAAATCGTCGCCAATTTAAATGTCAAAGAAAAAACGTAGCTGTCCAAAAAAAATCTGCATATTACTGAATAGTAAGTAGTCGGACAAAAATATTTACAGTCATTGCGAGCGAACGCGAACAGCGTCTTGTAGATTTGCAATCCCAGCCGCAAGCGAATTGCTACCCCTGCGGGTTCTCCGAAGGAGTACATTCCGCTTCTCTCCATTCGCAATGACATTGTGTAATTAATTCTGTCTGACTACTTATCAGGGTCTACATTGAGCGATCGCAACCTTGCCTTTAACTGTTCTATCTGCAATTCTGCCTGTTCTGCTCGTTGACGTTCTTGTTCTGCTCGTTGACGTTCTTGTTCTGCAAGTACTTCTGCTTGCTCCCTTGCTAAAACTTCCTGCCGTAAAACCTGTGCCAGTTCATCAGGGATGAGTAATTTTTCCCCTGTATCTTCTCGATAAAATCCAATTAACCTTCCCTCAATCACCAAGCGCAGTTGTAGCGGTTCACTGCGTCCATCTTGTATGGGTTCGTAGATTTCTCCCCGCAGCCTATAGCCACGTAACTGTTGTTCTACCCACTCACCTTTAGGGTCAAATAGCCAGTATTCTTTGACACCTAGCTGCTCATAGAGGGTCTTTTTGAAGATTTCGTCTTGTCCTTTAGTACCAAAGGATGTCATTTCAAAAATAACTGTGGGTACTTGACCCTCTTCCCAGATTTTATAGTTGTCTCGACCACCAGGTGCAACATCAAAAATCACCATTACATCTGGGGCTACCCGCAATTTGGGAAAGCCTTGTGCATAATAAAGAAATTGATTTCCTAATACTGTTGCCTGACGATCTGCCAGATACTGTTTTAGGACTTCCAGAGTAGTTAGCAAGGCATAAAGATGATCGTAGGTTTCTGCCACTGGTTGACCATCAGCACTGGGATAGAAGATTTCTGATTCGATACCAACAGGTAAAGTAGCCGTCATAATTGTAAAATCAGCGCTACGAGATTATTGTAGAGCAAGTTTGGCTCTCCCTAACTTGGGATGTACAAGCTTTTCAAAATATAACTAGATAACTCACAAAATCCTTCACCTTCAGCAGCATTAGTAATATAAGCAGGGTGATATTTTAACTGATTTATATATTCCAGTACGTTTGCAACGCCTACAGAAACAGGAAAATAACGCCGATTAAATAAACTTTCATCATTGGGACTATCGCCTACAGTAACAATTTGTTCTGGTGAGTACTGAGGCAAATATTCGCGCAATACTTGCAACAATCCCACAGCTTTGTCTTGTCCTTGGGGTTTAATGTGACACTGCACGTTGCTATAGGTAAATCCCCAACCCATTTGTTGACAGAGATTATCTAGGGTTTGTAGTTCATCTTGACTCAAACCAGCTACATCAAAAGTCCAGTCGGTGATGCGAAAGCGATTATCAGCAGATTCTTGAATTTGAGGAAATTTAGTTTGTAAATTCTCAAAAGTTGTAGCCAAGTGCTGGCGATGTTTAACTAAATCGGGAACGGGTGTTAAAACTACTGGTTCCAGGTTTTCAGGTGGAAAGTACAAACCGCCATTTTCTGCGATCGCACCTGCCACTGGCATAATCGCACTCAATCCACTCACCCACCCAGCAGAACGCCCTGTAACAATCAGCACCTTAATGTCAACTGCCGCTAAATCCTCTAAAGCTTGTAGCAGTGGGGTAGTAAATTTCCCTCGTCTAGTTAGCGTGCCATCCATATCTGTAGCTATCAGACGAATATTGCTAAAGCTTGTAGATGAAACCTCAGACAGGGCAGGAATGCTCAAATGTCTGGACATACGGGGTTTTGTAAAAAGCTGTTAAAAATGTTAATCATACAGCAAGATGGCATTGAAGATTTGGGCATCCTAAACATCAGGAGTCAAGTTTTTCAGTTTCCAACCATGCTCACTTCGATGTTTCTTGCCCAATCCCCGCCAAAGCCTAAAAAAGCAACCCATGAAGTGCCAGCAAGTAATCCTCAAATACCACCATTATTGTTGGTAACTTCTGGAGGACTGGCTTTCGCGGTGATTGCTTTAATTGTCTATAGTAAGCTCCAGAAGGATAAGCTGGAGAAAAAACTTAAGTTCGAACAATTCCGGACGCGAGAATTAGAAAAAAAGTTTAAGCTCGCGCTAGAAACGATTCGCAAAATGGAAACTAATCCCGATTTGGTCAACTCACGGGACTTTAACCTAGATTATCTGCGAATGCGGATGTCAGAGGAGGTGTTTCATTTTGCAATCCTTAATCAGATAAAGATTGAGATCAAAGATAAAGTTACTCAAGCTCTGCGTCCAAATCAAGCCCAACAAGGAGCAGTCGGAATTGCTAATAGCTCTGGACGGCAAGTAGATGAAACTTTTGATGTAGAGTATGAAACTGGGAGTCCAGGGAACTCTGCTAAACGAGTGCTGTTTCGCATTCAAGTCCGCTTAATGAAGTTACCGACACAAGCGACTTCTGCGACTATTAGTCAAATTATTGACTGTATAGAAACTTATCTAAGTCCCATAGAAGATGAAGATAGTTGGCAACCAACACTTCAGGGTCGGATTGCTACTATGCATTGGGATCAAAAGGCTAAACCCACGCCTCTACTGGTTCTGGAGCAATCGAATGAAGGCGTGAATGTGACTTTTCGTACTAGTCGCCAACCAAATTCCCCAACTCCGCCAAACCAACCTGGAATCAAAAAATCAGGCTCGGCTAGACAATAAGTTATGGCTTTAAGTAGGTAGACATAATTCAATGTAATACCATCTCATCTAAACCCTGTTAAGTATAGATTAGGATTGACACGCTGTACAAAATGACTTTCATGTACATAACTAAATTCCTTATTTCAGGCTATCGATCGCTACCTTTAAATCACTAGCCTAGACCTAGCCCCTCGTAGGCATCGCTGGATTATAGTGAAAAAATCAAACTTGAATGCCTGAAAATCTATACTTAATATCAAGAAATTTATTGCTTAATACTGAGAGAGTGACGAGAGTAAAGTTATTATTTACACTTGTAATTTTTTAGCAGAATATAGCAAAAAGCAGAAACTATCTTTATTGATGAAGGGAAAACTTGAAATGCCTAACTCAAAAAGAATAGTTTAGCCGCATAAAGCAATGTCTATAACGGGCTATGCCTACACATGTTTATTTGTTCACAATTATTCATTTTTAGATTTTAATTTCACGACATGAATAGTTTTATTAAGCAGTAATACTCACTGAGTTATTTACAATTCTTGACAATGAATTTTCCTAGTAAAGTTTATTGTCTTTTCAATTAGACAGCGCCCATCAACTGTTAGTCTTTTAATTAATGAAAGTCAGGCTTGAGCCTACTTAAATATATACGTCATATACGTCTCAACTGCTTAACAAAGCTTAAAAATTGGATAATTAGCGTTAATTTTATAGCGATTAGCTTAGTTCTTTAGGAATCTCCAAGAGTTTATATTCACCAAGTACACAACTTCCACAAATCGAACTCCGAAACCCGATGATGAATCATTACTCACTTCAATGGATTGAGGCATGGTGCCAAGAAAATGGCTGGACAGATTTATTTGTCGAGCGACGTAACAACTTCTGGGCTTTCCCTCCGGGTGGGGTAATGCCAGAACCAATCCCAATTACTGTTCTCAGAGTGATTAAAGCTGAGAAGGGATTGACTTTTGAAGAACGATTGTGGTCGATGTCCGCAGTCATTGGTACAATCCTAGCTGTTCTTTTTACCTTTTGGTTTCAGTCGCCGATGCCATTAGTTTTAGCTTTTGCTTTTAACGCCGTTACAGTGGCTCAATTTGAACTTGAAGATGCCTAAATCTTTATTTTGGGCTTTGCTATTAAAACTGCTCTTGTGTACTTTCAGCAAGAGCAGTTTTTAATTTCAGATGAAGAAACCCAATCACCACGTATCGATGATTTATCGTAAAAAAAAACAAAGCGGAGTACCCAAGCAGGAACAGAGAGAGTCCTGAATTTAAGATTAGATGCGATCGCAGATTCTCACAGTAAGCTGTTACGCAGCTTATTTGTATAATATAAAATTAAGTGTTTAGCTATGAACAGGGACATATGCCAGCAAAAAACCATCTATCTCAAGAGCAGAAAGAAAGACTACTAAAAACTCTAAGAGAGCATGAAAATCCCT
>NZ_JBALBW010000077.1:0-123917 GCF_036919895.1 Nostoc sp.
ACAAGAGCCAAGTCAGCGAGGAGCCGTGTGAGGTGAAAGTCTCATGCACGGTTCTGAAGACCAACGGGTCTGGTGACAGACTCGTTGAGTTTAATTTTTAACGGTTGAGGAATATCGTAAATGCTCAATGGCAAAATCTTGCTGAGTTGACGGCAAAAGTTCCAACGACACATTGAGAACGCCAATTATTCTGGAAACGCTCAGAAGTCTTCGGATTTGTAAGCGGAACGCACCCCAACTATAATCTCCGATTTAGCTGGGGTGCGTTCAATCCAAAATCACCAGTGGGTAATTATTTTTCTGAATTAGATTTTTCTCTGTTTTCCTTCACTTGGCGCAACCGTTCTACTAATTTTTGATCAGATTCGGTAGAGGGTGTAGACTCAATCTGATTGACTTTCGGCAGCACTAAGGGTTGCGAAGTAGTAGCTGCTGATGAAGGCGCGATCTGGTTATTTCTGATTGGGAGTTCAGATAATGGTTTGGGAGTAGCTGTCGGTGAGAACTGAGGCTGATTGCCATTGACTCCCGGTGCAGCTAATGGTTGAAGAGTACCTTTTGAAGAAGGCCTAGGCTGATTACTTCTGATTAGCAGATCGGGAAATGGTTTAGAAGTGGCTGCTGGTGAGGGGGTAAGCTTATTATTGATTCCTGGTGCAGATAGTTGAGTAGTCCCAGTGTTGTTTTGGAAACTTAGGTTAAATGGGTAGGAACTAATCTGTTTATCTCCCTTGGGGGATTGCTTATTGAAGTATTCCCTTGCTTTTAATTGCAATTCAGGAGAAATTAGCTTGTCTTGAAACTTTATATCTAAGACCTTACCATCACGATCCACTACTAATACCCCCAAAACAGCGCCTTCAAGATTTGGCTTATCCGTAGGTAATGTTTGACGAATGACTGGTTTTTGTTCAACGTTGGGGTATTCGTGCTGAACTTCTTTTCTCAGGTTTGCGTAGGAATCTAGCTGTGCAATTGCCAGATCAGTTCCTTTTCGAGATAAATTGGGTTCTGGTGATGTGCTTCCCCTCATTAAGGTTAAGCTATCCCCAGGTCTTGAAGCTTGTTTTAGAGAACTTATTAGCGAGTTTTGAGCAATTCTAAACCCATTATTACCCGACTGGATCGTTTGTGGAGTGGTATTTACCTGTGCTGTTGTAATGGGGTTAGTGTCAGAGAGGTTCGGAGATTGAGCATTTTGCAGAATATCATTAGGTATTTGCTGCGACTGCAATACTGGCAATGGCAATCTATTTACATCCAACGGCTTAGATACCTGGTATTTGGTATCACTGACATTCACACGAGGAACTGATGGAGAGAATTTGGGAGTGGTACTGAATTTAGAATTGTCAAATTTAGAGCCATCAAATCGCAAATTATCACTAGGAATCATCCGTAAAGTCTGTCTTGTAGGCACGGAGGAGACGCGATAGTTATTCGATGATTGGGGTAGCGGAGGCAGTACTAGCTGACTGCTAGATGGCGGTGCTGCCAATGGAGGCAATGTGCTTTGGGGGCTAAAGTTAGATGCAGAAAGTGGCGCTATTGGAGGAAGTTGTTGTAAACCAATTTGCGGGGTGCTTTGTGGCAAACGGCTTTGATCGGCTTGGCTCAATTCCAAAAGCCCAACGCTTTTTGATGATGCTGTATCTTTGGGTTGGCTAGAATCCATAGGCATCAATGGCACAATCATGGCGATCGCACCGTGGATGCCAAGAGAAGCTATAGCCGCTATCCCAATTGGCTGGCTTAAGACTTCTGGTATATTTTTAAACACGGAGACGTAAGACATAGCTGTTATCGTTCACTCGGCTCAGTTGCAGTTGACTAGCGATTTTCTCTTTCCGAACTATATTGCAAAATATCGCAATATACGCGTCCCTCTAAGGAAGTAATAATTTCCTCTCATGGCAATCAAAACGCCAAAATTGCCATTTATTCAGATTTGTAGTTGTTTAACGAGACTAAATCGGATCTTCAAATTTGAGCTTGCTAAAGAGGTATCTGAAAAATTACTACTTTTGATGTTCTATTTTTATGACGCACACAATTACAATTAATATCTGGGATCTTTATTAAAGTTTAAGTCAAGGTAAAAGTCTGAGTACATCAAAACATCTGCTAAAGCTGCCTTGTTTCTCTCCGCTTTTCCATTTAACTAGGCTTGCGTAACAGATGGCACATTTGCTTGTCTGAGCTAGTCCCTATGTGAAAATACTACCATATAAGCAGCCTCAAAACTGTTGCAAGTTGTACAATTTTCTTGACATTTTAGTTATAAACCCCACCAAAGCTATTTGGGCTTTTCTGATAAAGAGTTCAGTTGTGTGATCGCAATTATAGCTTTTGAATTCTGACTACTTCTTCATCAAAAAGTTTCAAACCCTCAATCATTGCATCCAAAATTCAAAATGCCGTTACCGACAGTTATTGTACCGGGATATCTAGAAAGCGCGATCGCTTACCGCCAACTAGAACAATCCTTACAAGAGTTAGATTTTCCCGCAATTACAGTACCACTGCGACGGCGCGACTGGCTACCCACTATTGGCGGAAGACCAGTAACACCGATTCTACAAAAACTTGACCTGACAATCAAGCATACATTACAGCAGTATAATGCTACTCAAGTTAACTTAATTGGTCACTCCGCCGGAGGTTGGATATCCCGCATCTACATGGGAGAAAACCCATATTGGGTAAGCAGTAACGCTAAACCCTCGCTCTGGAAAGCGCATCCTTTGGTTGCTACTCTCATCACCTTGGGTACACCCCATATTAGCCAAGAACGCTGGACACGCTCCAATCTAGATTTTGTCACCAATAACTACCCAGGAGCTTTTTACAAAAACGTTCGTTACATTTGTGTGGCGGGCAAAACTATCTTTGGACAAAGGCGGCGCGGTAGCTGGTTAGCTTACAGTAGTTACCAATTAACCTGCGGTAAAGGTAACACTTGGGGAGATGGAATCACACCAATTGAAGCTGCTCATTTGGAAGGCGCAGAAAATCTGGTAATTGAAGGTGTGAGACATTCTCCTAGAAGTCCTGGAATTTGGTATGGCTCACCAGAACCCTTAAAAGCTTGGGTGCAATATTTAATTTAAACCCCGTCTACCTTGAAAACCATAGTTTTTTGGAATTAGAGTAAAGCTCAGAACTCAAGCGAAGAACGAATATTAATATTTCTTAGTTAAAATGAGAAAAGAATAAATACCTAGTTAAGAACAGGAGGGGTGAGTCATGCAAAGCACCCAGTTCGATAAGATTATGCGACGAATAGCGACGATATTATCAGTCGTGATCCTTACTCTCTGCTTAATTTATGTCTCTACAGGAGTAATGCTTTCTTTTTACTATGAACCGACAGCAGGGGGTGCTTATAACTCATTGAAGATGATTAATACACAAGTACCTTATGGGTGGTTGTTTTGGAGAGCGCATGATATTGCTGGTAATGCGGTAATAGCGATCGCTCTGATGCAAATTGTAGTGATGTTTTTAGGTAGGCAATTTCGCAAGAGTTGGCTGGCTGCTTGGATTAGTGGGATTTTGTTAACCTTAAGTGCGATCGGGCTGAATTGGAGTGCCATGATTTTAGATTGGACTCAGTTAGGATACTGGCGTTTTAACATTGAGTTGGGAACTATCGAAGCTATTCCTTTGATTGGTGGACAACTGCGCGACATCCTAACTGGGGGTGGAGCGATTAACACAGTTACTGTCGAACACCTTTACACAATCCACACTTATCTAATTGCAGTGGCGACGCTACTTCTTGCCATAGTGCATTTATCTGCTTTACTGTGGCAAGAATCGCAAATGTATCAAGCTGATTGGGAAGTTAGGAGTTAAAAGTTATTCTCCTCTGCTCCCCCTGCCCCCTTATGCCCCAGGGGTGTCAGTAGTGAAAAGTTCAGATATTTTCGCCAGGGGGACTTCTTCAACTTCTGGTAGCTTTTCTAAAGAGAGGCGAGTAGATTGGTTAGCACCAGATAAGCGTTTTAAAAGCTTAGGTCTGGGATCGTACAACAAGTAGATAATGCGATCGCCAACTTCCCACTCGTATTTTACTGGCACTACCAGCAAGCGTTCTTCTCGTTCGATCAATAGCGGTATCAATGCCCCATCCTTAATCATTTCTTGGATCCGCTCATTTTGACTAGAAAATTCTGACTCAGTTAGGGTAGTTGTTCCTAACTTGACTCGCCCATCATTCAAATATTCATTCCAAGTCTTAATTGCTAAGTCTGGGATAAAAGCTTGATTAACTTTATTACTAACCGAGGTACTAGCTTGCGGATCGCGGGGGAAAACAGCTAAGACGCGCGGCGGATTAAACTCCTCAGATGCTCGTTGAGCTAAAACAAAATTTACCTCACCATTACTTGTCATAGCCAAAAAAGTACCCATAGAAGCAAGTTCTGCCTCTTCTAAAACAGCAGCATCTAGCCCACTGCTAGCAATCACCCGCAAATTTTGTGCCTCAGCTTGAACAAGACGTTGGGGGTCAGTATCAATCATGACCACGTTTTCTGCTCGTTCTTGAAAGAACCGGGCAATCAAAAGACTCAAAGGATTACAACCCACAATCACTATCCCAGTTGCATCTTTGGAAGTGATTCGCAGCCATTTAGCAAACCAACCAGCTGTTAGCCCTTGGCAGATAACAGTCATGATAATTGTCAAGAAGACTAGAGCTTTAATGGAATCACCGCCGTTAATGCCGCGCTGGGTTAGGGAAATTGCAAAAAATGACGCTATAGAAGCGGCAACAATTCCTCTTGGAGCAACCCAGCTTAAAAATAGTTTCTGTCGCCAATTTAGATCGCTGTTCCAGGTACACAAGAGAATATTAATCGGGCGAACGACAAACATTAGTACCAAAACAGTGAATAAACTACCCCAACCCAAAGCAAACACACTGGCAATGGATAAATCGGCAGCTAATAAGATAAATAGCACCGAGACACTGAGAATTGTTAGCTGACCCTTAAAGCTCCTTAACAGCCGTTCTTCTGGGACTGAGGAGTTAGCAAAGACTGCTCCGGCAACAACTGTTGTCATGACTCCCGATTCACTGCGGATAGTTTGCGATAAGGTAAACAGACCCCAAAGTATCGCCAACACCGCTAAGTTTTTTAGCTCGAATGACAGAAAATCAGCGCGTTTGAAAATCAAACTCATCAGATAACCGCCAGCACCACCAATTGCCGCACCAACACCCAGGCGTATGAGTAAACCGACGATCGCATTAATTGGATCGGCATCGCCGTTCAAAATTGTATCGAGGACAACGAAGGCAAGAATCGCTCCTACAGGGTCAATTAAAACCCCTTCTCCTTCCAAAAGTGTTGCTACTTGCCGATCTACATTGATTTGTTTGAGCAAAGGCCCAACCACGGTTGGGCCTGTCACCACAACGATGGAAGCGTAGAGAAAAGCTATGTTCCAAGGAAATTCACCCAGCCAGTGAGCAGCCATACTCCCACCAAGCAGTGTGATTAGCGTTCCTTGAGTGACCAGCAATTGTAAGCTGAGTGAAACTCTGCCTAACTCTCGCAGATCCAAATTAAGTCCGCCTTCAAACAAAATTATTGCAGTTGCGAGGGCGACAATAACTTCCAATCCAGGCCCTAGCAAATGGGGATGTAATAGCCCTATGCCATCAGAGCCAAACAAAATGCCTAACAGCAATAACAAGACGATGCCGGGTATGCGAAAGTATGCAGCCAGCACTTGAGCGCTAATGCCTGCAAAAACAGCGATCGCCATCTGTAAAGTAATTTCAAAAGATGCTTCCATGTTGGAGATTTTGAGCGATTTATTTCAAAATCTTTGGTAAAAAATCGTAGATATTAACTCTACAGGGTACAACATCATACCCTTTTGTCCTTGACAGAATGTACCGTTTTTTCTATCTGAACTTCTCTCTAAATTACCAGCGCCGGAGGCTGACCTACCCTGTGGCAAACCACAGGAGTATCTACGAAATTCTTTTTTTGTTTTCATCTCTTTGTATCCCTTTCAAGCTTTTACATCCATCCAGTTTAGCTGCCACAAACTTTTTTTCGCAAAAGCTGTTGACAACAGCCGGAAAATTAGTTAACTTATAAAAGGTCATGAGTCCAATGCCCCCATCGTCTAGAGGCCTAGGACACCTCCCTTTCACGGAGGTAACGGGGATTCGAATTCCCCTGGGGGTACTGAAAAAGTAGAAGCGTTTTTCTACGAGTTGATAAATGAAAACGGTCATTCAGAGACAATCCTGAATGACCGTTTAGTTATACATACGGTTCTTTACTAGCTAACTCTTCTACACGTTGGTGAATAGCCACAAGATTTAACCGTAAGTCTTTACTCAGGCGGTTTTCAATGATTCCTACTGGCATAGTGAGTTTCGGCCAAACTTGAATTGTGTAGCAAAGATTTGTTCCTACAAACTCACCAAGGGAATAAGGCTCTAAACACCAGCTACCAGAAAAGCCTTTAAAATCTCCCTCTACCATCCGAAAATTAATTTCTTTGGGGAAGCATTCTTCCAAATCCAGAACCACCCGCGCCGAAAAGTTGAAATTAAGCAAGCGCTGGGAGCCTACTTGCTCAAGTCTAATTCCACCATTGGGATGCTCAATTAGACGACTCTTGGCGAGGTTAGGGAGAAAGTCAGGTAAGGCTTCATAATCTGTCAGAACCTTCCAAATTTGTTCCACTGGTTGGGGGATTTGAACTTTGGCGCTGATTTGTCGCTGTCGCTCTGCTATTTTCTGAATTTGGACTTCTACTTTAGCTGCCAAAGCGACTAGATCAGCAGTTAAATCCCCTTCAAGATTGGTGTCATGACTAGGAGACTGGAAATCAGGGTTCTCTGTTGCGTTCTGTTCTTTAATCACGTTCAGAATTATGGTTTGCTTTCGTCAGAAAATTGGGGCAGAGTCAGGGTAAAGCAAATTTCGCTCTGTTCAGAATCCGATATTGGGAGACTCTCAACTGCGATCGCTCCATTCAAATGCTGCACTAAAGACTTGACTAGAGCAAGTCCCAAGCCAGTCCCTGGAGTCCAGCGCCCTTTTCCGCGACGGAACTTGTCAAAGATGTAGGTTGCTTCTTCTTCGGAGATGGCGTGTCCTGTATTCGTCACCTTTATGATAACTCGATCGATTTGTTGATCGACTCGGTGAACAGCTTCTAAATGGACGGTGGTATCATGCTGCGAATATTTACAGGCATTAGTTAACAACTCTTGCAGGATGCGGTCAAAACTCTCCAGTTCAGTTTGCAGTTTTAGCGATTTCTCTGGTAAATCTACAGAAATCTTTAATCCCTTCTCTGCGAGTTTTTTCTCGAAAGATGATGCTATGGACTGGATTCTAGCATTTAAATCTATAGATTCTAATTGTGGAGCTTCGTGAGGCGACTCTAGTTTCTGGAGTGTCAACAAGTCATTAATTAAGTTGATTTCCTTTGTGCATTCCTGCTCTAGGATATCCATGTATCTAACTTGACGTTCTGGTGCGATTCCTGGCAAACGTAAGTTCCGAATGGACATCAGCATATTTGTCAAAGGATAACGCAAGCGATCGCTCATGTTGCTCAAAAATTCATCTTTGAGTTCATTGAGTTTTTGCAGCTGATCAACATACTGCCGGGTTTTTTCTTGCATTTTTCTCTGGAGTTCCAGACTACTCTGGAGTTTCGCCGTCCGCTCATCTACCAAAGTTTGCACTTGGCGCAATGTCTGTGACTGAATTATGGCGTTACTGACTTGAGCGCACACCATTTCTACAAGTTCTAATTCTGGTGTTTGCCAGATGCGAGTAGTAGCTTGCTGTAGCACCAAAAATCCTAAGATTTTACCTTGACTTTCTAATGGCACTAATAAGACCCCAGGCAATTGCTCTATTACAAATAATGGAGCAGCTGCCGAGGTATCATTTTGCTCTGTATAGTTATCGAAAATGACTGCTTTTCCAGAATCTATGAATGGACGCTGGCATAAACTACATTCTGAAACCAAAAAAGACTGATCTACTAAGGTATCTGGTTTAGTAGTCCGGGAAATTTGTGCTGCCTTAGCCCATTCACCAACCACTCTCGCTTTCGCTTTCGGAACTTGTTTTTTACCTTGAGTCCTAAATAATGGATCGGTATATTTTAGTAATATCAGTAAACCCCGATCTGCCTGTAGAGATTCGGCAGTAGAGGCAATAACTAACTGGAGCATTTGATTAAGCTCCAAGTTGCTGCGATTCAATAATGTTAATTGCTTGATCAAGCTTTGATACTGATCGCCTTTTTGCAGATACTGTTGTTGATAAGTAATTAGTTTAGCTTGCGCCACTTGCGAAAAAGCGATCGCACAAGCAGACTCCACTTCTTTGAGCAATTGTTTTTCTGATTCACTCCAATCATAAGGTTGGAATTTAATCAGATTAATCACCCCATTATTATTTTCACCAAACCTGGTGGGAATTGCCAAAACCGCTTTTATGGGTAGCGGTAAATACTGACAGCCAATTACCAGACTATTCTGAACGATCGAAATGTCTTCAATAGTCAATGGTTCAGCAGCACATTGCAGCACTGGCGAGTGCATAAGCAACTGTTCCATCGAAAACATTTCTTCTGGATGTGGCAACCCTAGATACTCATTAGCACACCAACTAATAGTAGTTGCTTCATCGGATGTATCACCCGTTACTGAAACCAAACAGCAACAATCTACCTGAAAAGCAGATCCTAGCAATTGGGCAATATCTTGCAACATCAATGCCGTAGCGGAGGTATTGGCGATGATTTGGTTAATCTTTTGTACCAGGCGGGCAGTTTCTTCCTGATGCTGCATCAGCTTGACTTGGTAAGTTTGTAGTCGATCTACGTCATCTAAGTATTGTGGCGGCGACCATAAAGGCTTTTTCATTCTTGGCACGCCCTCGGATAATAAACCCATTGTTTTTGCACCCAACCCTTTGGCATATTCTTCACCGTTAGTTGTGTTGCGACACCTTCATAATTGGCAAATTTTATATGAATACTTTCTCTCACCTGTTATAGCCCTTTTCTTTGGCAGATGGCCAAATTCCCGCTATATAAAGCAAATTGCTACATAGGTAATGAGATACTTAGGATACTCTAAAATGACTTAGCCTGATTATTTTTGGCTGCTTTATCTTCTTTAAATTTAGATAATTAACTAACTTCGACTCAGAATATCCTGTCTGTAAGTATACATAAACCGTAATTTCTCTGGAATATCAGGGTAATTCCCCAGTCATAACCGTAATAACACTGAATATATTTTAATGACTTTGTAAAATTTTGTTTTTATTTTAATCCTTTAGCCAGCCATCCTTATGATCTGTATTGCTCTCAATCAAATATAACTAAGCCGGAGCATCAAACCAATTTTTGATTTTGGATTGAAAGAGAATACTGCCTTCCTTACAGGACGAAGTTTGGGGCATGAACTAAAAAATCTAAAATTCGTAGTAAAACCAAATTTCCTTTTATAAGCTACAAATCTTAACAAAAAGTTCTACTGATTGGAGAAAATAAAGCTTAATTCTGAATGCAGCCCAATTATTCAGTAATAAGACTTACGCACTGAAAAATTGAAACCTCGTTTGCGTAGCCCACTCCCCCTAACAAACGACAATTGCTCCACTCAGAGATATTCAAGTGGAGCAATTGACTTCCCTTAAAAAGCGGGAATCTGAAAGAGCCAACTTTTTAAGAGGGTTAGGGCAACTCTTGTGCGTAAGTCCTAAATAAAATAACTAGGTTGCACTGCCTGAATATTAAGACTATCCAGCTAAACTCTCGACACTCAGAGGAACCATATCGCCATTCCTCGTTAGTCCTAACAACATCGGTTCTTGGGGTTGAATTAGTTGACCTGTGAGTACACAGCGTTCTTCTTGCTGCGCGGTGGCAGCTATGCTAGCTCGAATGTCCGCTCGCGAAAATCGAGGCTTCCATTCACCTGATTTTTGCTGGACATAATTCCACAGGATATCTCGAATCAGAGCTTGATATCCCTGATTCCCAGCTATTTCTTTGAGCTTATCTTTGAGTTCGCGCTCTAAGCGGATGCTGGTAACTTCCATATCGGTGGTTGGGGTGCGGGCGATCGTATGCATCACTATTTCTCCTTGAAACTATAGACAGGATAGTAATACAAGTGTAGTATGTTTAAAGGAATGTTCAATAGGTGAAATTTTCTGTGAAATCCATTTGCCCCATCTCTACTTCAATTTTGTGCCTTACCAATTGCCGAGCCAGTTGGGAATCAGCTGCTATGGGAGTGGAGTATTTATTTATGGGCGATGGCGGCCAAAATTATGGGCAAATCACAGAGGGTAATTATGATTTCAGACATCTCAGCATAAGTGGGTTGATTGCAAAACCACAACTAGATGAAGAAAGCGGGGGGTACAGGCAAAGGAATACTGTACCGATATGAGACCAGAAAATTTTCCGGTCAATTCTAACCCCCGCTTCACCCAAACAGGAAGCGGGGGTTTTTTTATAAGGAGTGAAGCTGTGACGATATCTCCAATGCGCGGCGCGAACGCAATGCAAGTGTTAGAGCAATCTGTGGTGGTGTTTTCTCAAAATTACTTGCCACTGTGTCAGATCAATATTAAACGGGCGATTGTGCTGTTAGTAACCAATAAAGCTCAACCGTTAGGTTTGACCACAGAAGGCGGATGGCGAGTTCACTCACCCAACTTGGTAGTTGATGTACCAAAACACATTCGCTTAACGATCGCTTCTAATGAGCGGATGTGGAAAGTTCCACCAGTGAATCGAAAGGAAGTGTTGCGGCGAGATCGTTACAGTTGCCAATATTGCGGTACTGGCAAACATCTAACGCTAGATCATGTGATGCCGCGTTCTAAAGGCGGTTCTCACACTTGGGATAACGTAGTTACAGCTTGTGAGAGATGTAACTCCCGTAAAGGCGATCGCACCCTGTTTGAATCTGGTATGCAATTACGTACCAAACCAAAAGCGCCAATTCACCCCGCGATTTCTTTTGCCGAACAGTTTTGGATAGATATGCAAGGAAGCCTGGAATAGCAGGAGAGCATAAGGAATGCTGAAATTAACTTACACTGAAAGCAGTTTTGATTTGGAACGTGTCACTCTGTCGCTAGAAGAATGGGTAGCGCAGCGAGTGATTTTGGCCCTGCGAGTTGGGCAAAGTTTGTGCATTGAACCCAGTACCGCTTCCTTTTTGCTTCCTGTTGATTTGCCAGGAGTAGAAGTGCTTGAGGTTGAGGTAAAAAGAGGTGACAGAGAAATCATTGCCCTCTGTACCTGCGATACTCAATACATGGAAGTCACTCTGCAAGGTTCTTGGCTATCAGATAGTTCTAAGGATGCTGTCGGTGTGTTTTTCACCACGATGAGCGATCGCGCTGAGTTCTTTTTGCACAAACTTTGGCAGGAAGCTCAAGCTTGTGCTTCTGTGATGAGCGAATAAACGATTTTGGATTTTGGAACAATCCAAAATCTAAAATTCCGTGAGGATAATTTCTCACTGCGCCATTTTGAGCAATTCGGGAATTGTCACAAATCGGTAGCCTTGCTTTTTGAGTCCACTAATGATTTGTGGCAAAGCTTCTACAGTTCTGTGGCGATCGCCACCACCGTCGTGCATCAAAACAATAGAACCTGGTTTCGCGCCTTTCAAGACATTATTTACAAATGCTTGCGGTTTGGCGTGAGGGTCAGTATCAGCTGAAGTTAGCGACCACATAATGACAGCATCCTTCTGGCTTTTAGCATAAGCGGCTAGTCCGTTGTTTAAAAAGCCTCCAGGAGGACGAAACAGAGCAGTTTTCACCCCTGTAGTTTTGTATATCAGGTCAGATGTGCGATCGATTTCACTTTTAGCTGTAGCTTCATCCATCTGCCGATACCAATGATGCCAAGTATGGTTGCCTATGGCGTGTCCCTCGGCTACCTCTTGCTTTGCTAGGTCAGGATTTGCTTGTAATGCTTGTCCTACCCAAAAGAATGTCACTTTAACATCATTTTGCTTGAGGATATCTAGCATTTGTAAGGTTGTCTTTGGCCAAGGCCCATCATCAATGCTTAGAGCAATAACCTTTTCGTTGCTGCTGAGTGGAACCTTATAAACTGTTTTTCCTTGAAATTTAGCTGGGACTGTAAATATAGCGTTTTCTACTTTGACTGATGGCGGTAGTTGAGCTTTTGCAGGATCTTGAACTTGTGCAGTATGGCTTTTGCTCGCTGGCTGGTTCAACCCCGATTGTGGGGAAGTGCCAGGGGCAATACTACAAGCTGTAATCGTAGAGGCGATCGCGACAAAACTAATTATCTTTTGTCGCTTGAGGTAGTTGTCTGTCACGTCAGGCTTTTAAAAACTCACCCAATCATAAGCTGTAGTTTGACTTTTAAGAGGCGTGAGCAAGTTCAAATCTAAGTGCAGAAGCTTTTTTAGACAATTTCAAAAAAACTTTCTCAAACCCCTTGACACCTCTTGTAGTATTTCGTAGTATATTTGTAGTGAGGCGAAAGACAAAGCTTCGCAAGGGTCAAAGTAATGTTCTACATACAACTCAAACAGAGGTGCTGGAATCAACCAGAGTCTCCAGTCATAAAAGCCGCTTCTACTTGTAAACCATCTGAAGTAGAGGCAATCAAACAAAAAAGTTTTAAGTTTGCACTCAGTAAAACTACAGAATACATCCGTAATACACAACAGGCTTGCTACCTAGGATTTCGGTTGTTTTCCTAACAGTTTCTAATAGTAAAAAGTAACCTTTCTGAACCTTGAAAACTGAATAATAAATGGGCAAGTTCACCAACAAAAACATGTGCCTAAAAATCTAAAATTTTAGGCACAGATTCCAAAAAATCGGGGTGTAGCTCAACTGGCTAGAGCGTTCCGTTGTCTGCGGAAATGTTGCGGGTTCAAATCCCGTCACCCTGGTTGCAGTCCTGTAGGCGAATAGTTTAAGCCGTCAGCCTCTCAAGCTGAAGATTGCGAGTGCGAATCTCGTCGGGACTCCCAAATGGTCAGGTAGCCAAGTGGTTGAAGGCGTTGGTCTGCAAAACTGATTAGCGCGGGTTCAAATCCCGCCCTGACCTCTGGTGCGATCGCAGTGTAGCTTAATGGTAAAGCCCCTGGCTCATAACCTGGTATATGCGGGTTCAAGTCCCGCCACTGCCACCAAATGCAGGGATGGTGTAACGGCAACACCTCGTGACTCCAAATCCGATGTTCTAGGTTCAAATCCTAGTCCCTGTGTCAGACAATTTTGAATTTTAGGTTTTAGATTTTAGATTAAAAAATTTAAAATTCAGCAAATTATGCCCTCGTGGACAAATGGTTAAGTCAGTGTTCTTTCAAAGCACAGATGCGAGTTCAATTCTCGTCGAGGGAATGATTTATGGGTCGGTGGCCGAGTCTGGCTGAAGGCGACAGTCTGTAAAACTGTTCTTTTTTGCGCGCAGGTTCAAATCCTGTTCGACCCACTATGGAGAGGTGGCTGAGTGGCTAAAAGCGTCCTCCTGCTAAGAGGAAACGGTTAGTTAATACCCGTCGCAGGTTCAAATCCTGTTCTCTCCGTTTTGAGAGTGTGGTGTAACTGGATAACATCTCAGTCTACGAAACTGAAGATTTGAGGGTTCAAATCCCTCCGCTCTCGTCATCATCTCTTCTCCTTATCCCCCGGTAGCTCAGTTGGTAGTAGCGCCTGTCTGAAGAACAGGAGGTCGTCGGTTCGATTCTGACCTGGGGGGCTTCGTTGCCTCATAGCTCAATGGTAGAGCAAGCGGCTGTTAACCGCGCGGTTGTAGGTTCGAGTCCTACTGAGGCAGCCATTCATTGCCGGGTGGACGAATTGGTAAGTCGCATCGCTCTGAACGATGAGGTTGCAGGTTCAAACCCTGCCCTGGCAATAAAGCCCTGTGGTGTAATTGGCAACATAACGCCCTTTGAAGGCGAAGATTCCAGGTTCGACCCCTGGTGGGGCTGCCAAACTCTGCTCTTGTAGCCCAACTGTCAGAGGCTGCCGTCTCAAAAACGGTATGTTGTGGGTTCAATTCCCACCAAGAGTACCAAAACTTGCTCCTGTAGCCCAATTGGAAGAGGTGGCAGACTTAAAATCTGTTTAGTTGTGGGTTCGACTCCCACCAGGAGTACTAACGGGATGTAATTCAGTGGCCAGAAGCCATGCTTTGGGAGCATGGAGTCGCAGGTTCAAATCCTGCCATCCCGATATGCCCCTGTGACGGAACTGGCATACGTGCTGGAATCAGAGTTCAGATTTTGCAGGTTCAAATCCTGTCAGGGGTACTCAATGCTCTCGTGGCGGAACGGAAGACGCACTAGACCGAGGATCTAGTTTTTTGCAGGTTCAAATCCTGTCGAGAGTACCAAAATATCTGGGTGTAGCGCAGTTGGGAGCGCGGGAGTTTCGGGAACTCCAGGACACAGGTTTAATCCGTGTCACTCAGATTTTGCCCTTGTAGCCCAATGGAAGAGGCGCTTCGCTTAGAACGAAGAGGTTGCTGGTTCAAATCCAGTCAGGGGTATTGGTGAATATGCGGGGATAGAGCAACGGTGGCTCGTCAGGCTCATAACCTGAACATCAGCAGGTTCGACTCCTGCCCCCGTCACCAAAATTAGTGCTGGTGTAGCTCAATTGGCAGAGCAACTGACTTGTAATCAGTAGGTTGCAGGTTCAATTCCTGTTACCAGCTTGATTGATGCGGGTGTGATGTAATCGGTAGCATCTGAGTACGCCATACTCAGTGCGTGGGTTCAAGTCCCTCCACTCGCTTGCGTAGTCCTGTAACTCAATTGGTAGAGTGTCTTCCTTACAAGAAGAATGTCGCAGGTTCAATTCCTGCCAGGACTACCAAATCTTGGGAGTGTAGCTCAATGGAATAGAGCTTCGAGCTTCTACCTCGAAAGTTGTAGGTTCAAGTCCTACCACTCCCGCTTGAAAATGTCTTTAATTTTGAATTTTGAATTTTTATGGGGTCATAGCTCAAATGGCTAGAGCGCCTGCCTTGCAAGCAGGAGGTTATGGGTTCAATTCCCATTGATTCCATTGATGGTGTCTGAAGCCAAAGTGGTCGAGGCGCTGGTTTGTGGAACCAGTAATAGCCGGTTCAAGTCCGGTCAGACACCCCTCAATGGAAGATGCTGCTGAATGGACAGCAACTGGTCTTGAAAACCAGAGTATGGGCAACTGTAGGGGTTCGATTCCTCCATCTTCCTTTTTTCCACCTGAAGCCGAAAAGTGAGGCGCTGTGCTGATAACACAGAAATAGGAGGGGCAGGACCTCCCAGGTGGATTTATATCTAGTGGTCTGTTAAACCCATTTTGACTGACGGTTGGAGAGACGCGATAAATCGCCGTCTCTACAGAAAATTTATTCGTCAATTATTTCTTGACAGACTACTGGTGTTTGTGTTGATGGGCTTGCGATGTAAAAAATATCCGATCGCACCAACTCATTTTTTAAATTAACTAGGGTGGTTGGCATACCGGCTGTGCAGCGAGCTTTTAACTCGCAGAAATAGGTTCGACCCCTATACCACCCATTTATGAATAGCAACTAGCGATCGCCAGTTCACTATGTCGCAATAATACATTTTTATCCAAAACTTCTACGGAATATTGTGGTGTTATTGCCAGTAGTTTATCAATTCTTTCTCTGGATGCTTCCACTACTGATTCGTCTAAACTACCCTTGCTGAGGGATTGGACGAAATCTTCAGCAATCTGATAGGTTCTTTCAAGAGATGATGAATTAATATTGCGCGAAACAATAAACAAGTCGCAACCTGCATGAAGCGATCGCGCCACAGTACCAGCTTTCATAAACATATCTGAGATCGCTTTCATATCCAAATCGTCAGATACAACTACTCCTTTAAAGCCAAGTTCCTCTCTGAGTATGGTTTTGAGGATAGCCTCGGAAAGGGTTGCTGGCACATCAGCATCTATTCTGGGAAATAAGATATGGGCAGTCATAATTAAAGGAATCTGGACTTCGATTAGGGCTTTGAAAGGTACGAGTTCTCGAAGTCGCAGGTCTTCTAAAGTTAAATTTAGTATTGGTAGCTCAATGTGAGAGTCTTTGCTGGTGTCTCCATGTCCAGGGAAGTGTTTGGCGCATCCCAAAATTCCTGATTCTTGAAGTCCAAGGTAGTAGTCACGGGCATATTTTGCAGCGATTTCGGGAGTATTACCAAAGGCGCGAGGGCCAATCACAGGATTGTTGGGATGGGAAAAAACATCTGCTACAGGTGCCCAAGATAAATTAATTCCCAGTGATTTTAGTTCTACTGCTGTGGCTTTTGCTACTTCGGGGGCGTGCGATCGCAGCAACAACGCATGAGGAAATCGCGTAATCGGCATTGGTGTGCGAATGACACGCCCTCCTTCATGATCCAGAGTTAGAAACATCGAATCACGTTCAGTATATTCTCGTATCTGACTGTTTAAATACTTGAAGCTTTCTAGCCAAACTTGATATGGACTGCCATCCAAAAAGTTTTTAGCAAAAAATATCACCCCAATCGGCTTTAATTCACTGAGTGCGCGTTTATCATCATCGCTTAATATCGTGCCAGAAATCCCTAGAATCAGATGATGTCCAAAGCGTTTTAATTCCTGCGATCCACTCATAATTTTTTACCTAACTGAGTTTTTTAATAGCAGTCTATAACCAGTTCACTAGATATTTTCTCAGATCGGATACACAGATTTGAAAAGAAATCAACTACTTTTGATATTAGATATTTTAAGTCAAAGGAATTACTTTGATTTCCCGAAATTTCCTACACGTAAATTTAGATAAAATATTCGCCAAAACCTATTGCTAATAATGGTGTTGGTAATTTTGCTAGGCAAGTGTATGTAGGGAAAATTCCCTTGGGCAAAAGTTTTTTGGGGAAGCGATCGCACAATCACCGCCAAATGTAACAGTTTGCAACGTATAATGAGAACGATAAAACCATTAAGAAATATTGAAGGGCATTAAGGTTAAATGCGAGTAGCGATCGCGGGAGCGGGACTAGCAGGGCTTTCCTGCGCGAAATATCTCACGGATGCAGGTCATACTCCCATTGTCTTGGAAAGCCGGGACGTACTGGGTGGTCTGGTTGCGGCGTGGAAAGACTCTGACGGCGACTGGTACGAAACCGGGTTACACGCCTTCTTTGGGGCATATCCGAATATGCTCCAAATGCTCAAGGAGTTGGGCATTGAAGATAGACTCCAGTGGAAAGAGCATACACTCATTTTCAATCAACCAGACAAACCTGGGACACTCTCACGTTTTGATGTTCCAGATATTCCATCTCCTTTCAACGTCATTGCATCGATTCTTCGCAACAAAGACATGTTGACTTGGGAGCAGAAGATTAGATTTGCAGTTGGCCTACTTCCCGCAGTGGTTCGGGGTCAAAAGTATGTTGAAGAGATGGATAAATACAGCTTCTTAGATTGGTTGAAAAGGCAAGGTGTAGACGAGCGGGTAACTAGTGACGTTTTTATCGCCGCATGTAAAGCCCTCACCTTTATCAATCCTGATGAAGTTTCAGCAACGATTCTCTTAACTGCACTGAATCGCTTTCTGCAAGAACGATATGGCTCAAAGATTGCATTTTTGGATGGTTCTCCCACAGAACGTCTATGCAGCCCCATCGTAGATTACATCACAGAACGCGGTGGAGAAGTGCGGTTAAATGTCCCTTTGAAAGAAATTTTGCTCAACGCCGATGGCACGGTGAAGGGATACTTGATTAGAGGGTTAAATGGCGCAGAAGATGAAGTTGTGACGGCTGATGCCTATGTATCTGCCATTTCAGTTGACCCTTTGAAAGTCATGTTACCTAAACCTTGGAAGCTGATGGAGTTTTTTCAAAAGCTGGAAGGTTTGGAAGGAGTACCAGTGATTAACCTGCATCTGTGGTTTGATCGGAAACTTACAGAAATTGATCACCTACTTTTTTCGCGATCGCCCCTCCTAAGCGTTTATGCTGATATGAGCAATACCTGCCGTGAATACGCCAACCCCAATCGCTCAATGCTGGAATTAGTTCTAGCTCCGGCAAAAGATTGGATTGCCAAATCCGATGAGGAGATTGTGGCTGCAACGCTTGCTGAGTTGGAAAAACTTTTCCCAGACCATTTTGGGGGAGACAACCCAGTAACATTGCTAAAATCTCATGTGGTGAAAACGCCGCGTTCAGTTTACAAAGCGACCCCCGGTCGTCAACAGTACCGTCCTGCACAAGTTACGCCCATTGCCAACTTCTATCTCGCTGGAAGTTATACCATGCAACGCTACTTAGGCAGTATGGAAGGTGCCGTACTTTCTGGTAAGCTGACAGCGCAGGCAATTTCTGAGGCTCTCCCGGTAGCAAATTCCTCAAACCTGCAAACGCTCACCCGACCGCCCGCAACGAATGCTGCAACTGCCTGATTCCCCCCCGCGCATGAAAACGCTGGTCTCTGTAGACGAGTCATACAAACTTTGCCGACATCTCACAGCAAAGTATGCCAAGACTTTTTACCTGGGTACTTTGCTAATGAGTCCGGTAAAACGTCAATCTATTTGGTCAATTTACGCTTGGTGTCGCCGTACAGATGAATTAGTGGATGGGCCCGCCTCTGCTATTACCACGCCAGAAACCCTAGACCTATGGGAACAGCAGCTGGAATCTATTTTTGCGGGACGACCATTAGAAAATTACGATGTCGCTTTAGTTGATACCCTCCAGCGCTTTCCGATGGACATTCAGCCCTTTCGGGATATGATTGCCGGTCAACGCATGGACTTATATCGCAGTCGTTATGAAACCTTTGAGGACTTATACCTCTACTGTTACCGCGTTGCTGGCACTGTTGGCTTAATGTCAACAGAAGTGATGGGTGTTGATAGCACCATATTCACCGCTCCGTGGCAACAGAACAAACAACCTTATCTTCCCACAGAAGAAGCGATCGCTCTGGGAATTGCCAATCAACTCACCAACATCCTGCGGGATGTGGGAGAAGATGCCAAACGGGGACGAATCTACATTCCCCTTGAGGACTTGGAAAAATTCAACTACACCGAGCAAGATTTCTTCAAAGGTGTGGTAGACGATCGTTGGCGGGCATTGATGCGCTTTCAAATTGAACGGGCTCGCCAATTTTATACCATATCAGACCAGGGAATTACTTATTTGGCATCCGATGCCCGTTGGCCTGTGTGGGCAGCATCAATGCTGTACGGCCAGATTTTGGAGGTCATTGAACGCAACAATTATGATGTGTTCAGTAAACGGGCTTTCGTTCCCCAGTGGAAAAAGTTACGCACCTTACCCTTAGCTTGGATGCGATCGCAAGTTCTTTGAATTTGTCATTAGTCATTTGTCATTAGTCATTTATATTTTGTAAATAACTAACGACCAATGACTGATGTCCAATTCCCAAAAATAACTATTGACTCTTCCCAACGAGTCTGGTAACATTGATATTCGTGAGTCATGGAGAGGTGGCTGAGTGGTCGAAAGCGGCAGATTGCTAATCTGTTGTACGGCAGGCAACTCCGTACCGAGGGTTCGAATCCCTCCCTCTCCGTTTTCCAGCTTTTAAGACACTGAATGTTTTCTGTGTCCAAAAGTAAAAAATCAAATAAGCGTAAACACTTTTACTCCCAAAGATGGATGATATGATTTATCCTTTGGAGTCCTGGTAAGATCCAACTAACTTAGAAATTTAGTTTGAATCTTAATTTTAGGCTCCTAAATATTTGAGGAGTGAAAGTTTATTTATGAGAAAAATTAGTGCCGCCTTAACCTTCGGTATAGCTACCATCGCAACTGGGTTTCTAGTTGGTTCTTGTGGTGATACCAGTACTCCCAATGGGACAGCTACCACTGGAAGTAGTGCTAGCCCAGCAGCAAACTCAACTACGACAAGCAGTGCGAAAGGGCTAAAAATTGGTTCATTGCTACCGACAACAGGCGACTTGGCTTCTATCGGACAGCAGATGTTAGGTTCTGTCCCTTTACTTGTCGATACAGTCAACGCTTGCGGTGGAGTGAATGGCGAACCAGTTACCTTGGTGCAAGTAGACGACCAAACTGACCCGAAAGCTGGTGCTGCCGGTATGACTAAACTCGCAACCTTAGATAAAGTAGCAGGTGTAGTTGGTTCCTTTGCCAGTAGTGTTTCTAGCGCAGCAGTCTCCATTGCCGTACCTAATAAAGTCATGCTGGTTTCCCCTGGTAGTACCAGTCCCATCTTTACTGAAAAAGCCCAGAAAGGCGACTTTAAAGGCTTTTGGGCGCGGACTGCTCCCCCCGATACCTACCAAGCACTAGCATTAGCTCAACTTGCCAGAAAAAAAGGTTTCAAGCGAGTTTCTACAGTCGTGATTAATAACGACTACGGCGTTGGCTTTGAAAAAGCATTTGTGCAAACTTTTGAAAAATTGGGTGGAACCATCGTTAATAAGGATAAGCCTGTCCGCTACGACCCGAAAGCGCAGACATTTGATACAGAAGCATCTGCTGCCTTTGCTGGTAAGCCAGATGCAGTCCTGGCTGTACTTTATGCTGAAACTGGCAGTCTATTCTTGAAAGCTGCCTATCAGCAAGGTGTATCTAAGGGAGTACAGATTCTGCTGACAGATGGAGTGAAATCACCGACTTTTCCAGAACAAGTTGGTAAAGGCAGTGATGGTAAATATATTTTAACTGGAGCGATCGGTACAGTACCTGGTTCTGATGGCAAAGCACTAGAAGCTTTCAACAAACTGTGGAAGGATAAAAAGGGTGGTGAACCAGGAGAATACGCTCCTCAAGCTTGGGATGCGGCTGCTTTGTTGACATTGGCGGCACAAGCTGCTACAGAAAATACAGGTGTTGGTATAGCCGGCAAAATCCGTGAAGTCGCAGATGGGCCTGGTACGGAAGTTACCGATGTCTGCGAGGGGCTGAAGTTACTTAAAGATGGTAAGAAGATTAATTATCAAGGAGCCAGTGGCAACGTAGATGTTGATGCTAACGGCGATGTTGTTGGTGTATACGACGTTTGGACAGTAGGAGACGACGGCAAAATTAAGGTAATTGACAAAGTTACCCCTAAGTAGAAAATTAGGAATTAGGAGTTAAGAGTTATGAATGAAATATTACTAACTCTTAACTCTTAACTCTTATAACCCAGTGAAGTTGTAACCAACTCCTAACAACAAGCCGATATCAGTTTGATCGAAAAATCCTGCATTGACAGAGGCTGTTGCTGTGAATTGAGAAGTTAGAGGCACATCAATGCCAGCAGATGCCAAAAAGGCAAATTGCGAATCATCGCCAGTTTTGTAAGCTGCACCTACTCCGACGTAAGGTGCGATCGCTAACGGTTCGCTAAAAGCATCTGCTGATTTGAAGGTAAAATCGTAGGTGATCGGCAGTAAAATTGTGGTGTTGTCCCCAAATATGGCTGAAGGGCGCACCGATATAGAATTTGTCAGCCCGATTTTACTTACTACCGCGAAGTTACCATCACCCAAAGACGTGTCACCACCATTTAGACCTATGTTAGCAGCAACCCCAACATAGCTACTACCACCACGGTTTGTTCTACCTAAATCAATATCCGATTGCGCCACTTTGGTAGCAGATGGTTCAGAAGTCGTTTGAGAAGTCGGTTGTACAAGCTCAGATGTTAGGGTGGCAGATGAGGTTGCTACTGTGCCTGGAATAGGTGTAGACGTTTCCTCTATGACAAGGTTTTGAGGCTGCTGTACCTCAGCTAAATTTGTTGCTGTAAATGTTTCAGTTGTTTCTGTAGAGAGCTTTTGACTTACAGTGTCTAGTTCTGTACTAAACTCATTGGGAGACGCTACGGTTGCGGAAGGGTCGGTTAATGCCTGACTGCTCACCTTATCTACCGTCTGGGCACTTGCAGATAAGCTGCTACCCAGGATTGTAAGAGCAGCTATACCTGGCAACCAAAAAACACCTTTACGAAGAAAAATAGTATTCACATTCACTCCTAAAACAAAATTGCCACGAAAAATAAAGGTTTTTGTTGATTTAAGTCAACAAGCTCGGGCAACATTCAAAATTTAACACCAAAAAATCGGATTTCACATCCTTACTTTGCTGGATTTATCTATAGTTCTAATGCACTGAAAAGCTGCGTAGGCGTAGCCCGTCGTAGACATCGCGCCTTAAGCTACGACGTAATACAGCCGATAAAACTAGGTTTTTAGAACTTGTGTATACACTGTAATACAAGGGAAAGAAAGAATTATTAGGCAGTGATGACCATAGGAAAAGGCTTCCCGTCGAGAATATTAGTCTATTTACGCTATACAGGACTAGGAATTGTAGTTTGTAACGAAAAAAGTTAATTGTGAAGCAATATTACGAAGTTTGCAAAAATATTTAGAAATTGTCTACAAAGCAAACATGGTTCTAACGTAGAACCTATATAGGAGAGACTTGAGGCAAATGTGATGAGCGGAAATAATATTCAAAAGTATCGGTTTGTCTGTACTCTGACTTTTGGTGATATCTACGGTCAAATAATTGTTTGGTTAATTACAATTACCCTAAGTTTGGCATCTGCCTTGGCGCTAATGGGTGCCAAGCGACCTGTGTATGCTTTAGCAACTGCGGGTCTGGTCGTTTTGCTATCGCTACCTTTCTTGTTGTTTGCGTTTGTCACTACCTTGTTAAATCATATTGAAGTCTGTCCTGTAGGGCCGGGAACTAAAATGGAACCCATGCCAGGTAATGTGTCTCAGCAACAACCTGTAGAAGCAACTAGCTAAAGAGTTAGAGACGCGATTAATCGCATCTCTACAGGAGTTTTTGAGTTTTAACTTTTAACTCCTAATTTCAAAATTTGTAATAATATCCCTGTCTATAGGCAGGGAATTTTTTTTGTAGAAACGCCACAATGCACTGCCTGATTAATTACGTCTATACAATAGAACAGCACGTCTAACAACGTTTAATTTTATCCAAGTATATATAGAGCGGCTAATTATGCTGGAACACGATGTAATTATTGTCGGGGGTGGATTGGCGGGATGTCGCGCTGCTGTGGAAATTGCCCGCACTGACCCCAGTTTAAATATTGCTGTGGTTGCTAAAACCCACCCAATTCGATCGCACTCGGTGGCGGCTCAAGGTGGTATGGCTGCGTCACTGAAAAATGTTGATTCACAAGATAGTTGGGAAGCACATGCTTTTGATACTGTCAAGGGTTCTGATTATTTGGCAGACCAAGATGCTGTAGCAATTCTCACCCAAGAAGCGCCAGATGTGGTAATTGATTTAGAACATCTAGGCGTTTTATTCTCTCGTTTACCCGATGGTCGCATTGCCCAACGAGCTTTTGGCGGACATTCCCACAACCGTACTTGCTACGCAGCCGATAAGACCGGTCACGCGATTCTGCACGAATTGGTTAACAATTTGCGGCGTTATGGGGTGCAAGTTTATGAAGAATGGTACGTGATGCGTCTGATTTTGGAAGAAAATGAGGCGAAGGGTGTGGTGATGTTCCATCTTTTGGATGGACATATAGAGGTAGTGCGAGCCAAGTCCGTGATGTTTGCTACAGGTGGCTATGGTCGCGTTTATAATACCACCTCTAATGATTACGCTTCTTCGGGTGATGGTTTGGCAATGACTGCGATCGCAGGTTTACCCCTCGAAGATATGGAATTTGTCCAATTTCATCCCACTGGCTTATATCCCGTAGGGGTGCTAATTTCGGAAGCAGTACGGGGTGAAGGGGCGTATTTGATTAATAGTGAAGGCGATCGCTTTATGGCGAATTATGCACCCAGCCGCATGGAATTAGCTCCTCGTGATATTACCTCACGAGCGATCGCTTATGAAATTCGCGCCAGTCGTGGTATTCATCTCGATGGTAGTGCTGGTGGCCCCTTTGTCTATTTGGATCTCCGCCATTTGGGTAAAGAAAAAATTATGAGTCGCGTTCCCTTTTGTTGGGAAGAAGCACATCGTTTGGTGGGTGTTGATGCGGTAACTCAACCGATGCCAGTGCGTCCCACAATTCACTATTGTATGGGTGGTATCCCAGTTAATACTGATGGGCAAGTCCGCAGCAGTGGTGATGGTTTAGTTGATGCTTTCTTTGCGGCTGGGGAAACATCTTGTGTTTCCGTTCATGGTGCAAATCGCCTTGGTAGTAATTCTCTACTGGAATGTGTCGTTTATGGCAAGAGAACTGGGGCTGCGATCGCCAAATTTGTCCAAAAACGGAAGTTACCCTCTGTAGATGAGCAACGCTACATAAGACAAGCCCAGCAAGAAATCCAAGCTTTGCTAGAACAACCAGGACAATATCGGATTAACCAAGTCCGTCAGGCTTTCCAAGATTGTATGACTGAGTACTGCGGTGTTTTCCGCACTGAGGCATTAATGAGTGAAGGCTTACACAAATTAGCAGAAATACAACAGCAATACCCTGAAATTTATTTAGATGATAAGGGTAGTTGCTGGAATACAGAACTTGTAGAAGCCTTAGAATTGCGAAGTTTGATGATAGTGGGACAGACAATTTTAGCATCAGCCCTAAATCGTCAGGAAAGTCGAGGCGCACACTTCCGCGAAGATTATTCCCAGCGAGATGATGCTAACTTCCTCAAACACACAATGGCTTATTATTCACCAGCAGGAATTGACATTCAATATCGGCCAGTGGCGATTACTATGTTTGAGCCAAAAGAGAGGAAGTATTAGCCAAAGATAAAAATTTAGTCCGTGTTTTTGTCAAGTCTAAAAAATTGGAAGCATAACATTTCCGTCACGGAAAAATTATGCTTCCAATCACAAACAGCTATAACGAGACTTAAAGTTTAAGGATGGAGTTAAGCGGATTCGAACCGCTGACCCCCTCAATGCCATTGAGGTGCGCTACCAACTGCGCTATAACCCCTTAAAATCCATTGTAAATTTTCGCTTAGTTACTAGTACTTTGTCAAGCTTTTTGTGGAAACTAAATTTTAAATATCTCCTCTACCATTCAACCCTCACAACGACACTTGCAACAAATAGGTCATACAATGCCCCATCAAAAAGTAAACTACTAACATGGCAGCAGCAGCCAGAGCAACCAATGTACCAGCCAACATTAGAGAAAATTCTTTACTCTCATAGGCTTTTTCCATTAAGTGCAGCGACCACGCTACCAAGGCTACATCAAAAAGTAAAATAGGAAGCAACATATTTCTTAATATTTGTTAATACTTGTAAAATAATATTAACACCCTTTTCAGGAAGTGTGTCTAACCTTAGATGGATGTCATTAAATGGGAAATGTTGGGTCAAGATAATGTTCTGACTGGCACATTGCGATCGCGCAAATAATTTTTGATTTCTGCTACGCTTAATTGTCCGTAATGTAATAGAGATGCCAGTAATGCTGCTTCAGCCTTACCTTCGGTTAAAGCGGTGTAGATATGTTCACAATTACCTGCACCACCAGAAGCAATAACTGGAATTTCTACAGCGTTTGCAATAGCCCGTGTGATTTCGATGTCATACCCAGCTTGGGTTCCATCAGCATCCATACTTGTTACTAGCAGTTCTCCAGCCCCGCGTTTTTCAACTTCCTGTGCCCACAATAGGGCATCTAAGCCTGTATTTTCTCTGCCACCCCGCACATACACATCCCAACCTGGATTCTCCGGGTTATTTCTGCGTCTGGCATCAATAGCAACAACTATGCACTGATTACCAAAGCGATCGCTGGCCCGATTAATCAAGTCTGGATCGCGCACCGCCGCAGAATTAATACTAACCTTATCTGCGCCTGCTCGTAACAAAGCTTTAACATTTTCTAAGGATTGAATGCCACCACCCACAGTCAATGGAATAAAGACCTGTTCAGCAGTTCGGTAGACCACATCTAAAATTGTAGCTCGGTCTTCATGAGTAGCTGTAATATCCAGAAATACTAACTCATCAGCACCGGCTTCGTTGTAAACCTTGGCCAGTTCTACCGGATCGCCTGCATCTTGGAGATTAACAAAGTTAACTCCTTTTACAACCCGTCCCGCCTTCACATCTAAGCACGGTAAGATTCTTTTAGATAACATAATAATTTTTGTACTTCTGGGTAATTGACCGGAATTTAAATTTTAAATTGGCGCGGGTATTTCCAAACGAAAATTTTCACAAGTATGGGGTATTGGGCATTGGAATTAGGGGAGAGGTGAAAGGTTACAGGTTATAGATAAATAATCTGTACCCTATAACCTGTAACCTATTCCCTTCTCTACTCCCCAGTCCCCAGTCCCCAGTCCCCAGTCCCCAGTCCCTTAAAAGTAGATAGCTGAATTATGGCGATAATCTCCTCGAAAAAACAGCCTCCAGAACCCAACGGAGAACCAAAGCAGCTTCGAGAGTCGGCGAAAGCACCATCCACAGAAAATATTTTGAAGCCGGAAGCTGCTATTGATGAGCAAGAACAGCAAGAAGAAGGTATTCGACCACACCGATTTGCTGATTACATTGGGCAAAAAGATTTAAAGGATGTGCTAGATATTGCCATCAAAGCAGCTAAGTCTCGTAGTGAAGTGTTAGATCACTTGCTGCTCTATGGGCCGCCGGGATTGGGCAAAACCACAATGGCAATGATTTTAGCATCGGAAATGGGGGTAAATTATAAAATTACTAGTGCGCCAGCCCTAGAACGTCCACGGGATATTGTCGGACTACTGGTAAACCTCAAGCCGGGAGATATCTTATTTGTGGATGAAATTCATCGCCTCTCGCGGATGACGGAGGAAATTCTCTATCCAGCAATGGAAGATTATCGCTTAGATATTACAATTGGCAAGGGTTCCAGCGCTCGGATCAGAAGTTTGCCTCTGTCAAAGTTTACCCTAGTGGGAGCTACAACCCGTGTTGGTGCTTTAACTTCACCACTGCGCGATCGCTTCGGTTTAATTCAAAAACTCCGATTTTACGAAGTTGACGAACTGACTCAAATTGTACTGCGAACCGCTCAATTACTCAAAACCCCTGTTACAGAAGATGGTGCTACAGAAATTGCCCGTCGCTCACGCGGAACACCACGGATTGCGAATAGATTACTTAAAAGAGTCCGTGATTATGCGGAAGTAAAAGTATGTGGTGAGATTAATGAAATAGTTGCATCTGAAGCATTGCAACTATTCCAAGTAGATCCTTGCGGTTTAGATTGGACAGATCGTCAGATGCTGAGTGTGATAATTGAACAATTTAACGGCGGGCCAGTCGGGTTAGAAACAATGGCAGCAACAACGGGTGAAGATACCCAAACAATTGAAGAGGTATACGAACCTTACCTTATGCAGATTGGGTATTTAACTAGAACTCATCGCGGCAGAATGGCGACAAAGGCAGCATATAAGCATTTGGGATTCACACCACCTAATGAACAGTTGTCATTATTGTAATTATGGGCATTAGGCATTGGGCATTGATAATCGTAAATGAGTCTTTGAACTCCATTCCTCTTCCCCATGCTCAATGACAAATGACAAATGACAAATGACAAATTAGGTAAACCTAGATGATTAAGTTGATTGGTATTTTTCTGAGTCTGTTACTTGTGTTTGGTTGGGGTACACCAGTGATGGCACAATCTCAGCCGCCCATTACTCAAGAACAGTTAAAACAAGGTGATGAATGGGCAAATCAAGCGTTTATAGCGACGAATCAAGGTGATTTTGCGACGGCTGAAACTTACTGGACAAAGATTATTGAGCAATTTCCCACTAATGCAGGGGCGTGGAGTAACCGGGGAAATTCGCGGGTGAGCCAGAATAAGTTACAAGAGGCGATCGCAGATTATAACAAAGCCATAGAACTAGCGCCGAATGTTACCGATCCATATTTGAATCGGGGTGCGGCATTAGAAGGGTTAGAAAAATGGGACGATGCGATCGCAGATTATAATCGTGTTCTAGAACTAGATCCTAAAGATGCGATGGCGTATAATAATCGCGGCAATGCCACAGCAGGTTTAGGAAAATGGGATGATGCGATCGTAGACTACAAAAAATCTAATGAGATAGCCCCAAATTTTGCCTTCGCCCGTGCTAACTACGCTCTCGCTCTTTATGAAACTGGTCAAAAAGAGCAAGCAATCCGTGAAATGCGAAATATCGCCCGTAAATACTCCAAATTTGCTGATATGCGTGCCGCCCTTACAGCTGCATATTGGGTAAATGGAGAACAAGGTGAAGCCGAGAGTAACTGGGTGGCAGCTTATGGACTTGATAGCCGCTATAAAGATATCAACTGGGTAAAAAATATCCGTCGTTGGCCGCCCAGCCTAGTTACAGCTTTGGATAAGTTCTTGAAAATCCAGTAATTAGCAAGTAAATAAGCTGTTAAGCAAATAAGATTGCACATTGAGACAGCAGGGGACAGGGGGCATGGAGCAAGGGAGAGGGTTTGCAGCTTTTATTACTGTGCAATTTAAAGGACGATTAGCTTAAAAGGGGAAGCGGAGCAATCGCTCCCACCTGATTATGAGACTTTCTACACTAAGTTAGTCTCAAGAACTGGCTGATTTTGCTGACGCTTTCCAGTTACCATCATTGGTACACCACGGCCTGGTGCTAACAGGAAGCTTTTCCGAACTGGTAGTACTGGCTTTGTATCAGCTAGTTTCATTTGCCAACTAGATAGTACAGTTGCCAATACCAGTTTCATCTCAAATAGGGCAAATGCCATCCCAATACAGCGACGATTACCACCACCAAAGGGCAAATATTCAGATGGAGTAAATTGGCGTTCTAGAAAACGATCTGGCTGAAACTGCTTTGAATTGGGGTATAAATCTTCTCGGTGATGGTTCAAATAAATACAAGGAACCAATATAGTACCAGGGTCAAATTTGTAGCCTGCAATTTCTAAAGGTGATTTAACCAATCGATTTAATCCCAACATCGCCACTGGATACAGGCGCATTGTTTCCGAACAAACTGCATTCAAATAAGGTAATCGGAAAATGGCGTTTGGGTCTTTGTTCTCACCCAGGCTATCCAGTTCTTGCATCAGTTTTTCCCGGACTTCAGGCTGATGATGAATCCAGTACAGCGCCCATGCCAAAGAACTGGCTGTAGTTTCATGGCCTGCAACCAACAAAGTCATCAACTCATCACGTAATTCCAAATCTGTCATCGGCTCACCTGCTTCATCATGAGCCGCCATCATTAAAGACAGAATATCACTTCGAGACTGGTCGCCAAGCGATCGCCTCTCTTGAATTTCAGCATAGATGAGATCATCCATTTCCTGCCGCAAACGTAGATAGCTTCCCCAAGGACTACGAGGCCCTAAATCCTGTCTTAATAATGGGAACATGAGCAGTATTGCCCGCACAATAGGTCTTTTTGGATTCAGGATAGCAATCAGGATTTCTTTGAGTTTTTCATAACGAAGTCCGTCCTTTAGACCAAATACAGCCTTCAAAATCACCTGAAAGGAGATTTCTTGCATGGATGGCAAGACTGTAAAGGTTTCTCCGACTGGCCACTCACTAGTTACTTGCTTGGTAATTTCACAGATTAAATCACCATAAGCCTGCATTCTTTCCCCATGTAGAGGAGGTGTCAGCAGTTTACGCTGGCGCTGGTGAGGTTTTCCTTCTAAGGATAGTAGAGAATTTGGCCCCAATAAAGGCGAACCTGAACCTGCTGGTGTACCAGAATCTAACTGTTTTGGATCTGTGGCAAAAATCTGCTGAATTGCTTGAGGATTACTAATGAAGACTTGAGGAGTAAAAACTGGGCCAATTCGGAGAGTGAACATATCACCATAGCTTTTAGCACAGTCTTCCATGTATTCCACTGGGTTAGTCAGCCATTGATATGTCTGTACCCAAGGGTGAGTTTGAGGGCCATTAGGCAGTTTATGTGCAGACATTTTTATTTATCTCCCAATAAATTGGAGCAAGATTGTTATCAGCTAGTCATTCATCCACGCATAGCTGGATTAATCTTAGAACACAGATTAAGTAGATGAACTCACCAATTCTTGAATCTGCTTTGGAGTCAATTCTTGCACATTACGCAAAACTACTGCTGCTCCTGCTGCTAGCAGTGTCTCACCATAAGCATCACTACGGGTTGCTGTTTCCTGTACATGGGGCGGTAAAACCCCTACGCCAATCCAAGGGCGAGAAGAATCTATATCTCGTGCCTTCTTGACAGTATATATATCTGCTACCGTATCTCCTACGTATACGATCGCTAATTTTTGCTCAATTCCCTTCTCTAACTCACGAACTGTAACGAAAAGTCCAGTGGGGTCTGGTTTACCTGGTGCATCTTCCATCGCAATCAACACCGGAGATTTCAAACCCAGGCGTTTTTCCAATACATAGTTGGCGGAAGCACGAGTTGCACCGCTAAAAAATCCCCATGCAATCCCAGCTTGGGTAAGTTGTTCTAAATAGCTAGGTTGTAATAATAAGGGTTCATTACAAATATACCCAGTAAAATTATTCGGGTCTGAGCCACGATAACGCGATTGAAAAAAAGCAACGATCGCACTGTAATCTAGTTGCAGTTGCTCACGTGTCTGTTTTTGGGTTTCAAAGTAACGGTAAATTAATTCTTGCGATGCTTCCCAATCGTTATTCCAAAAGCCTTCAGACTTCAGTTGGTCAATATCTAGTGGGGTTGGGCGATATGCTTGGGTAGTAAAATATTCTACAGTATCTGCGATCGCCCGGCGGTATGAACCACTAACATCGCGCACAACGCCATCAATATCGAAAATTGCGATCGCTTTTACAGAAGTTGGTTGAGTCATGGGGGAGGAAGCAAAATAGTTTTACATCATCATAAAACGTCAGATCGTGACTCAGATAAAAAATCGGGGTCGAGTTAAGCCTCTGTAGTTAGCGCCGACTAAACCGGATGCTAGACCAATCCAATGAGTGTTTGGTCATTTGATGGGGTATTGCGTTAAAATAAGCGATCGCTATCCTAGTTCAGTAATGCCCGGAAATTCCCGGAGGTGTGATTGACCAAGTTTATTTTGAAAATTCTGTGGTTAGACGAAAACGTTGCTCTAGCAGTGGATCAAATTGTCGGTAAAGGTACAAGTCCTTTGACTAAGTACTTTTTTTGGCCTAGAAATGATGCCTGGGAAGAGTTAAAAAAGGAATTAGAATCCAAACATTGGATTACTGACCTGGATCGTGTTGAGTTGCTTAATAAAGCAACAGAAGTGATTAACTACTGGCAAGAGGAAGGCAGAAACCGTCCAATGGCCGAAGCTCAGTTGAAATTTCCAGAAGTTGCCTTCACAGGTAGCGCCTGATATTACACCTGATATTACAATGTTAGCGATGTCTACGACGGGCTACGCCTACGCGCTGTTCTACAAGCTGCCACAGTTTGATAGTCTTGTCTCTGCTGCCACTTGCAATTAATTGTCTAACTTTGCTCATAGCAACAGCAGATACTGAGTCTACATGACCAGAGAGAGTAACAATCTCTTCTGCTGTGCTTACCTTCCAAAGTTTAACTGTTTTGTCGCAACTTGCACTTAGGAGTGTTTCGCCATCGGCAGTAAAAGCCACAGCCACCACAGACCAAGAATGGCCTACAAGTGTGCAAATTAGCTGACCTGTGTTTACCTCCCACAATTTAATAGTGTTATCATCACTACCCGTCGCCAAAATTTGACCATCAGGACTAAAAGCGACTGTCAAAACCGCCCATGCATGACCCGAAAGGGTGGCTAACAAGCTATAGCATGGGCGGTTTTCAATAAGAGGCAAGGGGGCAGGAGGCAGGGAAAAAGGGGGAATGTCTTCCGCTCCTTGTGGGTGGTCTTTTAACTCAGCACTATTCATATCCCCCTGCTCCCTGCTCCCTGCTCCCCTGCCTCTTCTTGGTATCTGCCACAGGCGAATTGTTCTGTCATAGCTAGCGCTGGCTAAAAGCTGTCCTTGGGGACTAAATGCTACTGAATTTACCTGTAATTGATGTCCAGTTATGGTACAAATTTCTCTGCCAGTATTTACATCCCACAGTTTGATTGTCTTATCCCAGCTACCGCTAGCGAGAATCTGTCCATCAGGACTGAAAGCAACTGATTTTACAGCGTGTGAGTGTCCCAATAAGGTGCAGATTTCCTCTAATGTCTCAACCTGCCACAATTTGATAGTTTTATCATCGCTAGCGGTTGCCAAAATTTTCCCATCAGGACTGAAAGCAACTGATTTTACAGCTTGGGAATGTCCTGATAAAGTAGCTAGGACTTTTTGAGTATTTAAGTCCCACAATTTGATGTTTTTGTCATCACTCCCACTGGCTAAAGTATAGTCGTCGGGACTGATGGCAAGGGCGTTCACGCTACTTAATGCCCCAGAATGCCCAGTTAGAGTATGTAAGCATTGCAAAGGGAGATTTGGTAATTTCACATTTTGAGTTTTACATTCCATACCCATTGCTTGCATAACTTCATTAGCTGATTGAAAGCGGTGGTTAACAGCATTTTGCAGCAGCTTGTCGAGAATTTGCGCCAAGCGATCGCTAACCTTGGTAGTAAGATATTGTTGCCAAACCCAACAATCATTAGCAATATCAAATAAATCAAAGGGAGGAATCTGGGTAAGTAAGTAAATACAAGTTACGCCCAAGCTATATAAATCACTAGCAAAAACTGCTTTTCCTATCGCTTGTTCTGGTGCAGAATATTCTGGGCTGCCGATACTGGTTTCAGATATTAGCCGATCAATTTCTGTGACGATTTTAGCAGTGGTAAAATCGACTATGACGAAATCCCCCTTCTTGGTCATTGGGGATCTACGGATGATATTTTTGGGTTTAATATCGCGGTGAATGATATTGTGTAGGCGTAGCCCGCCGCAGGCATCGCTCATAAACTGCAAAACTGGCAACACATCTTCTAAAAGTTGCCAAATCTGAGTTTCATTAAAAGTGCCTTCCTCTTCAACCACCTGAGCTAAATTAGTGCCTGCAATAAACTCTTGCACTAAATAAAAATGCCCATTTTGTTGAAAATAAGCCAACAAGGTGGGAATTTGCGGATGTTTGCCTAATTCTTCTAACTTTTGTGCCTTTTGGTGAAAAGTTTGATCTGTTTCAGATTCCAGCGATAATTCTTGAACAACGCAAGGAACTGGAGGAAACTGACCCTCATCTACAGCAAGGAAGGTTTTGCAGAATCCCCCTTTACCAATTCCCTTGAGTAAACGATAACGTTCTTGTAAAAGCAAAATTTCCCTACCTACAAGGTGGGCAAGATGTCCACAATAAAATATAGCCGTTTGTTTTTTGTCAGGGCACAACAATGTTATGCCCCTAACTTATGTTACTGATGTTACTGATCTACAGGAAAATTCAAAACTATAGGAGGATAACCGTTTTCTGGGGTTGGTTGGGCTTTGGTAACTACTGGTTGTGGATGCAAATGTGTTGGTGTCAATTCACCCTTACCAGTTTGATTCCATAAAATCATGGATAGTAGCCCATCCACTAAACCGTTATTGCTACCATTACTGCCAACTAAGACATCTGGAATCAAACGGACATTGCGATCGCCTATAATCTGCATTAATTGCATTGCTGTATAACCTTGGGAACCCAAAGCTTCCACACCAGCGCGGTAGGTTTCAGCTTTGGCGTTACCTGTGGCTCGGATACCTTCAGCCTCAGCAATTGCCCGGAGTTTTGTCCCCTCGGCTTCACCGTTCGCCTCTTTAATTTGGGCTTGGGCTTTGAGGTCAGCTATATGTACACTCTGCTCCGATTTTACCATTTCTTGCTGGATATTAGCCAGTGCTGTCTCCCGGACAAGCTGCTGCCGTTGGGTTTGCGCCATTTGCTGGACTTCATAAGTCTTGCGTTCTTCTTCGGCAATTTTCCGGTCTGTCTGTGTCTGCATTAACGACGCTGGTGGCTGAATATCACCAATGAGGGTGTCAATCGCTTGCACGTCATAAGCCCGCAATGCTGTTTTAATATACTCAGCAGCCTCAGTTTGTCGCTCACTTCGAGCCGTCAGAAAATCTAATACAGTACAGTTTTGGGCTGAGTTGCGGAAATAATTCCCGATAGTCGGTTCTAATACATGGTCTACGAGATTTTGCATTGCACCAACGCGAGAAATTACCTTCGGGGCATCTAAAGCACCAACATGGATAATTTGCGCTACTTCCAAATCAAAGGCAAACCCATCACGCGATCGCACTGTTAAAGAAGCTAGTTGAGCATCATAGCTGTGGCGTTCAGTCCGACCTGACCAGTTTAAAACAATGTTGGTCGTTGGCACTAGTTCCATCTTCATAATCCGGGAGTTAATCGGGTGCTTACCAGGATATAGCGGTTCGATCCATACACCTTTATGTCCCTGATTCACCAAGTTACCGTGGGTAAAAGCTGCACCACTGACATCTTGATGTGCTTTACCCACGAAAGAAATCACCACACCCACATACCCAATAGGAATTTCTGTCATCGGCACTTGCTCAACCTGGACAAACCAAGGATTCAAGTTCCAAGAACCAGAAAGCAAAGTCTGCTCTTGTAAACCTCGTCGCCCACCGCCATTAATAAATTTCTGACCATTTTGGAAGTTGTCGTGTCCGTCAATTGTGGGGCCTGCAAGTTCACCTGCGGAAATTGGTACGCCATCTAAAGTAGTAACAATGCCAACTTTGTCAGCTGCCAGACTGTACACCCGCAACTGTTCTGGAGTCATGCCATGAGCGCTGGCATTTGCTGCCATGATGACTTTAAACAGGGCAGTATTCATCCGGTACGTACCAGCCGTGAGAAAACCCATTTGCCGCCCTTTTTCCCCACCTTGGGTAAGGAATTTTCGAGCATCTTGGAAGTTGTCACAACCCACGATTTTACCCAAAATTCGCTCTGGTGGGTTGGATGCGCCATCAGCTGCCACAATCAAAGCGATTTCCCCTTGGGGAACGACAATTACCGATTCTTTTTTTACAGAATACTGCCAAGGCCAATAGCCCCAATGCCAACCAGGAGCTAAAGTATCTGCCTGTAAGCCAGCTTCGCCATTGAGGGCAATCAAACTGCCGGCGGGTAATCCACGCCCAGAAAGGGTAAATTTCCTTACCACAATGCCAACTTCCCGTTCGCCAATCACTACCAGTCCGCCAAAGAATAGGGGGACGAATATGACTAAACCGCCAACAAGTAGAATGGGAACCAGTACAACAGGGCCAATTCCAGCAGCCTGATATTGAGTCCTGCTAGTTTGTAATTGGGCAATATTTGGTGTGGTCTGATTTAGCTGGATTGATGCCGAAGTAATTTCTTTTGCAGTAGTTGTTTTGACAGAAGTAGCATTGGCAGAGTGAATACTACCAGCAAGTGCTAACGTTGCTACGATAGATGCTGCTAAACGAGCTACCTTATTTTGTTTACGAGTACCAAGCAAAAATGAAAGGCTTTTCATAATTTGTGCCCAAAAGGGCAACTAATTAGTTAATTTAACACTCCACCAAAGCTTGCCTCGATTTCTTAAACTTGACGTAATTTTTTTAAAAATTAATAAATAAGGAGTCAGTATTCAGAATTCAGAATACTCTATCCATAAAAGGGATGGAGTTTTAGCATCCGTACAGAGTTCATACTGAATTCTGGCTCCTGACTCCTGAGTTCTTCTGAATAAATATTTTGTAGGTTGGACATTGCCTAACCTACAAAGTGGAAATATAAACTTAAATTAGACCGAACCGCCAGCAGCTTGAAACCGAGCGCGGGCGCGTTTGAAGGCTTGAGTTGCCTTGATTTGGGCTTGGCGATCGTCTCCTGAGACTTGATTCAGCCCCGCTTCTGCTTGGTTGTAAGCAGTGCGAGCTTCATCAAGATTAATTTTGTCGCCACGTTCAGCGCCGTTAACCAGAATTGTCACTTCATTTTCTTCGACTTCGGCAAAGCCACCCAAAAGAGCGATCGCTTCCCAATTCTGATTTTTAGCGCCACGAACTCGCATGACACCAGTATCTAAAGCTGTCAAAAGTGGTGCGTGTCCAGTTAAGATACCTAGTTGACCAGTAGTGCTAGGCAAAACGACTTCTTCAGCTGGAGCATCCCAGACTGTTTTATCTGGGGAAATTACACGAACGGTTAATGTCATTTGTCTTTTGTCCTTTGTCCTTCGTCCTTTGTCCTACACTGCGGGAAGCCCTTGGCGCGTCTATGTCATTCGTCTTTTGGAATTGCCATTAGTCATTAGCAGTTCAACTAATGACCAATGACTAATGACTAATGACTAAGCTTTCATTTTTGCAGCTTTGGCGATCGCTTCGTTAATATCGCCAACCAAGTAGAAAGCCTGTTCTGGCAGAGCATCCAACTCACCAGACAGAATTTTTTGGAAGCCTTTGATGGTATCTTCCAACTTCACATATTTACCAGGAGAACCGGTAAATACTTCTGCGACAAAGAACGGCTGAGACAAGAAGCGCTCAATTTTCCGCGCCCGCGCCACGATGAGACGGTCTTCTTCAGACAATTCATCCAAACCAAGAATGGCGATAATGTCCTGGAGTTCTTTATAACGTTGCAGAATGGACTGTACGGCACGGGCAGTATTGTAGTGTTCGTCACCGACAATGCTGGGCTGTAGCATGGTGGAAGTTGAACCAAGGGGATCCACAGCTGGATAAATTCCCTTAGATGCCAAACCGCGAGACAGCAATGTTGTTCCGTCTAAGTGGGCGAAGGTGGTAGCAGGTGCGGGGTCAGTGAAGTCATCCGCAGGTACGTATACTGCCTGAATCGATGTAATGGAACCTTCTGTAGTTGAGGTAATCCGCTCTTGCAGTTCGCCTACGTCGGTTCCCAATGTGGGCTGATATCCTACCGCTGAGGGCATCCGACCTAATAGCGCGGATACTTCCGAACCTGCTTGGATAAACCGGAAGATGTTGTCAATAAATAACAGCACATCCTGTTTACTTACGTCGCGGAAGTACTCTGCCATTGTCAATCCCGAAAGACCAACCCGCATTCTCGCTCCAGGTGGCTCGTTCATCTGACCATACACAAGAGCAATTTTGGAATCATTAAGGCTCTCGTTATTGATTACCCCAGATTCAATCATTTCGTTGTAGAGGTCATTGCCTTCACGAGTGCGCTCACCCACGCCAGCAAAAACCGATACTCCACCGTGCTGAGTAGCGATGTTGTTGATCAATTCCATCATGATCACGGTCTTACCAACACCAGCACCGCCGAACAGACCAATCTTACCGCCGCGTCGATAGGGAGTCAGAAGGTCAACAACTTTAATCCCAGTTTCAAACACGGAAGGTTTGGTTTCCAGGTCGGTGAATTTGGGAGCAGAGCGGTGGATCGGTAAAGTTGTCTCAGCATTTACAGGGCCCCTGTTGTCCACAGGTTCGCCGAGAACGTTGAAAATCCGACCCAAGGTGGCTTTACCAACTGGTACGCTGATCGAAGCGCCTGTATCGGTGACTTCAAAGCCACGTACTAAGCCTTCAGTGGAACTCATCGCAACAGTCCGCACCTGGTTGTCGCCCAGCAGTTGCTGTACTTCAACGGTGATGTTGATTTCCTGTCCAGATTCATTGGTGCCTTTGATTTTCAAAGCGTTGAAGATTTGTGGCAATTTCCCGCCGGGAAATTTAACGTCTACAACTGGGCCAATGATTTGGGTAATGTAGCCAATGTTTGTTTTTTCTGCGGTTGTGACCATGCTGCGCCTAATGAGTGAAGCTAGATTTCAGATAAGGTCGGAGAAGACATAAGAATAAGAAATGTCACCTTTAACTCTAGCACCGGACGGGGACATAACTCTCTTAGTAATTCCTTAAAAAGGTGTTTGGTGGCTATGGTTGTAGTCCCCATCTTGACTAGATTGACGGAATAGGCTCTAGTTTATCCCTAATCTCATTTTTCAGATGCGATCGCCCTAGCTTTAACGCTCTGTAGCAAAATATACCACTATTCTGAGTTACTTAAATACTTACACTTGCAGCCAAAAAGCTAGGTATCAAATATCTAACTTTTGCCTTGAAATAATTCATACTTATATTACATCATGTGCTTTGCATGGGTACAGTCCATCGAAGACATCACCAACACAGCATTTACTAAAAGTTCTACATTTCCAAAACTTCTGAATATCCATAAGATAAAGATAGATACAAAAAACAGCTTTTGGCCAAGCTGCGATGCTTGGGTTAGTCGTAGCTGCGGCTTCATCCTCACACTTACACCGAACAATAGCTTATGAATTTCTCGTCAGCACGACAATATTTTTACCAGGAGATTCAGCAGTCTGACGAGCGCATTGATTTGGCAAAGGCAGCTTTGTATATTGCACTAGAAGAATATCCCAATCTAGATGCAGAGGAATACCTCAACGCCCTTGATACAATGGCGTGGGAGCTACAAGAACGTCTGCCTGACTCACGATATCCTCTGCGAATAGTTCAAAGTATTAACCAGTATCTCTATGAAGAATTAAAATTTTCTGGTAATGAAATTGACTATTACGACCCGCGCAACAGCTTTTTCAATGATGTAATCGATCGCAGATTAGGGATTCCCATTACCTTAGCGTTGCTTTACCTGGAAGTTGCTCGACGGATTGATTTTCCGATGGTGGGTATAGGGATGCCAGGGCATTTCTTGATCCGCCCAGATATTCCCGATATAGAGATTTTTGTGGATGTTTTCAATGGCGGTGAAATAATATTTGCCCAAGATTGCAAAGACAGACTGTCTCAACTTTATCAGCGACCTGTGACGCTACAACCAGAGTTTTTAGCTGTAGTCAGTAATCGGCAATTTTTGGCCCGGATGCTGACAAATTTAAAATTTATTTACCTCAAACAGCAAGAATTAGCAAAAACGCTGGCAGCAGTTGAACGAATTTTGTTGCTATTTCCTGGTTTAACTTTAGAATTGCGCGATCGCGGTTTGATCTACTATCAACTCGGTTACTACCCCCAAGCCGTAGACGACTTACAAAATTATTTAGCAAAAGTTCCTGATGCCGAAGATGCATCTGTAATTCGGCGGCTACTTACCGAATTGGGTAAAGATCAGTAGGTAATGGAGAGCAGGGGGCAGGGGGTAGGGGGAAAAATAAACAATGCCCAATGCCCGATTACGAATTTTCTGCGACTCGTTTCAGGCGGCGGAGTTGAGCTTGCATATCTTGTTTTGTCCAAGAAGCAGCAAAGGTGTTGAAACCCCAACTCACTAAGGGGTTAGGGATATCGTACTCAAAGCGGTTTAGTAGTAGCGTTCCCTTTTCTGTGGGTTGACATTCCCAGCGATCGCGCCCTTGAAAAAATCCCTGGAATTCCCAAACTACCAAACCCGGTTGTCGTTCTACAACTACGCTATTTAAGGTGGGTTTCAGCAGAGGAATTTGAATGATAAAACGACTTTGACTGCCGACATCAGTACTCCAAGCTTCGCCCACAGGTTCGCAACGGAGAACGGGGTTGAGCCAACGGTGCATAAGAGCTAAATCGCTAATACAGCGCTCCACCACCGTAGCTGTAGCATTAATTTGAATCGATTGTTCCAAAACTTGGGGCATTCTACATCTTCGATGCTGTTGCTGCAATTAGAGTAACGCAAAATTCACCATTGCCAGTAGATTAAACCAAATATTTAGTAGCAAAGTCAAAAATTACTCTTGATATCAATGCGATAGATGTATGTTTTTACTGGTAAATTGATAGGCAAAACACTTACTCAGTGTTTGCGGCGAATACTTAAGCTTAATTTCTGAAAACCATGAACACAACTTGGCAAGGAATAACCCAGGTGATAGGAGTTGGTTTGCCCATGAGGGTACAGCAATTTTTGGCCCAATCGCCCAGTTTGCAACCGATTCAACCAGCAGTGAATCAAGGAATCGCTAATGTACAAGGTATTGTTCAACAGATAATTCTGTTTACGCCCCGTCTACTGGGGGCAGTAGCAATTTTGTTAGTAGGTTGGCTACTTGCAGCGATCGCGGCTGCGGTGACGCGAGGAATCCTCAATCGCACAAATATAGATAATCGCATTGCCGCAGGGATAACGGGTCGTCAGGATGTTCCTCAAGTGGAGAAATTAATCTCCAGCTTAGTCTTTTGGAGCATTATCCTATTGACGGCGGTAGCTGTTTTACAGACATTGGATCTGGAGGTAGCCTCTCGACCCCTGAATAATTTTCTCAATCAACTTATTGGCTTTTTGCCAAATTTGGTTGGTGCGGGAATCCTTTTAGGAACCGCCTGGTTTTTGGCGACCATTGTGAAGATTCTCACTGTGCGATCGTTACAGGCATTTAATCTGGATGAGCGTTTGAATCCAGAACCAGAAGACAGGACACCTAGCCTGAATCAGTTGTCTCTGAGTGACACTATTGGTAATGCTCTGTATTGGTTTATATTTTTACTGTTTCTTGCTCCAGTTTTAGATACTCTTGGACTAAGACAGGCTCTACAACCAGTACAAGCTCTGATTACAGAAGTTCTGCTAATTCTGCCGAACATTTTAGCGGCGGGGCTAATTGCTGTAATTGGTTGGTTTATAGCTAATGTAGTGCGGCGGATTGTGACCAACTTGTTGGCGACAACTGGGATCGATCATTTAGGTAGTCGCTTAGGATTATCTCCGGCTGCGGGGGTGCAACCTCTATCGAATATTCTCGGCACAATTGTCTATGTTTTGATTTTGATTCCTGTGGCGATCGCAGCGCTTAATGCCTTGCGAATTGATGCGATCTCTGTCCCGGCAATCGCTATGCTGCAACAGATTCTTAACGCTCTCCCTGCCATCTTTACAGCCGTAGCAATTTTAATTGTTGCCTATTTCGCGGGGCGGTTTGTCGCGGATTTGGTGACAAGTATCCTCACCAATTTAGGCTTTAATAACATTTTCACCGTCTTGGGTTTAACAACACCCACTAGACGCATTGAAATTTCAACTGAACCAAGAACTGCCCATATTCCCAGCCGCACTCCATCGGAAATTGCAGGTATTGTTGCCTTAGTGGGTATCATGCTGTTTGCAACGGTGGCGGCGGTGAATATCTTGAATATTCCAGCCCTGACAGCATTAGTGTCTGGGATTACGATCGTATTTGGGCGAATTTTGGCGGGATTGGTGATATTTGCCATTGGCTTATTCTTGGCAAATCTGGCTTTTAATATCATTACCAGTTCCGGCGAACGTCAGGCAGAGATTTTGGGACAAGTAGCGCGAATTGCCATTATTGCTTTAGTCTCTGCAATGGCACTGCAACAGATTGGAGTTGCCAGTGATATTGTGAATTTAGCCTTTGGGCTTTTACTCGGGGCGATCGCAGTTGCTATTGCCTTAGCCTTTGGTCTTGGAGGGCGCGATATTGCCCGCGAGCAAGTTCAAGAATGGCTAAACTCTTTCAAAAGTAGAAACTAGAGGTTGAAAGTTAGAAGCTCAGAAACTCGGAGTTTGAGTGGAGAATTTGAAATTTCGAGTTCTAAAGCTCAAGTTCCGAGTTCTGAAGCTCAACGCTTTGAAGCCGGAAACGCTTATTTGCTAAGATTTCCAGTGCGACAACATTAAAACAGGGCAAGTTATCACCACCATGCCAACATCTACAATTGACGATCGAGACGCAGCAGCTATCCAAGCTGCTAAAGTTGGGGTTGCAATATGCGATCGCACCACCTGGGGACGCATTAAAGTAGCTGGCGACGATCGCCTCAATTTCTTACACAATCAAAGTACTAACAATTTCCAAATACTCAAGCCTGGAGAAGGTTGTGATACGGTTTTCGTCACTTCCACAGCTAGAACAATTGATTTAGTAACTGCTTATGTTAGAGAAGATGCGGTAATTTTGCTGGTTTCACCCAACCGCCGCCAATATCTCATGGAATGGCTGGATAAATATATTTTCTCTGCCGACAAGGTGAAATTATCTGATATCACAAAATACACCAATACCTTCAGCCTCATTGGCCCAGGAAGCGACGCTATTTTAGAAAAGTTGGGTATTGGCGAACTCATCGGCCAACCTTATGCTAGTCACAAAGTATACACCATTCCTCCCGCCGAGGGAGTGCGGATTGCTGTGGGTAGTGGGTTGGCTGCACCTGGATACACCTTCACTTTCCCTTATACTGACAAAGCGACGGTGTGGAATAAATTGTTAGAAGCTGGGGCGGTAGAGATGAGCGATCGCGCTTGGGATGCCTTACGAATCTTACAAGGCCGTCCCGCGCCAGATTCCGAACTCACAGATGATTATAATCCTCTGGAAGTTGGTTTGTGGCAGACAATTTCTTTTACTAAAGGTTGCTATATTGGGCAAGAAACCATCGCTCGGTTAAATACATATAAAGGTGTAAAACAACACCTTTTGGGTATACGACTCAATGCCCCTGTGGAAGTTGGAAGTGCGATCGCAGTTGGAGATGAAAAGGTCGGCAAACTTACCAGTTACACAGAAACGGCTGATGGTTATTTTGGACTAGGTTATATTCGCTCCAAAGCTGGTGGCGTAGGCTTAAAAGTTAAAGTGGGAGAAACTGAAGGTGAAGTCATAGAAATCCCCTTTGTTTCTCACGATTACCCATAAGTAATTCAGGTCAAAATATCTTCTTTATCCCTAGCGCCGTAACAAAACTCATCTACCCAAGAAGCTAGATTCCGGGCATTAGTGGTTGGTAAATTCACTTTGCTCTTAAACTCTTGTGGTTGAATATTCGGTTGTTTGCCGTTGCTTTTAACCTCAGTATTAATTGCTAGCGATCGCACTGGTTTACCATTACTGTTAATCTCGGTTGTAATTGCCAGCAATGCACCTACAGGGATTCGGCCAGATGACACGTTGCTTTTAACCTCGCTAGCTAGCGCCACAGATGGCATAGTCTTGGCTTTACTGTTGACCTCAGCAGTCATTGTCAGCGATGTTCCTGAAGGGAGGCGTTCAAGAGTTGATGTTTGACGACCAGATGCAAAGCCGCTACGTACTGATTGATATTCGTGAAAGAAACCGAAGGATGGCGTTTTTACTGGAGGATATGGAGAAATTTTAGTAGCAAATGCAACTACCAACTCAGATTTATGGGTGCGAACTACCTCAGTAGTAGCTGTATATGATGGTACAAGTTTATCGGCGCGTGACAAACTGGAGTCTAGAGTCTTGGCAAGAAAATTAGGCGCAATCTTGGTAGCAGTTACAACTGATAACAGATGTTTATCCTCAGAATACTTCTCATCTAGCGACTCGCTTTCAGCTTTGTTTGTAGCCATAGAATGCTCTGATTTGATTAAACGTAACTCTTCATCAGGATTGAAGTTAAGACCTAAAGCAATGACTATTTTATCTGGATCGTTATTTAGATCCAGCATAAAACCAAGTATTTCATCAAACTGGGGTTCTAAAACAGACAGTGTTGCCAAAATAAAACCGGACAAAGGACGGCGTAGACCATCGTAAGTCCCCCAAATTCGCATTTTCACTAGCCAGGTAATATTTTGGCTGTAGTAAATAAGCCAATTTTGTTTTAAGGATTGACGCAGCTGCTGGATATTCATTGGATGCCTCACTTCAGTCAACAAGATTACAGACTTTGATATTGCTAATTAATTTGATCTCTGGGGATGAAACCGATAATAGAGCATCTGTTCGACTCTTTGACCACCTAGTAAATGATTTTCTATCAGTAGAGATACTCCATCGGGTTGAACGCCGCTATACCAGACCATATCGGGTAATACCAGCACCATCGGCCCATTGCCACATTGTCCTAAACAGCTGCTAGCCGTTACCGTTACATCAGGGATTGGGAAAGCCGTAAAAGCTGCTAATACCTTGGCCGCACCTTGCTTTTTGCAGGTACGATTTTGACAAACACGCACACATTTAGAAGAAGAGGGTTGGTCTATTGTGGGCAAGTTTGATGGTTGAGTAATGTTGGTCATTTGTCCTTTGTCATGTGTCCTTTGTCTTTTATATTATTTTTTACCAATGACCAATGACCAATGACTAATCTATTGAAAGTCCTTTTGAGGCTAGCCATTCCGGGTTGAATATCCGTGACTGATACCGAGAACCACTATCACACAAGATGGTGACAATGCTATGTCCTGGCCCCAACTGCTTCGCTAGGGCAACAGCTGCACCAACATTAATACCCGTTGAACCGCCCATTAACAGCCCATCTTTCCTTAGCAATTGGTAAACTACCCGCAAAGCTTCTTTGTCATCGATTTGGATAGCATCATCAGCAGGTGCGCCTTCCATATTTGCTGTGACGCGACCGTTACCGATGCCCTCGGTAATGGAATTTCCTTCTATACTGATTTCGCCAGTTTTGACATAGCTATAAAGTGCGCTACCCAGTGGATCGGCTACAACGCATTTAATCGCTGGATTTTGTTCTTTCAAGTACAACGCCACACCAGCATAAGTACCAGCAGTACCAGTTGCAGCTGTCCATCCATCTATTTTACCATCTGTCTGTTTCCAAATTTCCGGCCCTGTGGTTTCGTAGTGGGCGAGGCGGTTGGCTAAGTTATCAAACTGATTCGCCCAAATAGCATTTTCTAACTCAGCAGCGACTCTGCCAGATAGCTTGACGTAGTTGTTTGGGTTTTTGTAGGAGACAGCAGGAACGCGACGAACTTCTGCGCCTAGTGCTATCAGTGCGTCTATTTTTTCTTGTGACTGAGTATCAGGAATAATAATTAGGCATTTGTAGCCTTTGGCATTGCAAATATGCGCCAGTCCAATGCCAGTATTACCAGCAGTTCCTTCTACAACAGTACCACCGGGTTTGAGTAAACCTTTCTTTTCGGCATCTTCAATGATATAAAGTGCGGCGCGGTCTTTGACGGAACCGCCAGGATTGAGAAATTCAGCTTTCGCGAGGATTTCACACCCTGTTTCTTCACTGAAGCTGTTTAAGCGAATTAGAGGTGTGTTACCAATAGCGCCAACGAAGCCATTTTTAATATCCATTTTGACTATACCTGTGTGAGTATCTATAAAAATTTTGGCTTATAGCGATCGCATAACTTACATCAAAAATATTCGTTTTCACCACAAATTTATGGTACTTAACTCCAGCTTCAGTTTACCAGGCGATGAAAAGCAAAATAGTAAATTTACTGGGGTTGCTAAATATTTACGTAAGTTAGTATACAGCATAGCTGATAAGTAAATGCTGACATCTTTTCATTGTCTTAGACGGGATGAACACCGATGACATTTGAGAGTAATCGCCAAAAAGAAATTGAACACCGGGAACGTACATTACGCGAACGAGAAGTTGAATTGCGACTGCGGGAAATGGAAACTAACATCCATGCTACTGATGCAGCTTTTCATCAAACTGTGAAGCATCAGCCAGAAAATTCCCAGAAACCTTGGATGAAAAAACTGATTTTGGGTGGAAAGCTTTTTGCTCTTGGTGTGGTAGCGCTAGTTGCAGTAAGAATAGCCTCAGTATTAGCTGGGTTTATTATTGTTGGTGCGCTGGGATGGCTATCTTACAAACTATTTTTGGAATCTAAAAAAACCAATCTTTAATAAAGGTGTAAATTTTATGACAAATCAGATAGCAACTGACAGATTTATCCAAGATTTAGAGCGGGTTGCTCAAGTGCGGTCGGAGATGTCTGTATGTTTGAGTAAACTAGCTGAAACAATTAATCAAGCGGAATTAGCTGGCGACTCTTCATCAGGAAAACTCAGTTTAGAGCGAGATATTGAAGATATTACAGTAGCTAGTAAAAACCTCCGTCAAGGTGTATTTCGCCTTTTGGTATTGGGCGATATGAAACGAGGAAAAAGTACGTTTCTTAACGCCTTAATTGGTGAAAACTTGTTACCGAGCGATGTTAACCCTTGTACAGCAGTGTTAACAGTTTTACGTTATGGGCCAGAAAAGAAAGTTACCATTCATTTTAATGATGGTAAAAGTCCGCAACAGCTAGATTTTCAGAACTTTAAATATAAATATACCATCGATCCGGCTGAAGCAAAAAAATTAGAGCAGGAGAAAAAACAAGCTTTTCCAGATGTTGATTATGCAGTTGTTGAATATCCCTTAACGCTACTAGAAAAGGGAATTGAAATTGTCGATAGTCCAGGATTGAATGATACAGAAGCGCGAAACGAATTATCTTTGGGTTATGTAAATAATTGCCATGCAATTCTGTTTGTGATGAGAGCTTCTCAACCTTGTACCTTGGGTGAGCGTCGCTATCTAGAAAATTATATCAAAGGTCGAGGCTTGACTGTTTTCTTCTTAGTTAATGCTTGGGATCAGGTTCGGGAATCACTGATAGATCCTGATGATGTCGAAGAATTACAAGCATCTGAGGATAGATTGCGGCAAGTATTTAAGGCGAATTTAGCAGAATATTGTACTGTAGAGGGTCAGAATATTTATGACGAACGCGTGTTTGAACTTTCGTCAATTCAAGCACTCAGACGACGGTTGAAGAACCCCCAAGCTGATTTAGAGGGGACTGGCTTTCCGAAGTTTATGGATTCCCTTAATACATTTCTTACCAGAGAACGTGCGATCGCAGAACTCCGGCAAGTCAGAACCTTAGCAAGACTTGCTTGCAATCATACCCGCGAAGCAGTTGCTAGACGTATACCATTACTCGATCAAGATGTCAATGAATTAAAAAAACGGATTGATTCAGTAGAACCTGAGTTTAACAAACTCACAGGTATTCGAGATGAATTCCAAAAAGAAATTATCAATACCAGAGACACTCAAGCAAGAACGATTTCTGAATCTTTTCGCAGCTATGTTTTAAACTTAGGTAATACCTTTGAAAATGACTTCTTACGCTATCAGCCAGAATTAAATCTGTTTGATTTTCTCAGCAGTGGTAAACGAGAAGCATTTAACACCGCACTGCAAAAAGCTTTTGAGCAATATATTACCGACAAATCTGCGGCTTGGACATTAACTGCTGAAAAAGATATTAACGCAGCTTTTAAAGAACTTTCTCGTAGTGCTGCACAATATGGCGCATCTTACAATCAAATCACAGACCAAATTACAGAAAAGCTCACCGGACAAGACGTAAAGGTACATACCACTACTACTGCTGAAGAAGATAACTCTCCCGGCTGGGCAAAATGGGCAATGGGATTGTTATCACTGTCTAAAGGAAATCTTGCTGGCTTTGCACTAGCCGGGGCTGGATTTGATTGGAAAAATATCTTGTTAAACTACTTCACTGTAATTGGTATTGGCGGCATAATTACAGCCGTAACAGGTGTTTTACTTGGGCCAATCGGGTTTGCGTTGCTAGGTTTAGGGGTAGGATTTTTGCAAGCAGATCAAGCGCGTAGGGAGTTAGTTAAAACTGCAAAGAAAGAATTAGTTAAACATCTACCACAAGTCGCATACGAACAATCTCAGGTTGTATATAATGCTGTGAAAGAGTGTTTTGACTCTTACGAAAGAGAAGTGAGTAAGCGAATTAACGATGATATTGTCTCTCGCAAATCTGAATTAGATAACTTAGTTAAGCAAAAACAAACCCGCGAAATCAATCGTGAGGGTGAGTTCAATCGGTTAAAAAGCTTACAGGAAGATGTAATAGCTCAGTTGCAAAAAATAGAGGCGGCGTATAGCAATCTATTAGCTTACTATAGCTAATATATATTATTACTATCGTCTTTTCGTTATTCTGGTTCCCAGCTTTTAGCTGGGAATGCCTATAGGAAGTCTCCGCTTTCCATAACCATAAGTAGCTAAACGTAAATAAATTAAAGTTTGTAGTGAGTTAGCGCGGTCTTGGGGGTTTCCCCCATGAGCGACTAACGAACCCGGAGGGTAAGGACTTTAGTCCTGATAAACTTTGCTATGAGCAATGAATTGCTCACTACAAACTAGGATTTTATTGGATGTTGAATTATACATAGTATAAACATAATAATGTGAGGTAGAGCCTGGGGATGAGAAACTATGCAACAACAGTATGAAGGTTATAAGGATTTAGCAGATTCTCTCAAATCTGCCTCTGCGTTACTGAATTTAGAACGCAAATCGCAACTAAATCAAGATATAATAACCATTTGCAATCATCTCGTTAATCCTAGTTTTCGCATTGCGGTATTTGGCCCTTTCAATCATGGCAAATCTACTTTACTTAACGCCATGCTAGGAAATCGCACCTTACCAATTGATTTAATCCCCACCACAGGCGCATCGATTACTGTCAAGTATGGTCCTGATGTACGGACTCGCATCATGTTGGTAGATGGTGCAGAAATCTATCGCAGTGGCACAGAAATTTTACAACAATTTGCAACTCTTGATGGCAATAGGCAGATGCGAAAAGATGTAGCATCTGTAGAAGTTTTTTGTCCGCATCCCTTCTTAGAAACAGGTGTAGAATTCCTCGATTTACCGGGAACTAATGATAGAGATGAACAAGATAATTTAGTCAGAGAAAAACTTTTAAGTGCAGATTTAGTTATTCAATTACTAGATGCACGGAAGTTAATGACTTTAGGTGAACGGGAAAACTTACGAGATTGGCTATTAGATCGCGGTATCAAAACGGTTATATTTGTTGCCAATTTTCTCAACTTACTCGAACCCGACGAGCAAAAACAAGTTCAAAATCGCTTGCTATTTGTTGCAGAAAGCTTTCGAGCCGAATTACCTCCAGGTTTTAGTAATTTATATCGCGTTGATGCTTTACCCGCCTTAAGAGCCAGATTAAAAGGCGATGTCGCGGCTGCAAATAGTAGCGGGTTGGCGGCTTTTGAAACAGCGTTGCAAAATATTGTGGGGATTTTGCAACCAGATCGTGGTAGTGTGCGTTTGCCAAGAGTGCAAGCGATCGCTTCTCAAATTCAACTCTCATTAAAAGCTAAAATTGACCCGATTGCTCTTGAAATAAAATCTTTTGACGAGAAACAAAATAGTAAAATTGAAATTAAACAAAAAGCAGCTAATTTAATTTATAAAGGTTTCACTACTAGCATCGGAGAATTACGCGATTGGCTAGAATTACCCAAGCTACTCACAAAATATCAAGCTGATGCGGCAGTTGCATTGGCAGAAAATAAATTTAAAGATTGGCAAACAAATACTCTTAAAAAAGACCTAAATCAATTGCAATTAGCTGCGGCAAAATGGCTTTATCAAGCTTACGAGTTTTTCCAAGAAGAAAGACCACAAGATTTATTAATTCCCTTTCCTAGCGAACCACAAGTAATATTGCCCACAAAGCCAAACAATAGTGATGATTTAAGTGAACCTGGTTCTATCGCTGTTGGTGGTGGTATCGGTTGGTTGTTAGGCGGCCCGGTAGGTGCTGCTGTCGTCGGGAGTATTTCTTATTTGTTAAACAAGAATATCCAAAAACAAGATGAACAATTAGCAAAGGAATCTTATCATCAGGAAGTTGCTAAACTTTGTATAACTGCAATTGAAGATTATTTCTCTAATTTCAGCAGCCAAGGGTTATCGATTTTGAATGAATATGAACGGAAAGCTGAAAAAGTAATTTGCTTTGAATTCAGTCAATATCCAGTAGAAGTTACTAATAAGCGAGAAAATTTGCAGCAATTACAAAATGGTTTTAATCGGTTTCTGCAAGAGTTAGAAAATGTCAAAATTCTCTCAAATTATCAACCTTATAAAGAAATACCAAAATTTACAAATACTAATAGAAAATATTCGCCACAGCCAGAGAGATTTAAAATTTCCCCCGAAAAAGATCCTGTCATTAAGCAACAACAAGAAAATACTGCTAAGAATAGTGGTAGAAGGGTAGAATCAGTTTCTCCACCACCACCACCAAAAGCTTCTCCCTCTCCGAGGAAAGAAGAGGTAGAGGCGAAATTTCGTGATTGGGAACTCAATGAGGAAATAGCGCGAATGAAAGCAGAGATGCGATCGCCTGGTTCTCAAACTGGTAAACAGCAAAATTCAACTCAAAGCAACAAAGCACCCACTCAACCCAAAAGCCAGACGGAAAAAGATAAGATTACTCGCGCCTACGGCATTTTAGGATTGCAAGCTTATGCTTCTCAGGCTGAAGTAAAGCAGGCTTATCGAACTTTAGTAAAAAAATGGCATCCAGATTTGTTTGTGAATCAGCCACAACTGCTAAAACAAGCACAAGAGAAAATGCACTTAGTTAATGATGCTTACACAATTTTGAGTGATAAATAAACGACAAGATACCGGACTTCCTTAAAAAGTTAGATTAAGGGCATCTGAAACTTTTTGTTTGTCACAACTCTCTTAAGGGGCAAAACCATTCATGATTTTCATAAGAATTATATTGAATTAGAGAGTGACCCACCACCCTTACACCCCTATTTTTTCACCAAGTAAGAAAAGGAATCAATAGCAATGGCACATCTATTTGAACCATTAAAGATTCGTGAAGTTACTTTTCGTAACCGCATCGCCGTTTCACCTATGTGTCAATATTCCAGCACAGATGGATATGCTAATGATTGGCACGTTATTCATCTAGCTTCTCGCGCAGTTGGCGGTGCAGGTATAGTGCTAACAGAAGCAGCAGCCGTAGAACCTCGCGGACGCATTAGCCCTCAAGATTTGGGAATCTGGTCGGATGCACACATCGAAACTTTAGCCAAAACTGTGGCATTGATTCATAACTTTGGAGCGGTTGCGGGTATTCAACTCGCTCATGCAGGCAGAAAAGCCAGCACTGCCAAACCTAGTAAGGGAGGGAAAGTGCTGGATGAATCTCAGGAAGGTTGGCGACCTTTGGTTTCGAGTAGTGCGATCGCTTTTAGCAAAGATAGCCCAGTTCCAGAAGCCCTAAGTATTGAGGGAATTCAGGAAGTTATTGATGCCTTTGTCCAAGCTACTAAACGTTCTCTAGAAGCTGGTTTCAAGGTAGTTGAAATCCATGCTGCTCACGGTTATCTACTCCATCAGTTTCTCTCACCTCTTTCTAACCAACGGCAAGATGATTATGGTGGTAGCTTTGAAAACCGGACTCGTTTTCTCAGAGAAGTTGTTCAAGCAGTCCGAAAGGTTTGGCCCGATACGAATCCACTTTGGGTACGTATTTCTGCCACCGATTGGGTAGATAAGGGTTGGGACATTGAGCAAAGTATCGCTTTAAGTGACAAACTTAAGTCTTTAGGAGTTGATCTCATCGATAATTCATCAGGGGGCATTATACCGGGCATTAATATACCAGTTAAACCTGGTTATCAGACTCAGTTTGCCGAACGCATTCGACGCGAAGCCAATATCCATACAGGAGCTGTAGGCTTAATTACAACCCCTGAACAGGCTGATGAGATTATTCGCACAGAAGTAGCTGATATAGTGCTGTTGGGACGCGAACTACTCCGCAATCCTTACTGGCCGCATCTGGCAGCCAAACAGTTAGGACACGATAAACTCTGGCCTGTTCAATATGACCGAGCTTGGCTATGATATCACCTGTCCTTAATTGAGCATCAACCACCTTCAACCCTTACTGCTTGCTGGTAGGGGTTATGGGTTATTGGCAACTTTTGGCGATCTTGGTTGTGGGAAGGCAGCTATGCTAAGGGCAGAAGGCAGAAGAATATGGGCGACAAGCGATCGCTCTGAAACTGCGAATTAGTTTAAACTTCAAAAAATGAATCTAAACATCGTTTGCTCTTTATTGTTAACTAATCATGCCTTGAAGCGTTAGGCATAATTGCCTCTTGAAGATTTGCACCGCTAAGATTAGCTCCCCGAATGTCGGCTCCTCTGAGGTTAGCTGCTCTAAGATTTGCCCCTGCCAAATTCGCATCTCTCAGGTTAGTCCAGCTTAAATCAGCTTGACTCAAATCAGCTTCACTTAGGTTAGCTCGTAGCAGGTAAGCACCACTGAAGCGAGTCTTATTCAAATTAGCTTTGGATAAGTCGGTTTTATAAAGATAAGCCCCCAATATTTCTGCCTCGTACAAACTTGCTTCACTGAGGTCAGCCCCAATCAAGTTAGCTTCAATGAGATTGGAAAAAGAGAGATTAGCCCGGATTAGTTTCGCTGCACCTAAATCGGCATCTCTCAAGTTAGCGCCTCTTAAATCAGTTCCAATTAGATTAGCATGAGCGATCGCAGCGCCTCTCAAATTTGCCTCACTCAAGTCGGCTCCAATCAAATTAGTATGACTCAAATCTGCCTGCGTAAGCATAGCACCACTCAAGTTAGCAACACTGAAGTTAGCATTACTCAAGTTAGCTTCAACGAGCAAGGCTTTGGAGAGGTTGGCACTACTGAGGTCAGCCCCACTGAGGTTTGCTCGCACGAGTAAAGCATGACCCAAATCTACCTTTCTCAGATTTACCCCTTGGAGGTTTGCGCCTCTGAGGTTATCCCCTTGCAGATTTGCGGCGCTGAGGTCTGGTTCAATCTGAGGATTTCTCTTTCTCCACTCAATCCATTTCACTGCACCTGCTTTCAGTAAAGCTAGATGCTCTCGATTTGCCATTTTCTCTCCTTTACTCCTGACGACCACCTAGAGGATTTGCCCGACCAGCTACACTTTCAATAGCCGTTAACGCTCCCGCCGCACCTGCTAGAATATCTCGCTCATGTCCACCTAAGTAAAGCCGTCCAAAACTTCCTACAGCTTGAACCTCAAGGATATTAATTGATGCTGCTTTCTCAGCTTCATTGGCAGCGAGTGCGGCATAAGCAGCAGGTTCCACTTCTAATACATACAGTGTTTGTCCTGCTAATAGTAGCTGTCCCCGTCGCGTGCGATTAATAAGTTGTGTTTGGTAAGCATCGATATTGCGGATAATCTGGCTAGAAACAACACGCGGCTTGAGACATTCCTCTTTTCGGACTCCTAAGGCCGCTAAAATGGCTTGACCAGCAGCCCGCGTTTCGCCTTGGGAGCTAGAATGAACTTCCAATAGTCCGTAAAGTCGTTCAACTATTTGTACTCCCGGACGGACAGAGGCCGCTTTCAGGGCTACATCCGTAATTTTATTAATTTCGATACCAGGAGAGATTTCAATCCACAGTGATGTATCCCCTGGTAATGGTAAGAAGCCTTGGGCTACTGTTCCCATATATGCTGCATGTTGAGGTTGCAGGCTGTCGAGAAATACGAAACTGCGTAGTTCTATTCCCAAGATTTTGCTCTCCAGTCATAAGGGTAAAAGTTATCTATTGCAATATATGAGTGCTTAACTTGGGTCATTTTTGCCACAAGTAAAGGATGGAAAAATACAAAGTATAAAAATTTTGCTGTCGATAAATTTTACACCTGAGAAGTATTCTGGCAGTAAAAACCGCCTTGATAATTGTACAAGCTTTATTACGCACAAATCGCTTTCTGCAATGTTTAACTAGTCTTGATTTACTGATAAAGTTGATGTGACAAGAAAGTTTTTAGCTAAACTGAAGCGGAAAAAGTTCGCTGGACTTGTGCCAATATCTACAAAATGCTGCCAATCAAACTGATAGTGTTAGGATTTGCACATTGACAAAGTAGACAAGAAGTGAGTTAGCTGGAAACCAGGAAATAATAGGCTATTCGCTAATTAACTGCGTAGCTTGCCGGTCGAAAGTACAATAGCCTTGCTCCATCAGTTTCTAACTGTTTTTGCTGAGTGTAGGCACGGTACACTAAAGGTTCTCTTCCTAAATGCCAGTAAGAAGGTGTACCACCTAATAATCGTCCTATAGCTCTTTCAAATGTGATAAAACAACCGCTAGGCATATCATGAAAGTCCTGCCATGTATATGCATTAGACCAAGCTCGAAATAATTGCTTCCCTCCTTTTTTGTTAAATAAGTGATTGCTGTTCTGTCTAAACTTTATCTTCCACTTTTCCAACTTATCGGATGCCATTAGAGAAAAATAACGTTTAGTATAATCATCTAAAAACTGCTCTTGCCACTCCTCAAACCTTTTATGTTCCTCTTCTTTTAGTTCTTGCTCTGCTTTTTGTATCTGTTCTGGAACATTTAACAAGAAGAAGTGTTGAGGTACTTTTGAGTGCATCAGCTTCATCTGCTCTAGTGATTGGATACGATCTACTAAGTTAATCTGCTCTTCAAAAAATTTACCTTCTTCTGAGTGTTCTTCATTAACTGAGCCAGATGTGAAAATGCCACCTCTTGCATCCGTTTCCATAAAAATACTACCTTCTTCGCCGTAACCTATATAGAAAGCATCAGTACCAAGGTGTATTGCTAGTTCTGATAGTCGGGGTCGTTCGGCATCTTTTGCTCGACGACATAGCAGTTCATCAGGAAAAGTTTTTACAATCGTCCATTCAAGCGCACCAACAAAAACTCCAAACGCCCATAGTTCGCTACTTAGCTTAGAGTTATAACGACGCAGTTTTTTAACGTCGTTTTCAATTTCTTCGATGGATAGCTCTATACCATCTAGAGACAGGGGAGGCAAAGGAATACGATGAGAGTTTTCTTGCTCAAGAATGTAGGTTACAGCCTGTTCTATTAAGTCTAGGTTATCTGAACGGATATAGTAAGTGTAATTGGAATATCTACTCATCACAAACTTTTTAGCATGAAATTATTATAATCTATACCTTGTTATCTCATTGTTAAATCAGACTCTACAAAATAAATTATTAACGAATGTGTTTGTTGGTCTTTGGTTGGTTTTAGTTGATTTGACTAAGGTATTGATAATAGAAATGAATATATAACGTGACTATTATCGTAAATTAAATGATTTAATACCACTTTGCCTATAAATTCAAGTATGTCAAAAGTACAAACAAAAAATAGTGATGATAATCACTTAAAAAACGCGTTATAAATAGCTTTTAAGAATTAAAATCTAGGGAAAAATTGGAGTTGTTAAGAAGCTCTAAAGAATAAACTTACTTATGTTTATTGCTACATTTTCTTTAGTTTCTAGGAATGAAATAGTCTTGAGAGTTTCAAAGATTTAAATATACCAATGGCGGACTATTTTGCTAAACCGAGTGTCCGACCAGGAAAACCAGCAACGTCAAAATATCGAGTTGAGCCAACAGTTTGATACTTCAAGATTGTTTTTAATCCATTAGTACTTGGTTGAGATGTCAAAGTATTAGATTTAAAATAAACTTTTTTTACTCCTCTGACCAAAGATTCATTTAAAACACGACCTATAAGTTTTCCTTGATGAGGAATATTCAAATTTAAAATCTTAGCCAAGGTAATAGCCACATCAGCATTACTCACTGGTACTCGGTCTACAAAAGCTTTTTTAAAGTCAGGGCCGATCGCAGCCATATAATTGTAAGTATCAGCACGACTAAAAGACCCATGCATCCCCTGTCCTTGCTGCAAAGAAGTGTCTGCAACTTCGACACCGCAAGCAGTTGGGTCGCCACAGCCAGTATCAAATGTCCGAAAGTTTACTGCGATCGCAGGGCTAGGAAGATGAGATTTACCATTAAGTGCGATCGCACTCAAGGGTAAAGTCCCTGGAATCGAACCTAATGTATCATTTACAAATAAACCGCTAACATAATCTTCTTTTAAGAGGATATCTACAACTTGTTTAGCAAGTGCTTTGTTATTTGTACTATTAGGTAAATAAATCAAATCTGAACCACCATTAGCAGCCACTAACACATCAGGTTTATTGGGATCTTTAGCAATCAAACCATTTTTAGAAAACTGACCCTGAGTTGGCTCGACCGCAACATTTTGCTTATCTGGATCGAATAAAGGCAATCCTAAACCATGAGCAATATCAATAGCTAGAAAACCAGGTGGCAAAAATCCTTTCATAATATCTGGATAATCAAGTGTCTTTGAATAGCTGGTTTTGCTCTCCTTGCTGATAGTAGAAAAACCGTGATCGGCTGTCACAAAAATATCTGTAGAAGCTTCTAAATTTAGCTGTTTGAGAACGGTACGGATTTGACCGAGATTGTTATCGACATTTTGAAGACCTGCAAGTGAAGTGGGGCCATTAATCCCTGGAGTAAGAGTGTTTAAGCTATCACCTTGGTTATGCTGAGTTCCATCGGGATCGCGTGACCAATAAATTAAAGCAAAAGGTTTTTGCCGTTGTTTGAATAGAGGCAATAGCACTTTTGTGGTTATATCGGCAAAGTATTGTTGTTGAAATATATTAGCGACTTTCGTGCCTGGTACTGTACTGCTGCCAGATTTGCCATTATCTCCTCGTGTCGGTGATTTTAAGTCAATGCCATTTTTTGTTAACAATCCAGCTATTTCAGAACTCAAAGGAATTCCTGTTTGAGAACCGGTGGCATCATCAATTATGATTGTAGATTTACCAGTTCGTTGAGTAACATTTTGAATTAATACTGGGCCAATCTTGCCAACGGCGGCGGTACTAAATCCAGCTTTACGCGCGGCATCTAATAAGCTTTCTTCGTTTAAGTAATTGCCATCAAAGTGTTGGCTAATTTCCCCTAAAACAGCATTGTTTTCTAAGAAAGGAAGGGGGCTATTACTGGCATTTTTGACAGGAAAGCCAACATTAATTGTATTGCTGAAATCACCAGTATCACCGAGATAATGTCCAGTTGCGATCGCAGAAGCATTAGCAGTAGTAAAAGTAGGAAAGAGTGAATGGCTATTGACAAAGCTTACACCCTGTTGGCGAATCTCATGAAGATTAGGAGTTTCTTGAGCATTAACTTTACTAGGCCGCAATCCATCGGTAATAAAAATTATTATATTGTGTTGAGGTTTTGTTTTAGCAAACCCTGAAACTGCCAATACTGTCACGAGTGTAACAGTAGCTATTATCAAAAAAGTCTTATATATCTTAGGTAAAACCATCCGACCACATCTCCAAATATAGATATTTCCGGCTTTTGGGGCTTTAGTATCTAATTGAACCATGCATCAAGCTTTATTGCGTGTTAACTGGAATACCAATTTTTTTATACCAGAATATATAATGAGGAGCAGAGAGGAAAGAACTTGGTATTTGAACTCTCCCCTGTTCCTCTGGTCAAGCGCAGGCTTAATCGAGATGTGATGATAAATCCGGGTTCCCTATTTCCTAATGCTTTTTCATAACAATCCCAATTCTTCTGGAAAGCCCAGCATGATGTTTAGGTTTTGGATTGCGGCTCCTGATGCGCCTTTGCCTAAGTTGTCGAGACGAGCAACTAGCAACGCTTCTTTGGTGGTGTTATTGGCGAATACAAAAACTTGAACAATATTAGTGCCGTTCATGGCGATCGCATCCAAAAATACTCCGTCTCGCAGCAGAGTAGAATCTTGGTATGGAGCAACCTGCACAAATTTTTCACCTTGGTAGTAATTAGCGATCGCTTCATAGATTACCTCACCTGATGGTGGATTATCCAAAGTTCCTAACGGCAAAGGCACTTGAACTAGCATCCCTTGCTCAAAATCCCCTACTGACGGTACGAACAGTGGCGGCGATGCTAACCCTGAATAATAATGCATTTCCTTAACGTGCTTATGTCCAAACTGCAAACCGTAGATCCCGTATGGATATAGTGACTCGCCCTCAGCTTGCTGTTCGTGGAAGGTATGGTATTGATTGATGAGATTCTTTCCGCCACCGGAGTAACCTGATACTGCATTAACAGTGATAGGAAAATTATTTTTTAAAAGTTCCTTAGCAATTAACGGACGGATACAGGCTAAAAATCCTGTGGGATAACAACCTGGATTGCTAACAAATTGGGCGCTGGCGATTTTCTCTCGTTGTCCTGGATTAATTTCAGGGAACCCATATACCCAGCCATTAGCTGTGCGATAGGCACTACTCGCATCAAGAATCTTAACCGTAGTACTACTTACTAAGCTAACAGCTTCGCGGGCTGCATCATCAGGTAGGCAGAGAATAACAACATCGACGGCATTGATTAGTTTAGCTCGCTCACTTGCATCTCTACGTTTAGATGCCTCAATGCTAACTAACTCGATATCATCCCGTTGATTGAGACGTGAGTAAATTTGTAAGCCTGTGGTTCCTGATTCGCCATCAATAAAAATCTTAGGTTTAGTAATCATGCGGGAAGCATCCTTATATATGAATATATGAGTGATATTTTGACCGATAGTAGTTTACGTTATATATTTATACATCTTCTAAAGGATCTTCCAAAAGGCTCTGATCCGAATGGCACTAAGTTAAGCTGAAGGGTAGGCAGTGTAAGGATTGCAGGGGAGCAGGGGGGAATTTCTAAATATCCGAACGCAAGCCTTAAACTTCTTCTTTCTCCCCTGCTCCTCCGCTCCTCTGCTCCTCTGCACCCCTGCTGCCTCAACGATTTTCCCTTTTCTTAGTGCCATTCGGCTCTGATCCTTGTTGTTCATTGCCCAAAGTAAATTTTTTGGATACACAGAAATTAACACGATCAAAAGGTAACTACTCCTCCCAAGCGAGAGTTCGTTTCACTGCTTTTTGCCAAGTACCAAAATTGGATAATGGCTCATTGCTTTTTGGCTCAAATACACGCTCAATTTGCCGTTGCTGCACCAGTGCTTCATAGCTTTCCCAAAATCCTACAGCTAAACCTGCTGCAAATGCTGCACCCTGAACGGTCGTATCGCGCATTATCGGCCGTTCAACTGGAATACCTAATACATCAGCCTGGAACTGCATCAAAAAATTATTCTCACAAGCACCACCATCTACGGTTAATCGTCCAACTGGATTACTACTAGATTCATTAATTGCTTGCACTACCTCCAGAACTTGGTAAGCGATCGCTTCCAACACGGCGCGTACTAGATGCTCTGGTTGGACACTGGCGGTAATGCCGAAAAAGGCTCCCCTAGCGCTCATATCCCAATAGGGTGCGCCTAGTCCACTAAATGCAGGCACAAAGTAGACTCCGCCATTATCTGTTACCTGATTTGCCATCGTTTCACTTTCAGCAGCAGTTTTAATCAGTTTGAGGCGATCGCGCAACCATTGAATACAAGCTCCACTAGTAAACATACTACCTTCAAGGGCATAGCCTACGTTCAATGCTCCCCTTGGATTTGCTTGTGTCCATGCCACCGTGGAAATAAGTTGATTGTGCGCTCGCACAATTCGATCGCCTGTGTGAGCTACCAAAAAGCTGCCAGTCCCGTAAGTACATTTCATCAAACCGGGGCGATCGCAGCCATGACCAAATAAAGCCGCTTGTTGATCTCCCAAGATAGCTGTAATGGGAATTTCAGCGCCCAACAAGGTGGCATCAGTAACTCCAAACATTCCTAAACTAGGCTGAATCTGGGGCAAAATCTCAGCCGGAATCTGAAACAGATCCAGTAATTTCTCATCCCACTCACAGGTTTTGAGATTCATCAACATTGTCCGGCTGGCGTTGCTGTGGTCAGTGGCATGGACTTTTCCGCCTGTAAGATTCCACAACACCCAGGTGTCAATAGTGCCTGCTAAGACATTGTTCAGGTCAACATCTGTAACCTTGTCTAATAGCCACCTGAGTTTGGTAGCAGAAAAATAAGCATCAATGATTAATCCGGTGCGATCGTAAATTTCATCAGCATAGCCTTGCTCTTGTAACTGGTGACAAAGGGGAGCAGTGCGGCGATCTTGCCAGACGATCGCTCTATGGAGTGGTTTACCAGTGGTTTTGTCCCAAATCAAGCAGGTTTCGCGCTGTACAGTTAGTCCCAAAGCTGCGATCGCTGATGGAATAATTTGGGCGTTCTCAATTGCAGTTTGCATCACGCAACACGTATCTTTCCAGATTTGTTGAGGATCGTGTTCTAACCATCCGGGCTGCGGATAATACTGAGTTAGTTCTTTATATGCCTGCCCAACAATCTTGCCGTCTGCGTTAAAGACAAAGGCGCGGTTGCCTGTTGTACCTAAGTCTAGTGCTAAGATGTAGCCCAATGATGGAGTTGTGTTGCCAAGTGTGTGCATAGCTGCTCTGACTAATGCGATCGCGATTTTAGCAATCCACATTAAATCAGATATACATTATTTTGTGTACATTTAGGTCATATTTCCTCACCAGATATCCATCTGTAATTAAGAGGAAGCCTGCCGAAGGCATCGTTCGGAGTACCAATAGATTTGCAGGGGCGTTACCCTTACGTATAGTCGAATTTTATTTGCAAACATCAAAAAAATCAAATCCCCAATTTCTTCTTAGATCAATCGGGGATCTTTTGCTTATTGGGTATTAGTTTTCTACTTGTTTGAGTCTTTGAAAAATTTCATCAAGCGGTGACTCAGATTCATCAGGACAAAATTCTAAAGCAAGTCTAACTTTTCCTTTTTTCCATCCCTGAGTACTAAATTGTAGAACCTCACAGTTTAATCCTTGGGTATACAAATTTACTTCATCCGTTTCTTCCGCTCCAATATATTCTTTAATTGCTGTAATCAAATCACGGACTTTAAAAGTTTTAGCAATATTTAACTTATTAAAAGTGTCTGGTTCTATAGACACAACTTCATCGTGATTCAGTCTCTCAAATCCATCTTCCATAAAAAACTCCTGTCAATAAATCTATATTTTCCAGAGATATAACAGTTCATCCGAAATAAAATGATGATTTTATAGATTTAGTGCTGCTCAAATAAAAATTTAGTAATAATTTAATGTCCAATAAATTAGCCTATAATTCTCGCGTTACCCCTCCCCAACCCTCAAGTAGTTTACGAATTTGGTTTTTACCCCACCCTAACCCTCCCCTTTACAAGGAGAGGGTTAGGGTGGGGTAGTTTTATTTAAACGATTACTAAAAAAACCAACCGTAAGAATGCAAACCTTTACCCAAAAGATTTACACCCAGATAGCAAACCCAGACAACAACAAAGCCAGTGGAGGCTAAAATTGCGGGACTGCGCCCTTGCCAACCGCGAGTAATTCTGGCGTGGAGGTAGGCGGCGAAGACTAACCAGGTGATTAATGCCCAAGTTTCTTTAGGATCCCAACTCCAATAGGAACCCCAGGCTTCATTAGCCCAAACACCACCGGCAATAATGCCAATTGTTAGCAGGGGAAATCCTAATCCGATGATGCGATAGCTGATATTGTCGAGGGTTTCGGCAAGGCTAAGGCGCTGAGGTGAAAGAGGTTCGGCAGATGCTACGGTTTGAGGTTCAGAGGTAGTTACTAAATTCAAAACAGCAGTGTTAGCGTTAGCGTTGCCGTTGCTACTACTTTCAAAACGAGCAAAGCCGTTATTTTCGGCAGAAGGGGCTGGTGGTTGAGAAATTAGTTCAGCTGCTTTGTGCAAGCGGTAGCCGTTGCTGCGATAGCCACCAGTACCTACAGAACTGCCTTGTAGTTGGATGTTTTGACCGCGAGTGACAATCAGAAAAGCGATCGCTAATAATGCACCCACCATCAAAGCAGAATAACTCAACATCATGACGCTAACATGCATCATCAGCCAATTTGACTTCAAAGCAGGTACTAAGGGTTCTGACAGCTGCATTTGGGATGGTAGCGTCAAAGTAGCAAAAGCTGCGATCGACATTGCCACTGGAGATGTAACAACTCCTACTAAGCGGCTACGGCTACTACTTTCAGCAATTAGATGGACGGTGGTAATTCCCCAAGTTAAGAAAAATAGAGATTCATAGAGATTACTTAGGGGAAAATAACCAGCTTCTATCCATCTTGCCCCTAGTAGAGTCGCCATGCACAAATTAGCGATCGCCATCCCAGCTGTCCCCAAAGCGGCTAGATAAGGCAGATTCGGAAAAGCCGCTCCTCCCCAATACACCAGCATTGTTAGGAATAATATGGCAAAGGAGGCATTGTCCAGCCAGTTCTGGAGTACAACCAGGTTCATAAAGTGTTCTCTCCGTGAATGATTTAAAATATGGATTCTGACTATTCTGATCCTATATGTTTACAGGGTTATGAAACAGGGGAATTGGGAATTGGGCATTGAGAATTGGGAATTGGGAATTGGGAATTGAAAAGAGGCTGAGGGGAAAACTAATCGGGAGCATCCCGTTTTGGCAGATCGCCCCTGCGCTAAGGCGCAGGCTACGCGAACAGACTAGAAGTCTGGGGCTATACAAACGAAGTCCGCCTGAGCGGACTCTATAAGGGACTTCCAAATAAAAAAATATTCCAAAGCTGACGCAAAAATCCTCTTAATCTCTCTTCTCTCTGTGTTCTCTGCGTCTCTGTGGTTCGTTTTTTAGGATAATTTATTCCTTGGAAATCCCTAAAACCCGCGCAGGCGGGTTTAGTCTATATAGCCGCGATTTCCAATCGCCCGGTGTTTCTTCCAAAAGTGGATGCTCCCAAACTAATCTCCCTGCTCCCTACCCCCTGCTCTCTTATTTAGAAGAGTTGCTATTATTGCTTTCTGGGCTAGGTAACGGAGTCGTGTTACTGACTTTTTTGAGTCCTATAAAAATATCGTAGAGGTTACTACGACTGTCGCTGACGGCGGATGTCATTCCAATTGAGCGCGTTGCATCAAGCAAAATTTGTTGATTGGAAATTAGAGTTGGTAAAGGGAAATTTTTCACAGTTCGTTCCACATCCAGGAAAAATTGACCATTTGTCGGATTTGGTTCTGTAGGAACTGTTTGTTGGAATGGAATCGTGCTAGCTAGTGTGTTGTTGGGTTTGGGAACAATCTTATCAGTGATAGGAGCGCCCACTACTAGAAAGGCGATATCTCCATCTAACCAGCCGTGGGTGGCAGTTAATGTACCATAAGGTGAAACCCAATTAACAACGGGTTGTCCTGCAACTTTCGCCGATTGGACTTGGAATTGGTATTGATTTTTCATCACATCATCTAGCTGTTTTATGGATGCTTCAGCTAAATTACGATTGCTGCTTTGTACCATAAACACTAAACCCGAACGAAAATTGTCTGGTGAACCTTCTTTTTGACTACTAGGAATCACTGATAAGGAAAACTCACCTTTCATCCAACTGAGCAAATCCTTATCTAAATCGAGAGTGGTAAGAGATTTTATCCCACCTCTGAGTTGTTCTGGTGCGATCGGTGACAAGGGATTTCCCTGAGATGTTAAAACGTAATCTCCCCACAATCTCTGTAAGTTTCCCCCTGAAAGCATCATTAAGGTTTCTGCTGGTAGGCTGCTTTGCATTTTTCCTGCGTTGTTTTCTACCGCCAGCACCCGTTGACTATTAGGGTTTAACCAAGAAACGCCCTTAAAGCGGATTCCTTCTGCCTCTAAAGTCATTGTCCCCGCTAAACCTTGGTTGTTTTGCAGTTGAGCCAAAACTTGAGCAGGTAAAGGGCGATTTGGAGAAGCCGCGGCTATTTTGGCTGCTGTTGGCACATTTACGTAAAACTGGCCAAAGGGTTGATCGTTGGCAATTTTGGGAAAATTCTCAGCAAAGCCCCCTGTTGTCGCTAGGGATGTTTGATTTTTGTAGGCATCGATCGCTCGTTCTGTGGCTTTGGGACTATCAGTGATGACTAAAAAACGCCCATCTAGTAATGCTGCTGAGAAGTTTTCCCCTGCTTGTCCCTCACTTTGTTTGATGGCGATCCCTTGATAAATCCGGTCAATCCATTTGCCTTGTTTAAGGGTTTTGGGTTGTGCCAAAATATTCTTGGCGATTTCTGGGTTTTTTACTGGTAATACCATTACCATCGACTGCTGATCGCTAGCAGTATCTTCATTAGTGGTAACTGGTTTAGGTGCAGCTTTACTCGCTGTTGCTGGGGCAAGAATTGCGATTGTAACGTCATTGCCTACCCAAGGGGCGATATCTTTCTGGAAGTCATAACCATTATTAGTCAGAAAGCGATCGCGCAATTCTACTAAATTTTTGTCCAGTTCTGCTTGGGTTTCTTTTGTCCCAAACTGTCGCAGTTTCTGCCACTGCTGGGGATCTGTTGTCAGAGAAACCGCAAAAAGCGCATCACCAGGAATAATATTTGCACCTACGAGCAAATCGCTGGAAGATATTTGTCTCTGGCTTAAGAACCAGTATGCTAGAGTCCCCGCACCAATCAACAGCCCAGCAGCCGAGAGCGTCAGCACCAGAGACGGTTTCTTTTTTTTCTTCATCGGAACAGACACAAGAGGCGGTGCCATTGAAACCTATACCTTATACTTGCAAAATCATTACTTGCTTGATTAGTCAAGTACATCAACTGGTTTAACCATTCTTTAAGGCAGCTAATTGGATTAAATTTTTCTACCTTAGATGCTGATGCTACTTATATAATCAACTTTACCTAGTCTTTCAAAAGCTGTGTTTTTGACTCAGTTACCATTTTTAACACGCTTTGTTGAATTTAGTAGGACGTTTCGCTAAGATTAATTCCTTAGTCGGAAAATTTTCGCAAGTAAATCTGTGATTCCAAGCAATTTGAGGATACAAGTAACTGGAAAAAGCTACAAGTCAATTTTAGCTATTTGGCTTTGCTCGGTAGCGATCGCAGAATTTTACTGATTTTGGGAATTTAATTGCATCGCTCCCAAATATTTAGTTAAATAAGGCGAAAAAACTTCATAAATTAAGGTTAGTGGCTGTCCATGATGCCAAAACAAGTAATGACGACCCCAAAAAGGCCCAGTTACGCCAAAACCAGACTCTAGCGCCAATGAGTCACCATAGTAAATCCCGCGAACATCCCGGTACAACTCTGTGCGGAGACGAGCTAAACTTGCCCAAATTGGTAATGAACGATTTTGCAAATACTCATCTACATGACTGGCTTCCCACCACGAGGTAGCATAAGCTAATCGTTGACCAGAAGCAGTCCGCAGCCACACTTGTCGCCGTAGTCGTGGCCCTGGGACAGCTTGAATTAAATCAGGTGCAGCATCCAAATCCATGCCAATCAATGACATATCAATGACATCTACTTCTATAGACTCGCCTGTAAGCAATTCTAAGTGACGTGTTGGAGAGCCATCACCCAAAAGCATAAGCTGCCAAGCCGGTGCTAGCTGAGTGTGAGGTAAACTTTTTTGAATTACTTCCTCCCCTCCTTGCCAAATCGGAGTGAGGCGATGCCAAGCTGCTGGCTGCTTTAAGTTATTTATCGGCGTAAAAGTAATACTCAATGCTTTTTACAAAACTTCACGTATCTCTATAAAAGCATAAAAAACAGAGCTATACCAAGATTTAAGGGTCAATAGTCTCAGGTCTATTGACCCTTGACTATTGACCCTTGACAAACAAAAATATGCGGATAGCGAGACTCGAACTCGCAAGGGCATTGCCCACACGCACCTCAAGCGTGCGCGTATACCAATTCCGCCACATCCGCACGGCTTGTCTAAAGATAGACTATAGCATAAGAAAATAATTATAGTAAGGTGATATCTAAAGTTATATTTATCAAAAATATAAATTTATTCAAGGCGGTATCAGACTGACAGAAATTTAGCATCTGCACAAGTGATATTAAAAAGGGTAGAGCGACTTTGGGAGATGCGGTGCGATCGCGGATCGCAAAAGCCCAGTTTGGCAAGCTAGCCATGACTTACAGCAGCAATGTTGTTAGTGTAGTAAAACCTGTAGAGGCAGCAAGCCTGCAATCTTGAATTTGCTTAGAGTCAGGGTGGCGAATCTCCTGTGATAATTTTAAATAATGCGGAAGCGTCGTTTCAAGTTGGATCGGGGAAAATGTCAATCTACTGGTAATGATATCGAAACTAAAAAATGAAGTTTGACAAAATATTAATTGCCAATCGGGGAGAAATCGCCCTTCGCATTCTCCGCGCCTGTGAAGAAATGGGAATTGCCACAGTCGCGGTTCACTCCACCGTTGACCGGAATGCTCTCCACGTCCAACTTGCTGATGAAGCGGTTTGCATTGGCGAACCAGCTAGCAGTAAAAGTTATTTGAATATTCCCAATATTATTGCCGCAGCCCTGACGCGCAATGCCACTGCCATTCATCCAGGCTATGGCTTTTTGGCAGAAAATGCCCGGTTTGCGGAAATCTGTGCTGACCATCATATTGCTTTTATCGGCCCAACTCCAGAAGCTATCAAGCTGATGGGGGATAAATCCACTGCCAAAGAAACCATGCAAAAAGCTGGAGTTCCGACAGTCCCAGGTACTGAGGGGTTAGTAGAATCTGAGGAAGAAGGATTAAAATTCGCCAAAGATATCGGCTATCCAGTGATGATTAAAGCCACAGCCGGCGGTGGCGGACGGGGTATGCGCCTAGTTCGTTCTGAAGATGAATTTGTGAAACTTTTCCTAGCAGCGCAAGGAGAAGCAGGAGCAGCTTTTGGGAATTCTGGCGTTTACATCGAAAAATTTATTGAACGTCCCCGCCACATCGAATTTCAAATTTTGGCGGATAACTACGGTAATGTCATCCACTTAGGCGAACGCGATTGCTCAATTCAGCGCCGGAACCAAAAACTACTAGAAGAAGCTCCCAGTCCGGCTCTCGACCAAGACCTACGTGAGAAAATGGGACAAGCTGCTGTCAAAGCTGCCCAATTTATTAATTACAGTGGGGCGGGTACTATTGAGTTTCTCTTGGATAGATCCGGTAAATTCTACTTTATGGAAATGAACACCCGAATTCAAGTGGAACATCCTGTAACAGAGATGATTACTGGGATAGATTTGGTTGCCGAGCAAATTCGGATTGCTCAAGGGGAAAGACTTAAACTTACCCAAGAGGAAGTAGTTTTGCGGGGTCATTCGATTGAATGCCGGATCAACGCTGAAGATCCCGATCATGACTTTCGCCCCTCTCCAGGACGGATTAGTGGCTATCTGCCGCCTGGAGGCCCTGGTGTTCGGATTGATTCTCACGTTTACACAGATTACCAAATCCCGCCTTACTACGATTCCTTGATTGGCAAGTTAATTGTTTGGGCCCCAGACCGACCCACTGCTATCAACCGCATGAAACGCGCACTCCGGGAATGTGCCATCACTGGACTACCCACCACTATCGGGTTCCATCAAAAAATTATGGAAACTCCACAATTTTTGCAGGGTAATGTCTATACAAATTTTGTCCAGGAGATGAACGGATAGGGGATTGGGGACTGGGAAGAGGGCAGGGGAGCAGGGAGCAGAGGGGAAAGAGGTAATTTTGACTTCTCTCCAATTCCCAATTCCCAATTCCCAATTCCCTAATTTACACGAGATGCCATAGTCAACAATCCTTGTTGACCTAGTAATATTTCTCGCAGCAGACTAAAGATACCAACCCAAATAATAGGTGTAATATCCACTCCGCCTATAGGTTGTACCAGTTTTCGCAATGGCACTAAAAATGGTTCGGTAGGCCAAGCTATTAAGTTAAAGGGCAAACGATTCAGATTCACTTGCGGATACCAAGTGAGAATGATCCGAAATATAAATAAAAATGTCATCACCCCTAACACAGGGCCAAGAATCCAAGCAGTCAGATCAACACCAGTCATCGGTTTAAGGTACTATCTGTAAAGAAAGAAAGACTTAGGCAAACGGCAAGCTGCGCTTCGTGTAGGCGTAGCCCGTCGTTGACATCGCCACAAAATTTGAAGCTTTGTAAAGCACTCTGATCATTTTAACCAAATGCTGTCACTTCTATCTGGAATAAAAAAGCAAACTCGTTCACAGCAATCACCAAGTTTTGCAGTTCCGACTTAGAGGCTTCTCAAGAAAGTAATACACTATTAAAATTAGGATGAAGTGTGTAAAAAAAGGTTGAGAAGTATGACGCCTTCTTTAGCAAATTTTCTTTGGAGTTTGGCTTGGGGTACTGCAATTGTTGTAATACCCGTTACAGTTGGTCTAATTTTCATTAGCCAAAAAGATAAAATTCAGCGTTCATAATGCTTATGAGAGTTAAATTAACTCTCATAATCGATTGTCTGTCAGCTATTTACATTTATTTCACCAAAAGCAGCATAAACTGCGGCTGGTGGTAGTTATAGATGACAGACATAGGTGTTTTTACTTTTCGGTGAACAGCTTCAGAGCTTCTTTGCCAGAGGCTTTGAAGCTTCAATATTTATCGTGACTAATTAGAGTAGTGATTTTAATTGTGACTCGCTAACATAGATTTGATATTGGGAAAACAGCAATGATAAATTTTGGGCTGAACTCAGCCAGTTTTCTGGCTCAGGTAAATTTTGGGGCAAACTCAGCCAGTATTCTAGGAATTTTCCTGGCTGTGGCTGGGGCAGCACTGTATTTTCTCCGCACTGTGCGTCCAGAATTGTCACGGGATCAAGATATCTTTTTTGCGGCAGTCGGTTTGCTTTGCGGTTTCATTCTCGTGTTTCAAGGATGGCGGCTAGACCCGATTCTCCAATTTGGTCAACTGCTTTTAGTTGGCACAACTGTATTTTTTGCAGTTGAAAGTATTCGTCTGCGGAGTATAGCTACCCAGCAAGCAAAGCGTAACACTCCGATTGTGGATGAAGATCGGCCGGTTAGCGATCGCTATTCCTACAACGATCGCAAAAAGTATCAAGCTGAAATGGATGCAGACTTAGAGCCATTGCCTTATGAAGACGAGGAAGAACGCCCCGTGCGTGCCCGGATTCGGGGTAGCAGGGATGAAATTTCCACTCGTGATAACTACTACGAGGAGCAACCCCCCCGTCGTCCTGAACGCCGCAATAGCACTAGTAGTGAAAGACAGTCTCCAACTGACAGAACGCGGCGACGGACTTCTGGCCGTCCTGTGAATCGCCCTTCTGAAAACTCTGAAGATGAAAATTGGGGTTCTTCATCTAGGCAAGTTGATGATTGGGAAAGTTCGGGAGGGGAAGTCAGAAAACCTTCTCGCCGTAATAATAACGGTTCTCAACGTCCAGAAAGCCGGGAAGATGATGCCGCTCCCAGACCAAGAAAGCGTCGTCCACCCGCTGACTCAACTTCTCGAAGACCGCGCGAAGATGATGAGGCGATCCCAACTGATTATGTACCATACAACCCCATTGAAAAGCCAAATCAGGGGCCAGATAATTCGACCGATTTTGATGACGATGTTTAAAACAGTTGGCGTGTTAGTAGGTTTAAAGGCGACGGAAAACAGTTGAGGTGGAAAAATTTACGCCTACATTTTGGCTCCAAAGACCAATTCATTGGAGCCTGGTTTTTGGTTTAACAGGTTTGCTTGCATCTTGTGGTTCTAACGATATTCTCATCGGGCCTACTTCTCTCAACAGTCGCTACACCGAAGAGCAACCTGCTTTGAGTGGAAATGGGCGCTTTTTAGCGTTTGTATCTAATCGGAATGGTAATCAGCAGCTACTGGTTTTCGATTTGGAGAGGCAACAATTTATTAGCACACCAGGTATAAACCGAGCAGAGACAATTGCCGAAAGTCCCAGTTTGAGCTACACCGGGCGTTATATTGCTTATCTTACTAGCGACCAAGGTAGGGCGGTGGTGGCGCTTTACGATCGCGCTACACAACAGTCGCAAATCGTCACACCAACCTATCGCGGCTGGATCAGAAAACCAGATATCAGCCCAGACGGACGTTATATTGTCTTTGAAAGTGCCAGTCGTGGTCAGTGGGATATTGAAGTCCTAGACCGAGGGCCAAATATTGAGTTAGATATTCCTAACGGTGCAACCGTAGGTTCACCACCGTAGGAGTTAGGAGTTAGAAGTTAGGAGTTAGGAGTTGTGAGACGATTGACTAATGACTAATTATATGAAACGTATTTTATTTATACCTGTATTTTTCTGCTTAAGTTTATTAACTGGGTGTTTTGGCTACCCTCGCCTTTTGAGTTATCCCTTTGATCCGGGGGGTCGGAGTCTCAATAGTTTAGCGTCGGAATTAAACCCCCAAATTTCTGGGAGATACATTGTTTTTATTACTGACCGGCGCGGTAGCCAAGATGTTTATATGTTTGATACGGTGACTCGCGATTTGGTTGATTTGCCAGGTTTAAATTCCTTTGATGCGATCGCAAATCATCCTAGTGTTTCACAAGATGGTCGTTATATTGTGTTTGCGGCTAGCCGTCAGGGGCGATCGGCTATTTTTCTTTATGACCGAGAAACACGCCAATCACGAAATTTGACTAATAACCTCCAAGCTGAAGTCCGCAACCCTACAATCAGCGCTGACGGTAGTAGGATTGCTTTTGAGTCCAGTAACAACGGGCAGTGGGATGTTTTAGTATACGACCGGAATGGACAGCCGTTGAATATACCTCAAGAACCGCGTTGAAGAATGGGGACTGGGGACTGGGGACTGGGAAAGAATTCTTTTAATGCCCTAATCCCTAATCTCTAATCCCTCTTTTTGTTGCACAGATTCAATGAGCGATCGCACTTGTTCTGTCCCCTCAGAAGGTTCAAATGATAGGGGAAACTTACCCCGAAGGATCATCCGCAAACCGAGGGGTGCAAGACTGAGTAATCCTTTTAAATCCTGGAAATAATTACCGACTACTTGTAAACCAAATTGACGTTCATCAATCCAACCACCTTCTTTAACTAAATCTATCAATACTTTCCGGTGACGAATTGAGCGACTATCGCTAGCTTTTTTGTGGGTGAGAATTTCTTGTTTGACTTTGGTGATTTGTTCTAATGGTGCAACTTCCATTGGACAAACTGAATCACAGTACAAACAACGGGTGCAACCCCATACGCCTTTAGTACCTTCGTTGTAGCTTTCTAAACGATTTTCGGTATCGCTATCGCGGGAGTCTGCTACCATCCGGTAAGCTTTGGCAAGGGCATGGGGGCCTACAAAGTCTGGATTAACTTCACGGGCGTTGCATTCAGAGTAACAAGCACCGCACATAATACAGTTACCAGTTTGATCGAGGCGCGATCGCTCTTGTGGTGTTTGCAAAAATTCTCTTTCTGGTACTTGTCGGGCTGCTGTACTGACATAAGGGGCAACTGCCTCTAGATTATTCCAAAAGCTGCTCATATCTACAACCAAATCTTTAATCACGGGCATATTGCCAAGAGGTGCGATCGTGATTTCAGGAATGGTATTTATTTTACTTTGGGATGATGCTATTTGTTGTAATCTAGCAAGTTCACTGCCAACATTTTCCTTGCAAGCTAAAGCCGAACGCCCATTAATTCGTATAGCACAGCTACCACAAATGGTATTACGGCAATTCTTGCGAAATGCCAATGTTCCATCTTGCTCCCACTTAATATCATTGAGGCAATCCAGGATTGTATTACCTGGTTCAGCCTCTACAAGATAGGTTTGCACAACAGGCGAGGAATTTTGTTGCTGCCGAATCACCTTAAAAATAACTTCCATGACTACTAACCAAAATTTTAAAATTGCTTCACCAGCCTTAACAATCATGAGTCAAGGCAAGTAGTTGCGAAAAGTGAGCTATACTTTTTTTGCCCTCAATTCAAAGCCTGGTGTTAATAGGCTGACGATTAAAGGCAACTGATTCTAGTTTAAGGATAACCATTAAAATTTTACTTTTAGCAGCGCTGTAGGCAAAATTTGTGTCAAATTCTGAGAGAAAACCCCAAAAATGTAATCGTAGCTTGACATTGAATTTAGCCGTTTGAGAATGTAATGGAAAGGGGCTTTACTTAGAAAGGGACTCAGGTTTATCTTTTAGCTAGCGATTGTATCCAACTTAAATGCATTTCCGGTTAGTAACAGGTCTTCATATCAACTTGAGTCAAGCAATCCTAGCTGGAAAATTCCGCCTTTGCTAACGCTTGACGAAATTTTTTGATTATATAGAAGTGTAAAAGCACATCTTCAATATATAGTAGTGGCAATTAAGCGCTAGGCGGATGTTAAAAGATTTATTCTTCCCATAGACAGACGGACAAAATCTTCTGACCGCTTTTGACCTTACGGTAATAAACCAAGGAAAAATCCTCACCACTTTCAAATAAAAGTCTTGCCTATCCGGGAATCCATGATACACGAGACTTTGAGATTTTTACCTCCTCTCAATCACGAAAATATTGGGTTGAACTCATCGGTCAAAACTGCTCGTCTAAATTAGATAAATTTTTATAATGCAATAAGGGGTTAGGAAAATCTTCACGGCTTTTTCCTTCCTTTAAGTCCAGAAATTTAAATAAAAATTTACCAGCAACTTTAATTCAAAATTAAACAACTATTTTGCTATTATTAGTCCATGCTAGTATTTAATATAAAATTACGAAGTCACAAAACCAGAATCGATAGCTGTATCAGCGCGGCTACTACTGCTTTGTTGATTCGTAGTGTAGAGACAAGAAAATTCGCGTCTCTACTGGCAGGACAAAAGGGCATAAGCCCATAGGACTCTATTGAAATACTATGCTGTCCTAAGCTTGAGAGGATGAGTAGAGAAAACTCTACCTGCTCATTAGCTAGAAGGTCAAGCACTAAAAGTGAAAACCTGCAATTTATTGGGTCTACGACTTATTTGGAGTAGAGCCAACCCCATTTGTAAAGGTGGCTGAAAGTTACACCGCTACAGTAGCGCCAAAAGAAAAAATAATTTCATTTCTGATGGCGAATAATGGTTAAAAGTGCCGTGAAATCAGCAAAATTAATTTCTATGGCAACTATGACCTTTAATTGGTTGTGGACAACCATAATATGAAGTGCTTTTGTCTCCTATCGGCAGTGATTCACTCGTTACACTAGAGTCCTAAGTAGCTCTATGCAAATGCTAAAAAGCCAAATGCTGGCATGAGACTACATCGTTTATCAGCTTGGAGAGAGTAAGGAAAATTTGAGCATAATGACTGAAACTGCAACCGCGCCATTAACCGGAAAAGCACTACTTGCGAAAGTAAAAGAACTTTCCACTTTACCACGCCGAGAAAGAGCTAAACAGTGCGGCTATTACACTGTTACTAAGAATAACCAGGTTCGTGTCAATCTCACGGATTTTTATGACGCTTTGCTATCGGCTAGAGGAATTCCTCTAAGTCCAGAAGCACCTAAAGATGGTCGTGGTCGTGAACCGACATACCGGGTTAGTGTCCATCAAAATGGTCAGATTGTGATTGGTGCTACATATACCAAAGCAATGGGCTTAAAGTCTGGAGATGAGTTTGAAATTAGACTGGGATACAAACATATTCACTTGATTCAACTTGGTGAAAGTGATAAAAAACTGACCTCACCAGATATAGACTCTGACGAATCTGACGAAGATTTGGAAGACGAAGAGTAAATTTGCTGTCGGGGTAAGGACAAGTTATCATCACCTGAAACTTATCCTTACCATCAGCAAACTGGTAACTCTATTGAAAAAATTTTGTCTCAGGTAAAAAATACGATTAGACCCCTTGCATAATTCACCAAATTTAGTAGAGTCTTGATTAATCAGCAAGAAATCTATAGTGCAAGAAGTCTATCGTGTTTTTTTTGATAACTTTTTTTGAGCCTTCGGTCAATGCCTTACTAGCATTTATGCAAAATGCACCAGCACTAGTTATAGTGATGGTATTTTTTGTTTTCTGGATAGTTTGCTGGTTGCCAGTAACCGCAATATCAGCAATATTGCTCAATTGGCAACCCCCTAAACCTTTGCAGCCAGAGCAAAAAATGCCCTTACTGGTGTCACTTTACCTATTAGCTCCCCCAATTCTGTGGGGAGTTAGTTGGTTTACCAATAAATCTTTTTTTGATTACGGCTTTATTGGGAATCTTTCAACTCTTGGTTCCTTAGCGCTAGGTTTCTGTTTGGGAGTGGTGAGCCTAGCTATTGTGTTTAGTGGGCAATTTGGGTTAGGCTGGTGTTCTTTTGAAAAAACGAATTTCAAGTTACTACTACCCATCTTGCTACCGATTTTCTTGATAGCGTTGTTAGTCGGTGGGATAGAAGAGTTAGTTTTTCGGGGTTTTCTGTTCACGGAATTAGCGCAGGATTATCCCGTTTGGGTAGCAGCAGCAATTTCTAGCTTGATATTTGCCTTACTACATCTAGTTTGGGAGCAACGTGAAACCGCACCCCAACTCCCTGGATTGTGGCTGATGGGAATGGTGCTGGTGTTGGCACGTTTTGCCGATCGCAACAATTTGGGTCTAGCTTGGGGACTACACGCGGGATGGATATGGGCAATCGCAACCCTAGATACAGCAGAATTAATTACTTACACAGGTAAAGTCTCTGACTGGTTCACAGGTAAGAACAAAAAACCCCTAGCTGGTTTGGCAGGGTTTATTTGTGTACTAGGGACTGGAACAAGTCTCTGGCTTTTCTCTAGGTATTTTTAAGTGCGATGGTGTCTTGTCCGTTAGAGATTCGTTACCTAATTTTTAATTAACCTCCAAAACCAGGAATTAACCGCTTGAGGGCGCGACCGGCAACATCGCCATAGCGCAGTTCTCCGCAGAGAATCTTGCCCATGATTTTGGCCCCGGAGGGGCGCTTAACACCAGCTTTATAGCCAATGCTAGGAAAGCGATAGAATGCTCCAGCTAATTTTTGCGCCCAAGCCATCTCAGTACCCCATTCTTCATTAATGGCTTCACTATATTTTTCTAAAGCGTTGGTGTCACCAGAAAGAGCCTCATTAATGGCTCCTGCTGCAATTAAACCGCTAAAAATTGAGGGACGAATACCTTCTGCTGTCATGGGATCGACTACACAAGCAGCTTCCCCAGCTAAAACTGCATTTTGAGTATGCAACTTTTGCTTGCCATTCCACAAACAAAGGGGATAACCATACTGCTTGCTAGTTTTGATATCTACATTAAACGATCGCGCATACTCATCTAAAATCTTTTTAAAATCTTGGGCTTCGCCACCGATAAACGTACCGACACCAATGGAATAACCATCAGCTTTTGGGAAGTTCCAAATGTAGCCATTTTTTACTAAGCCAAACTCGAAGTGAATCGTGGATTTGTCCTTCACTGTTGCCAGAACTTCTGCTTCTAAAGCTGCTGCTAAACGGCGTTTACGTTCTTTAAAGCCTAGCCATTTTGCCATTGGCCCTTTAGCACCATCAGCTGCGATTAAGTAGCGACCTGTAATTGGCCCATTGGCTGTGTTAACTTGCCAATAGTCGCCTTTAAATTCAATACCAGTTACTTCAGTATTATCTCGTACTTCAGCCCCTAGTTTCTGTCCTTGCTGCACTAGAAAATGGTCAAAAATATCTCGTCGCACCATCCAGACTGGTTCTTCTGTGGCAATTTTTGCTTCCACAGGGTCGCCCAATTTCCAGGTAAAGCGAAGGGAGTCAGCTTTTACAGAAATGGCTGGGCTAAAATCAAAGTCAAACCATTGAGCGATCGCTGGAGATACACCACCGCCGCAAGGTTTATATCTTGGCAGGGATTCCTTTTCTAACACTAATACTGAACGACCCTGCTTGGCTAAATGATATGCAGCCGTTCCACCAGCTGGCCCAGCGCCGACGATGATGCAGTCGTACATAAGGCTGAATTTTTGCTCCTGAATTAGTTGATCGCCCACTTAGGTGATTAATTTTTGAAGAAATGATAAAGGCTGAAGAATTTTATCATCATTCTTCAGCCTTTATGCTTCAGACTTTAGACTTTAAACAGTCGTAATGTCTTTTTCTTTTTCTGACAAGAGTGCGTCTATTTTGGCAGTGTACTCATTTGTGAGTTTTTGCAAGTCGTCTTGTTGGTCTTTTGATTCATCTTTGGAGATTTCGGAGGCTTTCTCTTGCTTGCGAATCGAGTCTATTGCATCCCGGCGGATGTTGCGAATGGCAACACGACCCTCTTCAGCATACTTTGTAGCCATTTTAACGAATTCTTTCCGGCGATCGCTGTTCAAAGGCGGAATATTCAGCCGAATTACAGAACCATCGTTGCTCGGTGTTAAACCCACATCTGAGAGAGAAATCGCTTTCTCAACGATGTTTAGGGTGTTACGCTCGTAGGGCTGAATCAGAATTGTCGAGGCATCTGGCGTGCTAATATTTGCCAGTGCTTTTAAGGCTGTAGGTGAACCGTAATAGTCCACTAATACCTTATCTAATAAACTCGAATTGGCGCGACCAGTGCGAATCGTGTTAAAAGCTCGTTGAGTTGACTCAACAGAACTTTGCATTTTACTTTTAGCGTCAGCTAATATCACAAGAACCTCCCACAAGGGTACCGATTGATTCTCCCAAAACTGCTCGGTGGATGTTACCTCTCACCGTTAGGTCAAATACCAGAATTGGGATATTATTTTCTTTACACAAGGCGATCGCAGTACTATCCATCACCCGCAAATCTTTGGCTAAAACGTGCGCGTAGGTGAGGCTATTGTAACGCTTGGCGTTAGGATAAATATGAGGATCTGCATCATACACCCCGTCTACTTTGGTGGCTTTAAAAATCACTTCAGCATCGATTTCTGCTGCTCTTAGTGCCGCAGTGGTGTCTGTAGTGAAGAAGGGATTTCCAGAACCAGCCCCAAAAATTACCACCCGCCCTTTTTCAAGATGACGGATGGCACGACGACGGATATATGGTTCTGCTAATTCTTGCATAGCGATCGCGGTTTGCACCCGCGTCTGTACCCCTATGTGTTCTAGCGAATCTTGCAACGTCATGGCGTTCATTACCGTGGCAATCATCCCAATATAGTCAGCGGTTGCCCTGTCCATCCCCGCCGACGCTGCTTTAACGCCACGAAAAATATTGCCGCCGCCAACAACTATAGCAATTTGAGTGCCAGTGGCTATCACCTCTGATAATTCTTGTGCTATTCCTTTGACCACTTCTGGATCAATGCCATAGCCCATGTTGCCCATTAAGGCTTCACCGCTCAGTTTGAGTAAAACCCGTCGGTAATTCGTTCCCATGAAGTTACGCTTTATCAAAAAAGTTGCAATTGCCTCCAATTTAAGATAGCAGTTACAGGGACTATCTATGTCTAGTTGCGCCAAATCAATGTAGTACCGACTGGTTCTGTTTGTGGTACATCTATTGTCTGACCAAGGAATAGAGAAGCGATCGCATTTCTCAAATATTCCTCTCCCACTGCTGATGCATCTTGGGGATGATTGTCAATTTTACCTTTGTAGCGGACTATACCATTAGCATCTATTAAAAAAGCCATTGGTGTTTTTGTCGCCCCAAAACTCTGGGTTACATCTTGCGTTGAATCCCACAGGTAAGGAAAGTTCAAATCGTGACGCTGGGCAAAAGCTTTCATATTTTCAAAGCTTGGCCTAGTTTCATGATTACCATCACTACCATTCATCCCAATTAGTGTAAAGCCTTTGGGGGCAAATTCGGCTTGAATGTTTTTTAACCTGTCTATATACCACTCTACATAAGGACAGTGGTTACACATGGAAATAACGCCCACTGCTCGAAACTTCTCAAGATAACGCCTGAGATGGTGTACTTGAGTGTCAATTCCTGGCAGTTCAAAATCGGGTGCATAGCTCCCAATGGGAGTATCGATTGTTTCTAGTAAATTCATGTTGTCTGGCTCGCAGAACTAGGAACAAGAAAAATATTGTTAAATTCAGCGTCAGTTTCCAGTTGCAAACCACTCCTTAGCCGATGCCTCATATTTGATAATGTTATAGACTCGCATTAGCGATCGTAAATTGTGAAACTACTGAATCTAGCAATGATCCTAATTCACTCACATCTGAATAAATCGCAAAAATATTATTCGCATCATAGAAGTTATGATTCCTAATGCTGACATAATCTAAGTTGTGAGTAAATTGCCTCTATCAACAAGACGAAAACTCTCTATGCTGCATAAAATTATCAGCTTAGAAGCTTTGGTGGTGTATGTCTAAGTTATCACTAGAGCCAAGCATTTACTTTAAAAATCTGATAAATTTTGTTCAAATTAAAAACAATTTTACTTACGCCTGACGGCTGAAAGGCTTTTACCCTTATATTCATCAAATTTCCCATGACAACCTCAAGTTCAAATACAGCATTTACCTCTACAAAAACCTGGATTTGGCAAGATTTCCCTATCTGCTATCAAACCCAAGGAACCACTGGGCCAGCTGTTGTCCTAGTGCATGGATTTGGGGCTTCTTCGTGGCATTGGCGGAAAAATATTCCCGTGCTAGCACAAAGTTGTCGTGTTTATGCGGTCGATTTGATTGGTTTTGGTGGTTCTGCAAAACCTCAACCTGGTGAAAAAATTGCTTACACTCTAGAAACCTGGGGACAACAAGTAGCAGATTTTTGCCGCGAAGTTGTCGGTGAACCTGCTTTTTTAGTTGGCAATTCTATTGGCTGTATTGTGGCCATGCAAGCAGCAGTTGGCAACCCAGATATTGCCTTGGGAGTTGCTTTGCTCAACTGTTCTTTACGGCTGTTGCACGATCGCAAACGAGTAACTTTACCTTTATCTCGTCGTTACGGAGCGCCTTTACTGCAACGCCTGTTATCTATCAAACCAGTTGGCGATTTCTTTTTCAATCAACTCGCCAAACCGAAAACGGTGCGGAAAATTCTGCTGCAAGCATACTCGAATGCTGAGATGGTGACAGATGAGTTGGTAGATATTCTTATGTCACCAGCAAGCGATCCGGGGGCTGGCGCTGTGTTCCTGGCTTTTACTTCTTATTCTACAGGGCCATTACCAGAAGACCTTTTGCCACTGTTACAGTGTCCTGCGATTATCTTGTGGGGAACGGCCGATCCGTGGGAACCAATTAAATTAGGGAGAGAATTAGCTAATTTTCCGCAAGTAGAAAAGTTTATTCCTTTAGAGGGAGTGGGGCATTGTCCGCAGGATGAAGCGCCGGAGTTAGTCAATCCGATTTTACTCGATTGGATTGGGGAGCGATCGCGGTAATAGACTCGGCTCAATTTTCACGTAATATGTTTATTTCTCTACGTCTAGGCGAAACTAGAGACGGCTCGGATGATTAAAAATGAAACCAGCACACGAAAGAGAATAGTTAATTAAAGATATCAACGTACTGCTATAGGACTCATATTTGATTTTTGAACAAAACTCAGTACACCTTTATTCCTTCTTCCCAGTCCCCAGTCCCCAGTCCCTAATCCCCAGTCCCTTACCTCTACGAGTGATTCAGAAATCAAATCGGATTGCTATACATCAAGCTTATGAAAGTACTTTAGATGAAATTCACGCATTCTTAAAAAGAATCGATGATGTCGACGATGAACCAAGACTTAAAAGCCATTAAAGAAGCTAGGGAAGATATACGCATTAATGGCACTGTGTCTTGGGATGAAATTCAAAACGAAATAAACAAGGATGTTGCGTGAGTTACAAATTTAAATTTTCAAACTGTGCAAAAAAGCAGTTTAGATACAAGAGCGTATACAAACTAAAAATAACGAATTGGCAATATAACCACGTCCAAACGGGGTTAAAAAATTGCAAGGTGATGATAATTCATAAGCGTTCAATCTACAACATCAACTTGCTTTAAAGCAAGCGTCAATTCTCTCATAAACTCAACAAAAACGCGAACTTTAGCCGAGAGATAGCGTTTTTGTGGATACAACACTGCGATCGCTAATCCAACTTGGGGCGCGTAGGGTTGGAGAATCGGTTGGAGGTCTCCACGCGCGATCGCTTTCGCGGCAATAAATTTGGGAAATTGAACCACACCGGCTCCTTGAATGACTGCCTCTAAAATAACTTCTGAATTATCGAATCGCAGATAACTGTTAACGGAAAGGTCAATCAATTTTCCATCTTGTTCAAACTTCCAGTTAGGTTCTCGTCGGGTCTGTGGAAAGATAAAGTTGACACAGCGATGCTGCAATAGTTCTGTAGGCGTTGTGGGCGTACCATACTGGGCGAGATACTGTGGCGAGGCACAAGTGATGTAGCGTGCAGTTGCCAGGTGTTGCATAAGTAAACCGCTATCGCTGATCATTCCAATCCGCACAGTCGCATCAATGCCTTCCTCAATCAGATCGATCAAGCGATCGTTAAAAGAAACATTCAGGTTTAGCTCAGGATATTGTGCGGCAAATCGCAGCAGAGCCGGAGCGATATGCAGTTTGCCAAAAACAAAACTCAGATCAAGCCGCAATGTTCCGATCGGCATGGATTGCGATTGTTTGACTTCGAGTTCGGCTTCTTCCAAGTCGTTGAGAATTTGCTGACAGCGTTGATAAAATCGGTTGCCATCTTCAGTCAGTGCCAAACTGCGAGTCGTCCGATGGAGCAAGCGCACCCCCAAGTTATCTTCTAAACGCAATACGGCTCGACTCACTGCTGAAGGAGCCATGCCTAACTGTCGTGCGGCCTCCGAAAAACTGCCATGTTGAGCGGAGCGCATAAAAATCATCAGGCTTTTGAGCTTGTCCATTCACGCAACCGCATCTTTGAATTTTTTGCATAACTGTTTTGAAGTTTAACTACTTTTTCTTTCTTTCTGTAGAAGCTACCGTACTGAATGAAAGTTAAACAAGATGAAACAAACACACAAACAGGGTGGAGAAGGTATGATGCAGAAAACAAACGAAAAACGACTTATTTTAGTCACCGGAGCCACGGGCAATCAAGGCGGCGCGGTGGCGCGTCATCTTTTGCAGCGCGGAAAGTTCACTGTTCGTGCCTTCGTGCGTGACCTAAACAAACCTGCCGCCCAAGCGCTTAAGCAAGCGGGCGCAGAGATCGTAGAAGGAGACTTTAGCGATCGCGCTTCACTTGATCGCGCTCTGCAAGGTGCTGACGGCATTTTTTCGATGCAAAACTTCCAACACGGATCGGAAACTGAAATCCGTGAGGGCAAGGCTGTTGCAGACGCTGCTTTATCTGCGGGTATCCAGCATTTCGTCTACAGTTCGGTGGGGAGCGCAGAACGCAAAACTGGCATTCCGCATTTTGACAGCAAATTTCAAGTCGAAGAATATATTCGAGCGATCGGGTTGCCCTACACGATCATGCGTCCGGTTTTTTTCTTTTACAATTACAACGCAATGCGCCCGATGGTTGAAAACGGAACGCTTGCACAGCCGCTCAGTCCTGATACGAAATTGCAGCAGCTTTCTGAAGATGATTACGGGGAAATGGTCGCCGAGGTGTTCGATCGTCCCGCAGATTTTTTGAAACGCGAGCAGGAAGTCGCCAGTGTGGACATGACGATGACAGAAATCGCTGCCGCGTTCAGCCGTGTTTTAGGAAAAACCGTTAACTACCAACAAATTCCGTTTGAAGCATTTGAGCAGCAAGCGGGAGAAGAAGTGACCCTTATGTTTCGCTGGTTTGAGAACGTCGGCTATGCAGCAGATTTGGCACAGTTAAAACGCGATTTTCCTGCACCGAGCGACTTTGAATCCTATTTGCGCGTTGGCGCAGCCTCTCTGAAAGAGAATCGCGGTTGGGTAAAACCAGGCGCAAGCGCGTCCGATGTCGAATCAAAAGCCGTACACAAAGCTTAAGTTACCGCCAGCCGCCTGGGCGTAAGGCTAATCATGTAAGGAGGCTCGTTAGTAACGAGCCTTTAGGAATAGCACTCAAGACAATTAGTAACTCAACACTAACTGACTTAAAAAGAAAGCAAGGGCTGCACTCCCTAAAGGAACTGTTAAATTGTCAATACCCAAAAATGAAACAGCTTCTAAAGCAGTAGCGATAAATGCCACCATCAGCGATATAGCCCAAATTTGCCAACTGTTTCCTTGAGTTCCAACTAAAATCAAACTACTAATGAAATAGCTAACTAGCATCATAGTTAGGGAGCCTTCCCAACTTTTTTGCATCCCAAAGACTTTATACTTGTGTGTACCAAAACGTTGCCCAATTAAGGCTGCTAGTCCATCTCCCCAAGTCATGATCAAAATTCCGAGTGCTGCGTATTGGGGTTGTTGCAAGTACCAAAAAGAGGCGACTAAAATACCGAAACTGACAGAGTAAAAAAATGTCCCTAAACTTTGCCGTCCAACACTATTAATACCAGGAAGAATGGGCAATCGGTAGGATAATAAGGTGATTGCACTCGCTAAAATTGAAGCTGTAATGCCGACGCTAGCGGGAATATCGAGCCACCAAGCGATTAAAATCACATTACCAGTGCCAATATGAACTATCTTCCGCACGATTTCTGGCTCGTCGGCGAAGAGGTTTACCACCCATGCAATTGAGAGGATGAGTAACACCCAGATTGCAGCGATGCCTTCGGCGGGCAGAGCCAACGCAATTTGCAGCCAGAAAACCGGAATTGAGGTGAAGTCAGAAAATGTAATTAACAAAGATGCAACAAAATGAAAAGTTTTACCCCTGTTACTAATTTATAAGATTTGGGTAGCTGCAATGAAATTATTATTTATTTGGCTGATTCGGGGCTACCGAATGTTTATCTCGCCGTTGTTTCTCCCGACTTGTCGCTTTCAACCAACTTGTTCGATGTATGCTATTGAAGCTATTGAACGATTTGGAGTGTTGCGTGGTGGGTGGATGGCAACTCGGCGGATTTTGCGCTGTCATCCGTTTCATCCAGGTGGTTACGATCCGGTGCCAGAGGTGGTGGAAAAAGTTATAGATGAGTAGTTCGGAAAGTGTGAAGAAGCAGGGGAGCAGGGGAGCAGGGGGAGCAGGGGAAGAAAAATAATGGGATTTCCAAGGAATAAATTATCCCAAAAAACGAACCACAGAGACGCAGAGAACACAGAGAGAGGAGAGATTAAGAGGATTTTTGCGTCAGTTTTGGAATATTTTTTATTTGGAAGTCCCTAATCTATGCCCAATTCCCAATTCCCAATTCCCAATTCCCAATTCCCAATTCCCAATTCCCAATTCCCAATTCCCAATTCCCAATGCCCAATGCCCAATGCCCAATTCCCAATTCCCAATGCCCAAGTGAAAAGAAGTGTTCGTGGGTATAGCCATTTGGGGAGATGTCAACAGATGAGGTTGTCATCTACGTTGGAAAGGTTGAATAATTTCATTTGGATTTACCATGCTTAATGTTACTGCGATTTCTATACCCGAACCACGAATTCCCAATATTGAACCCAATCCGTTACCGAGTCCTGAACCTACACCGGGGCCAGGCATACCCCAACCCTTACCGGGGCCTGTACCAGAACCATTACCTGCTCCCATTCCTCAAACAGTTCCAGGGACGATTCCCCAAACCATACCGGAGCCGGTTTAAATTACCCTGGTAATGTAATCTAAAATCCAAAATCTAAAATCCAAAATGCTAAGAGCCGGAATTGTCGGACTTCCCAACGTCGGAAAATCTACTTTATTTAATGCTGTAGTTGCTAATGCCAAGGCAGAAGCAGCTAACTTCCCTTTTTGCACGATTGAACCGAATGTCGGCGTTGTCGCAGTACCGGATGAGCGGTTAAATGTTCTTGCTAAGATTGCTAGTTCGGTACAAACTATTCCGGCGCGGGTTGAATTTGTAGATATTGCCGGTTTAGTTAAAGGTGCAAGTCAGGGTGAGGGACTAGGGAATCAATTTCTGTCCCACATCCGGGAAGTTGATGCGATCATCCATGTGGTACGTTGTTTTGAAAATGATGATATTATTCACGTTGCTGGTTCTGTCGATCCAGCACGAGATATTGAAATCATTAATATAGAATTGGGTTTATCAGATTTAGCACAAATTGAGCGGCGAATTGACCGGACTCGCAAACAAGCTCGTACCAGCAAAGATGCACAGTTTGAAGTCTCAGTTTTGGAAAAATTAGCTGCGGCTTTAAATGAAGGTAAATCGGTGCGTCAGGTAAGTTTGAATGAAGAAGAAGAAGTAATTATTAAGGGATTAGAACTGCTCACTTATAAACCGATTATCTACGCCGCCAATGTATCTGAAGATGAGTTGGCAACTGGTAATCATTTTGTGGAAACAGTACGGCAAATTGCATCGACAGAAAATGCTCAAGTTGTGATAGTTTCTGCCCAAGTTGAAGCGGAGTTAGTAGAGTTACCAGAAGAAGATAAGGCTGATTTTCTCGCGTCTTTAGGTGTGGAAGAAGGCGGTTTGAAATCATTGATTCGGGCAACTTACTCGCTTCTAGGCTTGCGGACATATTTTACCTGCGGCCCTAAAGAAACCCGCGCTTGGACAATTAATGCGGGAATGTCTGCACCTCAAGCTGCTGGTGTAATCCACAGCGATTTTGAGCGGGGATTTATTCGCGCTGAAACTGTCGCTTATAAAGATTTGGTAACAACTGGTTCGATGAATGCTGCGAAGGAGAAAGGGTTGGTTCGCAGTGAAGGGAAAGAGTATGTTGTGCAGGAAGGGGATGTAATGTTGTTCCGATTTAATGTGTAGGGGTAATTAATTAAGTGGCCGTTATCAATCAGATAATGGTCAACTTATACTAAATTGCGATCGCACTGGATGACTTGACAAAATCTTTGGTATGTGCATAGGATCTGCTAGCGATCGCAAATAAACCAACAAAGACATACTTCAGTTACTTCCACCCACAATGTATACGTAGGAACCCAAATTCTCATCATCTGTACCAACAATCACACCACCTTCTGCACCAGGTACAAGTTCCATAGCTTCAATTTTGTGGTATTCAGAGCGATAGAGAGGAACAAGTTGAGAATTTTGCCGCCAGACAATTTTGTTATCATGGAATCCTAGATAACCAGCGATATACACAGCTGACTGAAACGGGCCATCATCTCCGGCATCACTTGCTGAGGTAATGTACACAATTCCTATGGGGTCTATCTTAATATCTGAAATATGACGAACATTGCCAGATGGAAACGGTACTTTTAGATTGGCAGAACCTGCGAGAGTAATTTCATATTTAGCCAAATCAAACATTCCCCAAAAAATAGTTGCTGGTTGTTCTCCTTCACCTCGATGTCCCCAAATAGCAACTATTTTTCCGTCTATATTTTGTAATCCAAATCCTTCAAAATTATTCCCTTGAATAATTCCTGGTAAATTGAATTCTTTGATAACTAAGACGGTTTTAGTAACTGGATTTAACCTGATGTAATAGGCTTTTCCAGAACTGCTTAAAGCGATGAAAGAGAATTTTGTTTTTTCTGGGACAGATGTTAAAGCTTCTAAATCGATGGGCAATTCTATTTTGTCTGGCCAGTTTAATGAGAAATATTCAGGTTGGTTTTTCCCTTTAATACTAATAATTGCTAAACGAGTTTGATTGGGTTTTTTGTTGTCGTGGACAATCAGAAAATCTAGCGTATTGCTTTGCTGCTTTATCAAAGCCATACCACTGATACCGAAAGGGATACCACCGCGAACTGGTCGCCAATCTTGCGCCCAAACTTGCACAGATATGAGCAACAATGCACTCAAGATTACTATATAGCCTTTCCTAATCACATGAGTTACATCATAGTCCCCTCATCGCTTGCGGGGAGGGGGTTGGGGGTGGGGTTCTTGTACTTCACTTGACTGAGAACCGCTATATTTACGATTAACTTAAGAAACCGAGGCATATAAAAAGGATTGGGCATAGGGCATTAGGCATAGGGTTAGAAAATTTCCACTGCCTACACTCCGTAAGAAGAGTGTGTTAGTCGATGCTCAATCATATCAAATTCAGAAAATTCGCATCCATATAAATTAAGTGACCTTTTCTACTTGTGACTACCAGTATAGTTACGTAATTAGTTGAGTTGCGATAGTACTTTTTGTAAAGAAAGCAATAATTCGTTGATAGTATAGGGCTTTACCAAGAATGTATTGACACCAGTAGCCGCTACTGCACTGAGTTTATTGTCAGACATGAGTCCACTGCTGGCAATAATTCTGACTAAAGGGTTAATTTTTTTTAGGGTGCGGATGGTAGTTAAACCATCCAGTGTGGGCAGCATAATATCCATGAGTACAGCATCAATTTTATCCCGGTTTTGAGCGTATAGCGCGATCGCTTCAATACCATCACTGGCAATTAGGGTTTTGTAGTTGTGAGTTTCCAGTGATGTTTTTGTAATCTCTTGAATAGCAACTTCATCATCCACAACCAAAATCAATTCTCCACGTCCTGTCTGTGGTAGCAATTCTTCTGGAGTAATTGTTTCCATTCCTTCGACTGCTGGTAAGTAAACCTGAAAGCTAGTGCCACTTCCCGGTTCACTATACACGTTCACAAAACCTCCGTGGCTTTTAATAATTCCCAAGACGGTGGAAAGTCCTAAGCCTGTACCTTTTCCGACATCTTTTGTGGTAAAGAATGGCTCAAAAATTCTATCTAAGACTTCTTTAGTAATCCCAACTCCAGTATCAGAGACAGTAATCACTATGTAAGGCCCCTCTTTGGCTTCCAGGTTCATGCGGGCATAATTTTCGTCAATCAACAGATTTTCAGCATAAAGACTCAAACTACCGCCATTGGGCATTGCATCGCGGGCGTTAACGCAGAGGTTCATCAGCACTTGATGTAGTTGGGTGCTATCTCCAGAGACCATCCATAAATCTTGCAATACATCAGTGCTGATTTGTATGGATTTGGGAAATGTCTCTTTGAGAATCTTGGAAACTTCCACAATTAGATGTCTGAGTTGCAAAGTGATGCGTTTCCCTTCTACACCCCGCGCAAATGACAGCACTTGTTTAACTAAATCAGCCCCGCGTCTAGCGTTGATTTCCAAAATCTCCAATAGATGGCGGGTACGTTCATCTGCATCAGGGAATTTGAGTGGTAACAGTTGCGCTCCGGCCAAAATCGGTGTCAGGATGTTGTTTAGGTCGTGAGCAATGCCACTAGCTAGAGTGCCAATACTTTCCAAGCGTTGGGCGCGAAATAATTGGGCTTCTAAATGTTTTTTCTCAGTAATATCTGTGTCAACGGTGAGAATCGCTTTAGGTTTTCCTTGTTCGCCGTATACCAAACTCCAGCGACTAGCAACAAGGATTTCCTTACCCCTTTTTGTAAGTTTAGTTAACTCGCCTTGCCATTTTCCTTTATTAATAGCTTGCAACAGAGCCGCTTCGATTTCTGGTGAGGGTTCGTCAAACAAAAGCTCAGTAGCATTTTTGCCCCAAGCCTCTTTAGCTTGCCAACCGTAAAGTGTTTCTGCGCCTTTGTTCCAGAAAATAATTTGATTGTTTAAATCTCGGACGCAAATGGCATCTGTGGTGACATCAAGTAATGCTGCTTGTTCGCGGATTTTTTCTTCTGCCAATTTACGTTCGCTAATATCAATACTGGCGCATGTCACGCCCACAATTTCTTGCGACTCATTCCGTAATGGCTCAACGGTCAAATCGTAATATCGAGTTGTATCTTTGATTGTAATTGATACTTCCTCTCGTGTTCCTATGCCAGTAGTTAGCACCCCATGCTTAATTTTGATGAGATGTTGAGCATCTTCAACTGGGATAATATCCAAGTCTTGTTTGCCCAATATTTCTTCAACTGTCAAGCCCGATGGGGGATTGTAAACCCAGGTGTAACGTAACTCCATATCTTGGTTGTAGACAAAGATAGGAGAGTTTTTGAGGGCCACCCGAAATCGCTCCTCACTGTGGCGCAATGCGTCGTCTGCCCGTTGACGTTCGATGGCATAACGCATGGAGCGCACCAGCAAGTCACCAGTGACTTGCCCTTTGACCAAATAATCCTGCGCTCCTTCCTGCATTGCCCTAATTGCCAAGGTTTCATCATTTATACCAGTCAGCACAATTATCGGAGTGGCTTTTGCTTGATGGTGAGCGATGATAAAGGTTTCTAGCCCCTGGCTATCTGGCAGCGAGAGGTCTAGCAGAATCACATCAAAAATTTCTTTTGCTAGGTAGTTAATTGCTTCAGAAAGCTGCTCAACGGGCATCAAATCAACTACAACTGTGGTAACTTCCTTTAAAAACTCCTGTAATAAAAAAACATCACCAGGGTTATCTTCTACTAATAAGACTTTAATATTTTTACCTGCCATTTGCGCTACTCCGGCGGCAGTTTTACGATCGCAAACCAAAAATTCTCTATTGATTGGACAATTCTAACGAATTGATCGAAATCTACTGGCTTAGTTATATAACAGTTTGCAGATAAATTATAGGCTTTGAGGATGTCTTCTTCAGCTTGGGAGGTCGTCAGAACTACTACGGGAATTCTTTTGAGCTTTTCGTCTGCTTTGATTTCTGCCAGTACTTCTCGCCCATCTTTTCTGGGTAGGTTCAAATCGAGCAGTACAATATCGGGATGAGCTACTGTGATGTATTTCCCTTGTTTTCGCAAGAATGCCATTGCCTCCACACCATCTTCGACCACATTTAGGTGAATCGATATTTTACTATCTTCTAGGGCGATGCGTGTAAGTTGAGCATCGCCAGGATTATCTTCTACCAACAAAACCTCAATAGGCATAATCGCTTTTATGGTACTCACGATTGCTTACCTGCTCTATCTGGAATTGTGAAGTAGAAAGTCGAGCCTTGACCCGGTTTCGACTCAACCCAGATCCGGCCGCCGTGGCGTTCTATAATCTTTTTACAAATTGCTAGACCAATTCCAGTACCGGGATACTTATCTCTACCGTGCAAGCGCTGGAAAATTATAAAAATGCGTTCTGCATACTGGGATTCTAAACCTATCCCATTGTCGCATATCCAGAACAACCATTCATCTACCGATGGGATGGAATTTAAATTTTCCCCGTCTAAATTTGCATTTGGCTTGGCTACCCCAATATGAATTTGTGGCTGCTGATTTTGGCAAAATTTGATGGCGTTACCAATCAGGTTTTGAAATACTTGTGTAAGTTGGGTAGAATCAGCCATCACTTTCGGTAGAGGGTCGTGAGTAACAATAGCTTTACAATCTGCGATCGCAATTTGGAGATTAGCGATCGCAGATCGTAAGATTACATCACAATCAACTAATTTAAAAGGTTGTCCGCGGGTGCTGACGCGAGAATAGTTCAATAAATCGTTGATTAGGGTCTGCATTCGCCGGGCCCCATCTACTGCGTAGGTGATAAACTGATCGGCATTGGCATCAAGCTGATTTTTGTATCTTCGTTCTAGTAGCTGTAAATAACTTGTTACCATCCGTAACGGCTCTTGCAAGTCATGGGAAGCTACATAAGCAAATTGTTCCAATTCTGCATTAGAACGGACGAGTTCTTGACTTTGCTGAGTTTCTTTTTCTAATAGTTGGGCTTGAGATAAAGCAATGCCAATTTGGTTAGCTAGTTGCTGTAACAACTCCGTCTCAAAGTTATTCCACTGTCGAGGTGAGGCACACTGATGAGCCAGCAACAAGCCCCAAATGCCATCCCTGACAAGAATCGGTACTACAAGGTTAGCTCTCACAGCAAACTGCTGAAGAAATTCTCGATGGCATGGTTGAATATGAGCAGCTTCAATGTCTTCAATAGCACTCACTCTGCCCCGACGATATCTTTCTATGTATTGTTCTTTAAAGCATTTATCGTTCAGATTTTTTCCCAAAATTACTGTCCAACCAGGTAACACCGCCTCTTGTATCGCTGTTCCCGAACCATCAGCTTCTAGTCGAAAAATTAAAACTCGGTCAGCTTGAAGTAACTTTTGTACCTCTGTCACTGTAGTTTGAAGAATTTCATCTATTTGTAAAGATTCTCGAATTTTCAGGGTGATTTCAGCAAATAATTGCGATCGTAAAATCTGCCGTTTTAATTCTTCATCTGCCCGCTTGCGATCTGTGATATCTGTATAAGAACCCACCATGCGAACTATATCACCCAATGCGTCCCAAAGTGCCTGTCCTCGATCTAGAATCCATTTATAGCTGCCGTTTTGGCATTGGACTCGATATTCACAGACGTAAAACGGTGTTTTCTTGGCAAAGTGGTCTTGGAAAGCTTGAAGTACCAAATCTCGCTCATCGGGGTGGATTCGTTTTATCCATTCATCCCAACCATTGGAAACCTCGTGGTCTTTATAACCGAGCATTTCTTTCCACTGAGTTGAGAAGAACACTTCATTAGTTTTGAGGTTCCAATCCCAGATGCCATCATTATTACCATGTAATGCTAATTGCCAGCGTTCTTCACTTTCCTGTAATGCTTCTGCTGTTCGCCGCCGTTCAGTAATGTCTTGAAAATAAATAGACAAGCCGTCTTTTGCAGGATAGATGTGGACTTGAAGCCAGCAGTTTAGTGGCGGATAAAACTCCTCAAATTCCACACTCACCTGTTCTAAAATTGCCTTGTGATACTCACGGTAAAATGTTGTGCCGATGATTTCTGGAAACACTTCCCAGATGTTTTTACCCAGAAGTTCACTTTGTTTTTTTTGCAATAGCCGTTCTGCTTGACCATTAATATAGGTGAAGCGCCAGTTTTTATCCAAGGCAAAAAAACCATCAGTGATGCTTTCCAGAAGATTATTAATGCGGGTTCTGGCTGCTTGCTCTTGCACCATTAGCTTTTCAGTAACTTCAGATACCTCAGTTACATAACGTCTAAGTTCTAATTGGTCGATTACCAAGCGACCCAAAGCCGCAAGCGCCTCAACTTGTTTTTGGCTCAATTCTTTTGGAACTTGGTCAATTACACACAAAGTTCCTACTATATCTCCCTTTGGGGTAATTAAGGGTACACCTGCATAAAACCGCGCGTAGGGATAGCCAGTGACTACTGCATTATTGGCCAACTTTTCATCAGCTAAGGTATCAGGAACCACTACAACCTGACGTTGCTCTTGGCAAAGGTAAGACAATCCAAAACACCGGGGCATTTCTGATACATCTAAACCTACTTTTGCCTTAAACCATTGGCGATTTCCATCAATAAAATTTACCAAAGAGATGGGAGTATCACAAATAAATGCCGCTAACTGAGCAAGATTGTCGTAAGCTTTTTCGGGTTCGGTGTCAAGAATTTGATACTGGCGGAGGGCTTCTAGCCGCGCCACTTCTGTATCAATGTGTCCAGTGTCCATTAACTTTTATTAATAAATCTAGTGTATAGGACTTACGCATCAAGTAAGAAATGTAGGGGCAATTCATGAATTGCCCATAGGGTAAATCAAGGCTTTCACTGCCTTTATGCAGAAATCCTGTTTAGTTTGATTTCTGACTTCTAACTTCTGCTGTAACCGTTAAACATCTACCAAAACCGTTTCCCGCAGCTTGGAAATCACATCACTGAGATTACCTGTATTCAGGCGGTAACTCAGAGGATGGGCAATCAACCGTGCCGTGCTTTCATACAGAGTAGCAATTTCAATCAAACCATTTTCGCGCAGAGTTCGCCCTGTAGAAACTAAATCCACGATCGCTTCTGACATTCCAGTAATCGGGCCTAATTCCACTGAACCATACAACGGGACTATTTCTACAGGTAAATCTAGACTGTGGAAATATTCACGAGCGCAATTCACATATTTTGAAGCAACTCTACCATGTGGTGGTAAATCTAAAGGCGATCGGTAAGAACTTGATGCTTTTACTGCCACAGACATCCGACAATCTCCAAACTGCAAATCTACCAAGTGAGCAACTTGCGGCTGCTTCTCCCGCAACACATCGTAACCGACAATACCCAGTTGTGCTTGACCATATTCTACATAAACAGGCACATCCTGCGCCCGTACCAACAAAGCTTTTGCAAGTCCCTTAGGATCAGGAATTTGAAGTTGGCGAGTTCCTGAATCTAAAAAAGCGCTAAAATCTAATCCCACAGATTGTAGCAGGCGGATGCTATTTTTAAGGAGTTCCCCTTTTGGTAATGCAACAGTCAGCATTCTTTTTCTTAATATCCTTGGCGTTCTGGCAGTTGAATAATATCTCTATATGCTTACCACAGCAGCATGAGAATTTTATTAGTTGATGATGAAGTTGAACTAACTGAACCCTTGAGTCGCTTGTTGACTCGTGAGGGTTACATTGTGGATGCCGCTTTCGATGGCACAAGTGGCAACGAATATGCACAAGCAGGCAGTTATGACCTACTAATTTTAGATTGGATGCTGCCAGGAAAAACGGGGTTAGAGATTTGTCAGCGATTGCGACGACAAGGCAAAACTACTCCTGTACTGTTTCTCACAGCTAAAGATACTCTAGATGACCGCGTACAAGGTTTAGATGCTGGTGCAGACGACTATCTAGTTAAACCCTTTGAACTGCGAGAGTTACTAGCCAGAGTCCGGGCTTTATTGCGTCGTTCCGGTTCCCAAACCTATGAAACCACTACCGGACGTTTAACCGTCGCTGATTTAGAACTCGATTGTGAAAATCAAGTCGCCTATCGCCAAGGAAGAATAATTGAGTTATCGCAAAAAGAAAGTCAGTTGCTGCAATATTTTATGGAACACACGGGACAACTAATGACTCATGCCCAAATTTTGCATAATTTGTGGCAAGAGGAAGAACAACCCAGCAGTAATGTGATTGCAGCCTTAATTCGTTTGCTGCGCCGTAAAATTGAGGTAGGTAGAGAAACTGCGCTGATTCACACAGTCTACGGCAAAGGCTATCGTTTTGGTGCTTCTACAGTCGAGTCAGTTTAGCGAACTAATTCGTAGTTCGTATTTAAAAAGTAATCCGCTTGGATTAAGCATTTTTTTCTTCTCTCTGTGGACTCTGCGCCTCTGTGGTTCGTTAAGTTTTAACCAGTCTGCAAACGTCTTGGAATTAAGTAGAACGGCGTAAATAATTAAACGGTTAGATTTTATCGTGAAATACTACTGATAAAAATTAGTAAGCCGACTGCGGGAAGCAATCGGCTTAACAAATTCACGGTCGTTGAGTTGCAATTTATCCGTGAGTTGCACCTTGAGGAGGACGTGAGACAACTTTTTTGGCTAAACCCAAAGTCTGCAAAACTAGGATGCTCCACCAAGTAATATCAATCTCCCACCAAGACAATCCAGATTTTGCCATGTGGGGATAAGTATGATGGTTGTTATGCCATCCTTCTCCATAAGTGACGATGGATACCCACCAAAGATTACGAGCGCCATCATTAGCATCAAAGGTACGATAACCCCACAGGTGTGATGCTGAGTTCACAAACCAGGTTGAGTGCCAAAGCAAGACACATCTAAGAAACACTCCATAGAACACAAAAGGCCATCCTCCTAAAGCATATAGGAGCAGTGCGAAGGGTATTTGCAACAGCAAAAAGTAGCGATCCAGCCAACAATAGAAGGGTTGTCTCGCTAGATCGGGGGCATATTTCTTATAGGTGTCATAGTCAAAAAATTCGGGACGCGGGTAGAAAATCCATAGTATATGACTCCACCAAAATCCTCTTTGAGCAGAGTAGGGGTCTAAATTAATATCTTCCGTGTGAGCGTGATGCTGGCGGTGTCCACCTACCCAAAAAATTGGCCCACCTTGCAAAGCCAGCGCTCCAATGAGGGCGATCGCATACTCTAACCACTTAGGAACCTGGAAACTTTTATGGCTCAGTAGTCTATGATATCCCAGGCAAATACCAATGCTCCCGAATAACCAATGGAGAAACACTAGCAAACCTAATGCTGACCAGGAGAAAAACCAAGGAGCCAGAAGTGCTAAAGCATGAAACGTAGTAAAAAATATTACATTTGTCCAACTGAGTTGAGGTGAGTTGCCTCTCTCAGGGGCGATCGCCCCAAAATTTGCGGTCATAAAAATTCCTGTTGATGGATGATGAAGCAATTTGCCTTTTTTCGGATGCCACCCCACAAGGGATTTACCCACCCTATATACTAATTCGTTACAGTGAGCCAGCACGGTCTTGGGGGTTTCCCCCATTAGTGACTGGCGAACTCGTAGAGGAGAGTAAAGCAAGTATCACTTACATTTGTTATGCTAGCAGAACTCTGATACCCCTGCAAGTGCCACTTGCATTTTTCTATGTCGTCTCACCTCATTTCCACTCGTCAACGCTTGATTCAAGCTGCACTTGAGTTGTTTTCGGCTCAGGGAGTTAGCGCTACCACAACCCGCCAAATTGCTGAAAAAGCCGAAGTCAATGAAGTGACTCTATTTCGGAATTTTGGCAATAAGCACGGACTACTTTTAGCTGTGCTGGAAGAGTCCGCAGCCTTTAAGGATTTAGGTGAGTCGCTGGTGCGGCGGGCAACACCTCCTGGCAATGTCTACCAAGCTCTGAAAGATTATGCAAGTGATAGCTTGCACGCATTAGAACGAGTGCCAGAGTTTGTCCGGTCTGTGGTAGGTGAAGCCGACCAATTCCCGGCAGAAAATCGCCGCGCATTAGGCAGGGGAGTAACAGAGGCAAACCGTTATGTAGCTCAGTATTTAGCTACTGTAATCCAGCAAGGACACCTAAATACCTATTTACCCGCAGAAAAATTAGCCAGTTTGCTAAATGGGATGATCTTGGGATATGCCGTAATTGAGTTTACCAGCGAATTTCACGAACTTTGGGAGGATCGGGATGATTTTCTGGAAAATTTGGTGGAGTTGTTTTTACATGGAGCCATGTCATCCTCACCAGAATCAGCAACAAGCTGTTTCCAAGGAGGGTTCAATACCACAGAAGTAGCTGATTTACCAGCTAGTTTAGTTAATGAAATTCTGCAACAAGCAAAGAAATCGGGACTCCGAGATTATGCCTTGGCTTATGTGTTATTTGGGGCTGGGTTATCCGCCACAGAAATAATTCGCTTGGAGCGAATGCACCAAATCTACGATCCTCAAGGGCACTTCCTACAAATTACAATCCCCGGATTTGTCCGTCAAGTGCCTGTGAATCAATGGATTTTGGGCAAACGCTACGGTTCTTTTACCAATAATCCCTTAATTAAATGGCTGAAAAGTCGTAAAGATGCTCAAACAGCCATGTTTCTGAATGAAATAGGCACGCCGATGTCAGAATCAGAGTTTGAGAAACGTTGGCAAGTGTGGAGTGAGGGACTATTAACTCCCCAAGGACAAACGCCAGCGATCGCTCAGGCGCAACAAACCTGGCGCGTAGAAATGTTAATGCGGGGAATCAGCTTAGAAAATTTGATTATTTTAACAGGTTGCGATCGCTCTCAATTACAACCTTATGTCCGCCGAGCCAAAGAAAAAGCGGCCTTAGAGCAAGCCACCCGTTTGGATCACAAGCCAGGATAGAATTTTTTAGCCCTCAGCACTTATTAATTCAACGGCTCCATAATGGCTCTTAAACCTTTACTAGAGAGTGTTTTGAGCATTTCCTTAGCGTTATATTCACTGCTAAATACTCCTGCTTGCATAACTCTTTGTCCATCCCAAACTGTGGGAAATGCACCAGGAGCAAGCGATCGCACTAAATCTTTATCTTTATCAGTGAAGAGTGGAACAACTACGCGATAACGGATACCGAACTGTGTCGCAGATTTACCGCGATAAGGCATAGTTGCAGAACTTGTTTGTATATTGCGAGGATTACTAATGGGGATATTGTTATCAGGAAGTGGTAAAAGTGCTGACGCATTTGGGGCAGTAGCTTCTACTATTGGCAATGGCTGCTGTGTTTGATTTCTCGTGCTGGCAACTGAATTGGATGGGTACTCAGGGGCAGTAAACTCAATCGTATTAGGATCGATCCGCACATAATTTAACTGTGGTGTCTCAGGTGGTTGTGCTGGACTGGAAGTTGGTATTTGTCTAGCCGACAAGCTGCTAGGAGTGGGAAAACCGGCAACTTTAGAGGTAGCTTGCTGCTGATTGGATATAGGCGTGGAAAGTGGAACTTTGGCTGGTACTAATGGCAGCAATTGACTATTTAATTGTGTAGAAACAGGATTATTTGCTGAAATGCTGTTGCTGGTTTGCCTATTGGTAGTTTCAGAGGTTTCGGGAGCCGAGAAGGTGATTTCCCCAGTTGGTGGTATTTCTTGTGGCACATTGCTGGAAGTTGATTGAGAATTTTGGGCTGCTAGTGCTATTGTCCCGTTAATATCTACCTTGCCAGTGATGCGATCGCTCACAAGATTATTACCGCCAGCCGAAATTACCTGTTTAGCAGCGCTGGCGTTAATATCGTAGCGGGCATTATTTTGAAATTGATTACCCCCAGGTTCTGATGCACTACCTAAATCTGGCATTGCTTGAGCGATCGCAACTAAACCATCTTCTTTATTATCTTGAATAATATTATTCCGTAAAATCGGGCGGGCTTTTGCTTGCACGACAATTCCCGATCTATTGTTCTGAATTTGATTGCCTATGACTATCGGAGCGGCATTTTGAGCAATATTAATTCCAAAACCCGTTTCGTGAAAAACATTCTCCTTCACTTGGGGACTGGAGTTACCAGCAATTGTGATGCCATTGGCTCCATTGCGATCGAAGTAATTCTTGCTAATAGTGGGTGCAGCATTACCACAGACAGAAATGCCATCTTGAGTACTACCAGTAAATGTATTTTCCGCGATTACTGGATCGCTAGATTCAATCCATAAACCGTAACCCCGGCGATTGGGGTTCGTCACCGTTACCCCAGTCAGTAAAGCTTGGGTTGCTCCCACAATTGTGACATTTTGACCGGCAAAGCTGCGGCTCAGGTAATCACCACCTCCCTGAATGATAATATCCTTACCTTGATTGCTAGGGTTGCCTTGAATTGAAACACCCGGTTTTAGCATTAAAGGAAATTCCTCTCCTGTCTCGGCGCTATAAGTGCCGGTGGAGAGCATAATTACAGTATTGGCGTTTGCTAATCGCAACGCATGAGTAATGGTTTTCACAGGAGCAGATTCGCTGCCATTACCTGCGCTGTCATTTCCACCATTGGGGTTGACAAACAGCATGTTAGCCTGAGAATTGGTTTTCTCACCCACAGGTGCTGAATTTGGTGTCAATGGCATTTGAGCGATCGCGCTACCCAGGAACGCTATACTTGCTGTTCCTATGGTGACGGTAAAAGATAATACTGATAAGCTAAAAAATAAAAGCTTTGCTGATTCCAGAAACTTCAGCCTTGCAAGCATAATATCTACTCTACGGTACTTAGTAAATGCACTCCGGTGAATCATATTTAACACGTCTCCTGAGAAGTAACAATAAATTTTTATACTCTTAGAGAGTATTATGTCGATAATATTACTCACATATTGACCGATTGGCGATTTTTAATCCAGGGTAATAAATGATATTGTGTGTGTCCAACAATATCTTTGTCAAAATACTTTCACCCCCAAAGAGCTTGTCATTATTCACATCTAACAATCGTCGCCTCGGAATAGAATTCCAAAGCTAACAGATTGTATTCCTCTCAAGAGAACTAAACAAGAATTAAAGTCCACTTAAGTGGACTTCAACTATTAGCCCAGGACTTAAGTTCTGGGAGGGATGTGGGCCGTTGCAATCCTTGAACTCTGACAAAAATTTTGGTAATTACCAGTTTTTTGAGAGATGGTGATTACCAACATCTTTTAAATCTTCCTCAAAAAACAAATACTCTCTAAATAGTATCCATACAGTCTCAGTTTAGTTTGCCCATTGGAGATTTTCTGGTGTATCCCTTTCGGCTAGTCCTTTGTAAGCTTGTCGTTCACCCAAAAAGACTTGACTAACCTTAGTGCAAAACTGTAGCCTCAAACTACCCTTATCACTGCCTATAGGAACATGGGATAATTTATCGTAACCCTCACTACTACGTTGTTTTGCGTAGATTCAGCGAAAATTGAGTAAAAAAAAGCAAATTAATTAACTATGGTTACTAGGACTTATGATAATTCACACTTCGATGAAAGCACTAACGGGGTTGTTGTAATGGTCGAGCCATTCAGCCAAAAAGAGCAAATACAACAAGTTGTTTACCGCATTTTAGATGCCAATTTAGACCGCGCTCGTGAAGGCTTACGAATTATTGAAGAATGGTGTCGTTTTGGGTTGAATAATGCCCAGTTAGCTCTTGAATGCAAGCGCCTACGCCAAGAATTAGCCAGGTGGCATACCTCAGAATTGCGGGCGGCGCGAGATACACCAGGCGATCCTGGAACTGAGTTAACCCATCCTCAAGAAGAAGAACGAGCTAGTATAAAATCGGTATTGCAAGCTAATTTTTGCCGCGTCGAAGAAGCCTTGCGGGTACTGGAAGAATACAGCAAGCTAACCCAACCAAATATGGCTAAGGCTTGTAAACAGATGCGCTATCAAGTTTATACCCTAGAAAGTAGTTTAATGGGTCATCAGCGCCATCAATTGTTGTGGCGATCGCATTTGTATCTTGTTACTTCCCCACATGAAAATTTGTTGAACAATGTCGAGGCCGCACTCAAAGGAGGATTAACCCTTTTACAATACCGCGACAAAACCGCCGATGATTCTTTGCGTCTAGAACAAGCGAGAAAACTCCGCCAGTTATGCCATATTTACGGTGCTTTGTTTATTGTTAACGATCGCGTGGATCTAGCTTTAGCTGTCGATGCCGATGGGGTGCATCTGGGACAACAAGATATGCCTATTGCTGTTGCTCGGCAATTACTCGGTTCGCAGCGTCTGATAGGTCTCTCTACCACAAATAAAGAAGAAATGCAAGGGGCAATTGCTGAAAGTGTAGATTATATTGGCGTGGGGCCAGTTTATGAAACTCCCACAAAAGTAGGTAAGGCAGCCACAGGTTTAGAATATGTCAGCTATGCAGCCAAAAATTGCTCAATTCCCTGGTTTGCCATTGGGGGAATAGATGCGAATAATATCAATGATACGATCGATGCCGGAGCCAAACGAGTAGCCGTGGTGCGATCGCTCATGCAAGCCGAACAGCCTACTCTAGTAACACAATATTTGCTATCCCAACTCAATCGCATTAAACCAGAACTTTAAAAAGAGTCATTTGTCATTAGCCCAAAGTGAGTAACCAATACCCAATTTCCTATTCCCCACATTTATGTCTAATGAGATTACGATTCAGATAAATGGGGAAACCCATAGCTGCTCATTTCAAACTTCTTTACCCGATTTACTCCAACAGTTGGGTTTCAATCCCCGCTTGGTGGCTGTAGAATATAATGGCGAAATTTTACACCGCCAGTTTTGGCCGCAAACAAAAGTGCAACCAGGCGATCGCTTAGAAGTGGTAACTATTGTCGGAGGTGGTTAGTTGATTTGAGCCAACAAGCCCAAATCTTTAAGGCTGCGTCGTGTAATCTCGATGCGGACGGGTGCATCCTCTGCTTTAAGCATATCAAGGGTTGTGGCGAAAAAGTAGACGTTTTTGTTTTGCTCCAAATAACCCACAAACCAACCAACGTTTGGTTTGCTACTCGTTAACCATCCTGTCTTTCCTCGCAGTGTGTAGTCTGGAGTTTGTTCGCGGATCATAATGTCTTTAACAAGATTTATTGTCCGTTGCGAGAAAGGCAAATCGCCTTGATACAACCGTTGCAAAAACTTAATTTGCTCTTGGGGTGAAATTTGCAATATCTGCTGTTGTAGCCAAAAACGATCGATGTCTGCGGCGGTTCCAATCTGGCGGTTTCCGTAACCTACTTTGTTAATAAATTGCTGCATCCGTTCATATCCAGCCCTACGCGCTAGTACTTGATAGAACCAAACAGTTGAATTTTTAAAGGCTTGACGCAAATTTGTATCATGATTCCAGGCATCAATTTCTCGGTGAATTCCATCCCAAGTGAGAACTGCTACATCATCGGGAAGTGTACTTATTTCTAAAGCTACCAGCGCGTTAAAAATTTTGAATGTCGAAGCTGGAGCGATCGCTGTTACATTACGTTGAGGATTATGTTCATAAATGTGGTTGTTTTTTGAGTCGTAAATCAAGATAGAGCCTTCACGCCCGAATTCTTGAAAATGTCGCCCGAAATTTGGCGCTTTCACAGCAGGACGTTCAGATGAGGTTGAAGCAGGTTGAGCCACAACATACATAGTCCCAAAGGTAATCACACTAACTACAGCAAGACATCCAATGACTGTAAACACAAAAGATTGCATTCGCCGCTTTGCGTAATGCTGAAGGAATTTCTCTATGGGAAACCAGATATTTTTCATTGCACATTTAATCGAATCACAAGCGAGATTCTACACTGCAATCTTGCTCATTTGCAGAGCTATTTGTGATATCAAGTTCGCTTAATTAAATTGCCCTGGCTTTAAGTTGACACCAATCCAATTTTGGCGTATTTTAGACAGTCGTAGGCATCCATCGATTTGCATTCATCTCACAAAATCGCGTTTCTCCCCTCTGATTTGTAAAGCGATCGATGCAGGGTTCGACCCTTGGCTAATTCTTTACCTTTGCGACCGAGTTGCTCGCGTAGCTGTTGGTCTTTGCACAACCGATTGAAAGCTTGAAGCACATCACAACCAGAATTGGGATTAACCAGTATCCCATTTTCTTCATGCTGAACTGTATCTAGAATACCACCTAAGCGAGAGGCAATTATCGGCTTACCGAAGTAACTTGCTTCTAAATAAACCATACCAAAACCTTCCATATTGTTAGGTTTAGTATCCAATAAAGTCAGCATGGCAAATATGTCGCAAGCTGCATAATAACCTGCTAATTCCCGCTCCGGCACATATCCCGCAAAGTGGACGCGCTTATCTACTCGCAAACGATGCGCCAGAGATTTCAGTTGTGATTCACTTGGCCCTTCACCGCAGATTATATAGTGAACATCGACCCCAAAGGTTAGCAATAGTGGAACATTATCAATTACTCGGTCAAAACCTTTATGTTTTACTAACTGTCCGATGGAGAGAATAACTATTGATGAATCGGGAATGTTGTACGCCTGACGCACGCGAACACGCAAATCACCAAGGCTGCTGGGACTCTCTACATTATTACCAAATTTTTCTGGTCTGATTGCTGGGTTAATGACGTGGGTAGGAGTATCTAATCGGAAAGCAGTTCTGAGGTAGTCTTGTGTATAAGAACTGTTACAAACAATACCTTCAGCGCGTTTGAGTGTTAATTTAAATAGCGATCGCAGCACGGGATTGTGTAAAGTACAAAGAAAATCATTTCCGTGCAAATAGATAAAAAAGCGAATAGGTAAGAAATAGCTCAATAGCAACAGTGAAAGAAAGTCGTAACCGTGGCCCCATTCTATATAACGGTAGTGATAGCGAAAATAGAGTTTGATTGCGAGGACAAATGAGCAGACAATATTGACAAAAGGCTTCAGGATATTTCCCACAAAGCCACTACGCCAGTATGTAGGATAAAACCAGCGATACACAGGAAATTGTTGACTTTCGTCAAATACCTTATCTCCTGAACAACTCGCTGTCAGCACAATAACTCGCTCTGGATCTTGGAGACAGCGATTATACATATATTCCCCAATTACAGCTTCTTTCGGTAGGAAGATCCGGCTTATGACTAGGATATCTGGGTATGCAGCTTTATCTCTGACTTCAGCTGTTAGTTGAGAAATATGTTCCATAATCAAGTTGACGAATTTACTTCAAATAATTTTCAATTTATTTGCAATTAGGATCACTTCCAAAGCCACAATTATTATTTTATTTCTTTTAAAACGAATCTGGTAGAAAAACTTGAAGGCTATTTTAGAAGATTAGCCAGGAAGATTATTTTTTTGGATTGATTTTATTTTGGCGGCGGAATTCTCAAGTATTGAGAATTCCTGTGCATGATGGACAATAAATAAAATCTAGCCCTTGTAGTTATTTTACTTAGCGAATCAATGTTGCGAAAATAACCTACGTTCAATAAAGTATCGTGAATACTTTGAAGTTGTGTGCCAAAATGCCACAAAGCTGCACAAGCATTTGATAACCATTTAGTGTCTTGTTAGCTTTACTGATTAGTATTATAGTCACTTGATGTTTCTCGTAAATAAGTAAATATAATGATTTATGAATGTATTATAAGACTAGTATTTGATTTTTGAAATCCATGTAGGGTGCGTTAGCGTAGCGTAACGCACCCTACAGATACTTGTATTTTTTCAATAATCAAATATGATTCCTATATATAGTGCTTATATATTAAAAAGATCCTCCCAGCTTGTGACAAAACAAGTAGGTGAAGTATTAAAAAATTAGTAAAAATAATCAACTGTATAATTTAAGACTGTAGTATAGAAATGCTAATCCAAGACGTAGCAACAATTGCCCGTAGACTTAGACCGTTGTAGACATCACAACTTTCTGTAATTGTGAACATATCTTAAGGTACGGTTCCCCAGTCGAGAAATCCCCCCTGCGATCGCTGCCTACGCCAGCTAAGACGCGGTAGATTGAGTATGTAGCCTTTAAAATAAAAGTGAATGCTACAAGGCTTGCTTGTTACAGGCTGTCGTTAGCGCCATACCGCAACACTCCTACCAGCATGGGGAGAAATCATAAAAAATTCTGTTTTCTAAGCGATTGTAACTATGCGTAAAAAACTACAACAAATCATCAAACCACTGTTAAAGACCTTCTTAGTCCTAAGTCTGGTGTTAGCTTTGGCTCTTAGTCACGCCGATGGAGCATTAGCAGCCCGCAGTGGAGGCCGTATCGGTGGTGGCTCATTTAGAGCGCCTTCCAGCCGCACCTATACACCACGCACTTATGCACCACCTGGAGGGGGCGGGTATTATCCTCGCGGAGGCTTTGGTGGCGGTTTTGGCTTTCCCTTCCTAATTCCTTTTTGGGGTATCGGGGGAGGATTTGGTGGTCTATTTAGCATCTTAATCTTCTTTGCGATCGCTAATTTCTTATGGCAAACTTTCCGCCGCGTCTCTAGTGGTGAAACACCAGAAGCCGATTACAGCAGCAACTCTCCTGTTTCGGTAACTCGTTTACAAGTTGGTTTGTTAGCTCAAGCCCGCGAATTGCAAAATGAACTCAACCACATTGCTGAAACTGCTGATACTAACACCCCAGAGGGGAGAGCAGAAATTCTGCAAGAAGCCAGCCTAGCCTTACTCCGCCATCCCGAATACTTTGTATATGCAGGTGGTGGTACTCAACAAGCCAGTTTAAATTCAGCTGAAAGTCAGTTTAATCGGCTGTCACTGGCAGAACGCAGCAAGTTTAGCGAAGAAACTCTTTCTAACGTCAACAACCAGCTAAAAGCAGCCCTTGCCAAAGATGCTTTACCCCCCGTTGGTGAACTCGACAATCCCACCCGCCTATTTACTGAAGGCCCTGGAGAATATATTATTGTCACCTTGCTAGCAGCTACACTAGGCAAGTTTGAAATCCCCGCAGCCATTAACAGTGCTGATGAATTGCGTCAAGCTTTGCGCCAAATTGGTAGTATCCCTAGTGAGAAACTTCTGGCAATTGAAGTACTTTGGACTCCGCAGGCTGAAAATGATACCCTCACGTCTGATGATGTACTGGCAAATTATCCTGATTTGAGACTAGTTTAATTCCTGAAAAATTTTGCGCTTTGGTGCTGAGAAATAATTTAGCACCGAAGCAGAGCAAATAAGTTCCTATTTGAGGGAAATAACTAGAAAACCGTTTGTCAATGACAAGCGGTTTTTTGTATAACTTAGATATAGCAAGACTTACGCACTGAAAACTGAAACCTATATCCTCTCTAATCTCCCATAAAAAAAGAGGAACCCTAAAAGCCCACTTTTAAGGGCGTTGGGGTGTATCTTATGCGTCAGTCCTATATACTTAACCATCTTTTAGAAAAATTATTCTTAGTCAAGACTTTGGTAATATTATCAAAATGTTATACACGTAAAGCGCTATCTTATGCCTAATGTTGAAGCCGACGAAAACCGAGAGCATCGCATTAAAACAGAGATTATTGTAGATGCTGAAGACAAAGAAGACCGAGCTATGGGTTGGTATTACCACCTCGAAGAGGTTCTGAATTTTCCCTTTGTGGCTAAGTGGACTAAGAAGGGACGCAAATCAGGCTCTACTGAGGAGAAAGATGTGGAAGTGCTGGGAATGGCTCCAGATGATGAGTGTTTAAAAGATATGTTTGTAGAAGTGGCTTATATTAATGGTAAGGATGAAGATGTATATTCTGCAAAGTTATCTGAAATAGCAGCCATTGATACTGATAGCGAAACTCAAGAAGCGATCGCAGACTGGCTCTACTGGATTGCTAGAGGTTATAAATTTTAAATTCTACGACAAATACCGAATGACGCGGCAGGGATTGCCCGCAGCGACAACATTCTCAGGTATATCTTTAACAACTACACTGCCAGCACCAATGGTTGTGTTATCACCAATAGTTACACCTGGACAAATAATTGCACTGCCACCAATCCAGACATTGTTACCAATGTTAATTGGGGCAGCTAATTCTCTCCCAGAAAGGCGAATTTCTGGCTCTGTCGGATGATAAGCCGTATAAATTTGTACATAAGGAGCGCACAAGACATTTTCACCAATATGAACTATATTGCAGTCTAAAATTACACAGCCATAGTTCATAAACAATTTGTCGCCAGCAAAAATATTACTACCATAGTCACAGTGAAAGGGTGGCAAAATTGATACTTTGTCACCGATCTTTCCAAATAACTCTTGCAAAATTTCCTGACGTTGCTCTTGCTGTTCTTCAGTTGTAGAATTGTACCTTCGCAATAGACGACTAGCTCGCTTACTTTCGCCAGCCAATTCTGGATCTTCTGCCAGATATAACTCACCTGCAAGCATTTTCTGTTTTTCGGTTTTTTCCATGAATAAAAATTCTATATATAGAAATATTAAATCAGTTAGGAACATAAATATCCCCAATTTATTGAAGAAGTGGGGGATCTGAGTTTATCGGTGGAGAGCAAATCAAATTAGGATTGCTATAGTTGTAAACCAAAAAGTTTTTCCCAAAGAGGAATGCCGATGGTCACTGAGCTTGCCGGTCACTTCTCTACGACTCTCCGCGAACGTGGAAGCAAGCTAGCAAGAGTGTATCGTAGAGAAATGCGGGCTGCACTTACTTACTTTAAATACAATAAGTTATCTTTTTTATGATTAATGCTTATATGCGCTTAATGCCTAATTTACGCGAACCAATCTTTTTGTCCGAAGCCAAACTAAAAATCCAATGCAGACTGAAAGTTTTTTATAAAGAGTTTGTCATCTAAAGTGAGTTCAGATTGGTTCAACTTTTTAAGCAGTATGTATCGCTTAATAGCTTATTGCTGTAAATAAAGTTTATCCGCTTCAGGATATACAGCCTCAAAATTGTTTAGCACGATGTATTGGACTCCTTAGAACAAAGTAATAAGTGCAAAGAGGAACAATAGTGTTAATTTTTATTGTTATGACTGGCGATTCAGTTTTTGCCTGAAAACCAATTATCTGATGCTTCTTTCAAATCTTGCGATCTATACTCAGCTTTCCATTTACATGTAGAACAACTAAATTCAAAGGAAATATTTCTTATATATTCGGTATACTTAAAATGCACTGAGTGGCAATTCGGGCAGAATCCCCTAATTATCAGTAACTCTAATTCTTTCTCTTTTTTTATGTTGAACATCTCTGGAAAATTCAGTGACTTACTTAATTAGTGTGAGATTTATTTTTACCAAACTTTAATATGATGAGGACTTACCCAAAAAATAGCTCAAACCTTGATTTTTGGTAGGGGCAATTCATGAATTGCCCCTACCACGTATAGTTTTGCATAAGTCCTAATGACAAATCATTTTTACCCATCATAATTAGCCGTGACCGAATCTCGACTCAACCCTTTCCTTAATCCCTTAAAGAGTTAACTTCGTTAACACCGCTTAGGCGTATTGATCTGAATTGGTAATTTGAGATAGTAAGTATTTATAAGTAAACTCTCAAGCTGTATGTAGTATTACAGATATCTGTTTGAGATGATGTATTACCCAAGTTGGAGATGTATAAGATGAGTGTATAAAGTTTGAGTTTGTTATGAAACTTTACAAAATGTGGATTATACTATTGGATTTTGTATAAGTTTAAGCGGGCAGAATCGTATATCTCAAAATAAATATTTTTCTCTTGAGCATAAATAAATTTAGAGTCTTGAGACCCTTTTAACAAGTTGTAAAGAAAATCGTAGTAATTTGATTTAAGTGGTACTAGAAAAGACTAATTAACTAAATATGGCATAAGTAGCTTTTCCCTGCCGTTTAGCTCGGTACATAGCAATATCAGCATCCCGTAGCAGAGTTGCAGGCTCCTCATAACTACTAAAATTCCAAGTAATACCAATGCTAGCTGTAGTAGATAATTCATATCCATTCAGGTTAAGTGGCGATCGCAAGGATTCTTGAATCCGTTTAGCAACATTGGTAGCGTCGGTAATATCTTTAATATCTTCCAAAAGAACTGTAAACTCATCACCACCAAATCGTGCTACAGTATCACCACCACGCAAACACGACTCTAAACGTCTAGCGATCGCTACTAAAAAATCATCCCCTATTCCATGCCCAAAGCGATCGTTAATCTCTTTGAAGCCATCTAAATCCAAAAATAAAACTGCAAAATAATAATCGCTTCTGCGTTTGCTACGTTCAATAGTTTGTCTGAGCCGATCTAAAAATAAAACACGATTCGGTAATTCTGTTAGCCCATCATAAAACGCATTACGGATCAGTTCCGCCTCAGTCTCCTTGCGTTTGGTGATATCTTGAAAAACTAAAACCGTACCAGTAATATTACCATCGCGATCGCGGATGGGTGCAATATTGTCCCCAATCGCTATCTCTTTGCCATCTTTGGCAATCAGTGTGCAGTTTTCTGGTAAATTGAAAACTTCACCTGCTTCGATTGCATCTTTGGCTAAATTTTGAATTTTTTCTCCTACATCTTTGTCAACTAAGCTAATGACTTCTACTAAATCTTTACCGAACGCTTCATTTTGCTTCCAGCCAGTGATTAGTTCTGCTCTGGGATTCATCATTTGAATACAACCATTTGCATAAGTTACAATCACTGCACTGGCCATACTGTTAATAATTGCTGCTAGCCTCTGTTTTTCTTCATATAATATCTTTTTGCTCTGATGTTTATACAAAGCCATTTCAATTGCAAAATGTAAATCACTTTCAATAAATGGTTTGACTATGTAACTAAAAGGCTCACTTAGCTGATTATTATGTAATGTTTCGTGTTCCGAACAATCTGTTAGATAGACTACAGGCAGATGGAACTGGTTTTGGATAATATCTGCTATGTGTATACCGTCAATTTCACCAGCTAGACAGATGTCAATTAATACTAAATGTGGATGAGTTTCGGCTACCTTTTTTATTGCTTCTTCACCAGACTTGGTTATTTCTGAAACTGAATAACCTAATTTTTGTAAACTCTTTCTAATATTTGAGGCTATGACTTTTTCATCCTCAACAACTAGGATTTTGCGGGCGAACATAGTAATATAACCCGTTTGCTAAGGTTCAGATTTTTACTGTTAGTGTCAACTCGATATAAAGGTTATTATTTTATCATAAACAATCTTTTAATAGCCTGTGTTATTGCTTGATATAGATACTGACTAATGAGGAAATACCATCATGTTATTAACCTCCGATAGTTTCTGTGCTTGTCAAAGCTTATTTTGATTATTCTATGCAGTTGATATCATGCCATTTCCAAGAAATGGAAGTTACCATATAATTACAATCAAGATAATTACAATCAAGCAAAAACTGATTTTCAAGAATATACAATATTTTTTCTGGAGAAAATAAATATTAAGTATAGTATTTATTTAAAAAATAATCAAGAAAAAAATTAATTAAATCACAGCATACAACACACGATCTTAGTTTTTTCAACTAAGATCGTGTGTTGTATGCGATATGATACTATTCATTAACTAGAATGCTACTAACAACTAATCAGGTAATTTTGCCCCTTGGTTCACCAAATAATCTTGATTTTATGCAGTCTTACAAAGAATTGGTATTAAATTTTGAATTGTGAATGAAAGATTATTAGTTAGAACTATTCATTGCTTTTGGTTAAGATTTCATCATAAATGATTTGAAGTGAAAATATACAAATCAAATGCTCATTAGTAGATTATGTGATTTTTTAGTTTTTTGATAAAAAACAGGTGCTGGGGGGGAATGGTAGGAAAGATTCTCTTTGGGAGATACTTCCACACTCCACGGAAACCCCCTGTTTTTGCTAGTTTATAGATATTGAGAAGAAAAACACATTTTGCGCTTTAGAGATTGGACTTACTTTTAGTCAGTTCAATGCTAATTTTGCCACCAAAGTCTGGAATAGGTGCAGCAGGTTTGCTGAGAGTGACTTGGACTTTTGTTACACGATTGCATTCTTGGAGGATAGAATCTGCGATCGTTGTTACCAATTTCTCCACCAAAACAAATTTAGACGTTTTGATCAAATGTTGTATCAAGCTAATGACGCTGCGATAATCTAAAGTGTCTTCAATCGCGTCAGTCTTGGCCGCTGTGGAGATATCCAACCATAACCTCACATCCACCTCAAACCATTGTCCTAGCACCTGTTCTTCTGGTAGATACCCAGTGTAGCCATAGCCGCGAATTCCCGTTAAATGAATGCAGTCCATAAAAGTTTGAGAGCAAATTGGGCATTTTGTAGAAAGTGGAGCAAGTTTGCTTGGAGATTTTCTTTCCCAGAAACTCGCGTAGCGGTGATGGAACGCAACACCGCATTGATGGATTTTAAATTGAATTTCCCTAGACAAAATCTAAAATTTAAGATTGTTTTATAGCTATGTTTGATTTAATGCCGATCGCTTATAGGAATGTTAATCAACTTTGGGCTTATATTTTAACAGAGACGCTAAAGCGATTGGGATTGACTTGTGCCATCGTTTGTCCTGGATCGCGCTCTACACCCTTAGCAGTAGCATTTGCTCAACAAGCACCTGAACTTGAAGCGATTTCCATTCTCGATGAACGTTCCGCCGCCTTTTTCGCCTTGGGACAAGCTCAAGCAACCGGACGCGCAGTGGTATTAGTTTGTACCTCTGGTACAGCAGGAGCAAATTTTTATTCAGCAGTAATTGAAGCCTCATATAGTCGCGTACCACTGTTGATATTAACCACCGATAGACCGCCAGAATTGCGAGATTGTCACTCTGGGCAAACTGTAGATCAATTGAGATTATATGGAAACTACCCAAATTGGCAAACAGAGTTAGCCTTACCCTCCGCCGATCTGGGAATGCTAGCTTACCTGCGACAAACGGTAATTCATAGCTGGGAAAGAACGCAAACTCCTACAAAGGGGCCAGTACATTTGAATATTCCCTTTCGCGATCCCTTAGCGCCTGTACCTGATGGAATTGACTTGAGCTATTTGCGATCGCAGTTTCACCCAGAAGACTTTTTTGCAGGAATAGCAAATCCATGCCCCATTCCCTATGCCCCATTCCCCATTCCCCAAGAATGGAAAGAATGCGATCGCGGCATTATTATCGCAGGTGTTGCCCAACCATCGCAACCAGAAGAGTATTGTAGAGCGATCGCGCATCTTTCCCAAACTCTCAAATGGCCAGTGCTAGCTGAGGGACTTTCCCCAGTCAGAAATTATGCCGAACTCAACCCTTATTTGATTTCTACTTATGACCTGATTTTGCGAAATCAGCAATTAGCAAAGCAGCTAGCGCCCGAAATGGTGATTCAGGTGGGTGAAATACCTACGAGTAAAGAACTACGTACTTGGATAGATGCAACGCAACCACGACGCTGGGTAATTGACAAGAGCGATCAAAACCTTGACCCTTTGCATGGAAGGACGACGCATTTGCGGATATCTGTAGAAGACATCAAGGTAGAAGAGAGGAATTTATCTTTATCCTCAGACTATGGAAAGAAATGGTGTGATGCGGAAGCTAAGGTTAGGTTAGCTGTTGACCAGACGATGGGGAAGATAGATGAAATCATTGAGAGTAAAGCAGCTTGGTTAATTTCTCAGATTTTACCGCCCGGAACACCTCTGTTTATTGGTAACAGTATGCCTGTGCGGGATGTGGAGTATTTTTGGAAGCCGAATAACTTAGGAGTGCGATCGCACTTTAACCGGGGTGCAAATGGTATAGATGGCACATTATCCACAGCTTTAGGAATTGCCCATCGCCAGCAAAGTAGTGTGATGTTAACGGGAGATTTAGCGCTGTTACATGACACAAATGGTTTTTTAATCCGCAATAAATTTGTGGGATATCTCACAATTGTATTAATCAACAACAATGGCGGTGGTATTTTTGAAATGTTACCCATCGCCAAATTTGATCCACCATTTGAAGAGTTTTTTGGCACACCCCAGGATATTGATTTTGCTCAGTTGTGCGTTACTTATAATGTGCAGCATGAATTGATTACTACTTGGGAGCAATTGCAGCAAAGATTAAACCCACTAACAGCTAAAGGAATTCGGGTTTTGGAGTTGCAGACAAATCGTAAAGCAGATGCTAAGTGGCGACAGGATAATTTAAGTAAGTTTTCCGCCAATATTGCGATTTAACTATCCCATTTGGTGAAATGCTTGTGGGATTGAACTTGGAAGTGCTTTACAACAAGTATTATAAGCACTGACTAAGTAAGTACAAACTATTGATATTTAGTGAATTTAAACATTCTTTCGAGATAGAGAAAAATTCTCTACTTCTCTCAAAACTAATAATTCATTTTCTGTAATTAAGTGACCATTGCATATTATTGGTAGCTGATCTAAATTAGCTTGAAATGCAATTAGATAGTCTCTACGATTAACTTCAACAATTATCTCTTTCTCTTCATTTCCTATAATAGTTATAACAGTAACTTTTGCTTTTTCATCTCCACCAAACCATTCAAGCTTAATTACTAAACCTTTAATTGTTGAGTGTAATAGTTCTTGTTTAGAAGATAAAGGCAATGCAATAGTATCGATTAGGATAGCTTTTTGGTTTCTACCCAAAGTATTTTTGCGAGATTTTAATTTATTCCTAACTTCTGTAATAACAGACAGAACTTGTTTGTTTAATTTTATTTCTAAAGGAATATTAGATGGATGATCTATTGCTTTTGAACAAGTTAAATTAAAACTCAGGTTTGGATCATTATCATTATTTATCATGTGTGATAATGCATCACATAGATTAGCACTTACTCCTTCTTCTATCGCTTTATTTAAAACATTTTCTCTTTCAGAGAGTTTTTGCTCGTGAGCTGAACTAATAATATTTAAAGCTTGAAATAGAGTTCTAGTAACCTTTCTTTCAAAGCAATCTGAAGATTGATAATTGTCAACTTTTAATGGAGAAATAATAGTTAAAACATAGCTACCTTCTTTGGTATGTCCTAAACGTAAATTTTGCATATAGTCAGTTACTTCACTAAATGAACCTCCTTTAAAGTAAGGTTTAGGTTGTACAGCAGATGAAGCAGCAGACCACATGAGCTTTTTAGCCGATTCAAATAATTGAACTCCTTGAGATATAGGAATGCTCCCATTTATAATTTCTGAATGATTCACTGAAATTTGTACAATTTCTGCTAGTGGAGTTTTAAGATTAGTTATTATTTCTAACTGAGAACGATTTTCTACAATTTCAAGATTTTGTAAAACTTCCCCCATCCGAGCGGAAAAATCTCGAAATTCAGGATTCAGAGGTAATAATATTTCAACATTGTCTCCTTGAGCTAGTTCTAATGTCCAAAGAGATGCAATATCGTTTATTTGCCTTTGTTCCTTCCAACCTTGAGTTTCCAAATAGCTAGCAACTTCTAGTGGATTTATGGATTTAAGAACGTCAATATCTCGTATAGTTGCTTTCATGGATTACCTCCATTTGAGATTATATCCATCATTTTTTGTAGACTTTCTACATTAAATATTTTATCTTTTGATAAACGCACTGACTTAGTTTCTTGACCAATAGGTAATTCTTTTTCACCTCGCAGTGATGTCCAGTAAGCACAATGTTTAATAACTAATTGTTCTTCGCACTGATACAACCAACTATTTAGATCGTCAGCCAAGACAACAACAACTAAAATGCGTGGAATATAAAGATTAGTATATCTTAAATCGTCATAGTTTTTTTTCTTTAATGGATAACTCATACTCGTAGCACCAACTACATTCCTCTTAAAAGGGGCTTTTAGCTGTAATTCTAAATGGGGGGAGCGAATAGTTCCAATAGCTCCTTTGGCTGCAATACCCAAGTCAATGCTGTCATCATCTACCTCTTGTTTATAAAGGGTATAACCTGCTACTGCTGCAACAGCACGAATATAAGCGTTACTAAATTGCTCTTGACGCTGAGTAATATGCATGGACATTCAACTAAATAATCAAGATTTCGGGCTGTTCAAAAGATAATGACTAAGTTCTGTTTTTAGGAAAATTAGCCTTAACGTAACTTTCTGCACGGTTGCTTATTTTATCCCTAATGGTGATTGTGATCGAGTGTCAACAGCCAAAATTTTCTGTTTTAACAGTCGCAGGATGAGCGATCGCACTCTTTCTTCCAGCGCTTCCTGATAGCCCCGTGTGTCTTCCAGCAATACATTCATCAAAGGTTTGTAGCTATGAGAATTTGACTGCGATCGCCCTTTTTCTCTACGTGAAATTTACCCTGTTGCTTGACCTTGTAACCACCTTTGCAAATCAGCAAGAGTAGAGAAATCCAACAAAGCATCACCTAAAGCTTCCAACTGTTCCACCGATAACCCTTGGATCTGGGACAGAAGCGCATCAGGAATATGACCTACACGGCGATTTAATAGTCGTAAAACGATCGTTCTTTCGCCTTCCTCTCGTCCTACAACCTTTCCTTCCTCTCGCCCTTCTTGCTTCGCTTCCAGAATAGCCCGTGGTTCTTGCAAATTTAGTCCTAACATCGCTTGAATCTCCTCTCGACTTAAGGTAGAAAACTTGTAGACGATAATCGTCGTAACTAAATCAATTATCGCTTGTTCAGATTGTTGCCGTGCTTGCTCCAGCAAAAACCGCGCCCCTTCCACTGCTTCCGTTTCCGAAGTCACATTTGTCAGCAACATCAAACCCAATCCCAAAGGTTGTTCTCGCAAATCCCCCAACTCATCCAGATAAACCCGCCTAACTTGACCACTTTCTAACAAAGCGCGGTGAATCGAAGAGGAAGAAGGTTCCAAGCTGCGAGAAGCAAAAATTATGACTCCAAACCAGTCATCGTAACGAATCGAGTTGCGGTAGAGAAACAAAAACAACTCACTAAAGAAGCGGTGATATAAGTCTTCATCCTTCTGAAACTGCACTTCTGCAAAAAAGACGGTTTTGGAAACTGCATCGGCAGGAGGTAAAAACACTCCATCAATCCGAAACGCTGTTTCTTTGACTTCAACCGATTCAAACTGGTAGTTTTCCGCTTCTGGAGGAGGTTCATCTACTAATTCAAACAGCAATCCTGGAAATTGCTTAAATAATTTGTAAAAGATGGTGTCACGTCGCATTTTTATTCCTCAACACCCAGACAATTAACAGATTGTAAAGGCTTGAGACAACAATTTTAGCGTAGGCGTAGCCCACCGCAGGTATCGCATGTCCCTACGTCCGCGATAAAATTCTCAAGCACAACAGCGCACTCCATACCAATGCAAATTAACTGGGAAACGGCCAAAACCTACGAAGATATTCTGTATCAAAAAAACGATGGCATTGCAAAAATCACCATCAATCGCCCCCATAAACGCAATGCCTTCCGTCCCAAAACTGTCTTTGAACTATACGATGCATTCTCTAATGCTCGTGAAGATACTAGAATTGGCGTTGTTTTATTTACGGGTTATGGCCCACACACTGATGGCAAATATGCCTTCTGTTCGGGTGGCGATCAAAGTGTGCGCGGACATGCGGGTTATGTGGACGAAACTGGCATTCCCCGCTTGAATGTGCTGGACTTACAACGCCTGATTCGTTCCATGCCGAAAGTGGTGATTGCCCTAGTAGCTGGATATGCGATCGGTGGTGGACACGTACTACACTTAATTTGCGACCTTACCATCGCTGCTGATAACGCCATTTTCGGACAGACTGGCCCCAAAGTTGGTAGTTTCGACGGTGGTTTTGGAGCCAGCTATCTCGCCCGCATCGTGGGACAAAAAAAAGCTAGAGAAATTTGGTTTCTTTGCCGCCAATATGATGCACAACAAGCTCTAGAAATGGGCTTAATTAATTGTGTCGTCCCAATAGAACAACTAGAAGCGGAAGGTATTCAATGGGCGCAAGAGATTTTAGAAAAAAGTCCGATCGCAATTCGGTGTCTTAAAGCCGCCTTCAATGCTGATTGTGACGGACAAGCGGGTTTACAAGAACTCGCTGGCAATGCCACCCTACTCTATTACATGACAGAAGAAGGGTCTGAAGGCAAACAAGCCTTTCTCGAAAAGCGTCCACCAGATTTTCGCTCTTTTCCTTGGCTACCTTAAAATTGCAAAAATCGCACCCTTTTTTGAGGTGCGATTTTTATACATGTCAAATTTAAAGCACTAAATATCTTAAAAACGAATCTTATCTTAAGAAAACTACAAAATCGGTTCAGTAATAATAGATTGCTAAATAAACACTGCTTCAGTCTTAGCCTGTTCAGAATATATAGAGGCAGTTATTTCTTCTACAGGGACAAGAGCAGCATTATCTAAATCTGAGGCTACAGAATGAGAACAAGCTAAAACTGGTGCTGCATCAGGCAAAGTCCAGGCATCTTCCAAGGTTTCCCAAGAAGGTGCAAAAGGTGGAAGCGCCAAAGAGCAAGCCTTCCAAGTTGCTTGAACTGGCGCTCCCAATTGCTGGCACACTCCGCCACGGCGACCCTCTGGTTGGTAATGACGGCAATATCTACAGGCAGATGCTAAAACTTTAATAGGTTTCATTTGGATTCATCTTTAGTGCCGTTTCCGGCTAAATTTCATTCTTATATTTTGCTTCTATATATAAAGACGGATAAAAGCCAAAAAGTCATTATTTTCTATAGGTTTCAGCGATCCCGACGATAAAGTAAACTTTAGGATGTTTTTATAATCTTGTTATATTTTTAAATAATTTAGAGAGTGCTTACCTATAGATTTTGGTTAAAACTTATTAGGGATCAAGAGTAAAACGAAAGCTTTTGATTTATCTAGCCTTTTAACTTCCTCCTTAAGGATAGATTAAGGCAGATAATTACAGATAAATAGTCTGCTTTCATTACCACACTCGACATATTTTAGCCATAAAACATATTATTTTCTCAATAATTAGAACTTTTCTATATGGCAGAAGCAAATTAATTGAGGAAAAATTCTCCTCAACGAATAATCGCTAAACTATTTTGCTGTCAATTGAAGTCAGAACTGACTCTCTTTAAAACTGTTTAGCAGCACAGATAGAACAGACTGCCCAGCGCTGGAGTTCGCCGGGTGGGGTGGGAGATTCACATTGAGGACAAAGGGGTAAGCCATGCGATCGCGATCGCACAATCTTCGTCCAATGCCCAAAAGCAGCATTTACATCCTTGGTGGGTATAACATCAGGGCGGCTAATTTCATCACCAAGGTAACTGGGATGCTCGTGGGGCGAAACCGTTTGTTGCTGTTTTCTCTCCACAGATGGATTCTGCCAGCTAGCAGTAGAGAAGCGAATATCAACCAAAGGCGTTGGCAGCTTTTTATTCAACTTTAAAAGCAGAGACGTGCGACCAAAAGTCAGGTTTTGCGCCCAAGCAGCACTAGAAGTTGCTACCGACAAAACATCGCGCTGAATCGATAATGGTCGAGTATTTGCGGCAACCCCTGGCCCAACAACTTCTGCCCAACACTTGAGTAAGTATTGAAATGGTTGCTCCTGCCATTTAGCCTGCTTTTCTAGAACGCCTAAAATATCATGAATTGATTTCAACGACATTATTCAAAGTGGGGATTGAAGACTGGGGACTAGAGACTGGGGAAGTGAGGGAGCAGAGGGAGAAAGAATCACCAATGCCCAATTCCCAATCCCCAATCTATCCATTTAAATAATTTTCGCTACTATTGTCAGAAATATATCTAAAGTTAATTCCAACAATCTACGCTTGAGGCACAGAGGCAATGACTCAAAACCCCCTGAACGATTCCGGTACTCAATCGTCTAAAACATCTGGATTGAAACCAGTACTAGCAGCAGCATTAGCAAGTTTAGAAGTACCACTAGATCAAGAGCTAGCTCGATACCGACGCACGCGAAATGGTTTGGTGTTATCGAACCAGCGCCGTGTTGCCAGTTACATGAGCAGTCAAGCCCAGCCCTTGACTGCCATTCTGACAACATCGGGCACAACTCAGTCATCAACAACAGAAATTAAACCCAACGTGCCCCCTGCATCTGTACCCGTGAATCATCAGGGAACCCCAGCGCCAGTTACGGCAAAAATTGATGTACCACCAGTATCTTCTGTAGCTTTGGCTGTGAATTCTCAAAAGAACCCAGCGCCACCTACTGCAAATACCGAAGAACTAAATAATTTCAATATGCCCTCCACCCCCGATTTTGCTAAAATCCAAACTCAACTTCCACCGCCGCCGCCCAACTTTAGTAGCAGCATCGTGCCAACAATCGTTAAAGATGCTAAGAGCGAAAATCTCTTGCAGTCAGATGACACCCCTAAGCACCCAGATGACTACTTAGAATCTAGTGAAGCACTGCTGCGAAGTCTGACAGAAGAACAACCAGAAACCAAGAAGCCAAGTAATTCTAGCGACAGTCTGCTATCACCTTTGGGTATTGGCTCAATGTTGCTACTACTAGTAGCAAGTCTTACCTTGGGTTATGTAGTGTTCAATCCCAAAGGCTTATCACAATGGAATTTAGGCAAATTGTTTAACGGAAATTCATCTCCCGCACCAGCAAATACTGAGGAAGTTGGAAGTAATGTCCAACCTAAGATCCAGCCCCCAAGTACATCTATACCCAAGTATCCGAATCTAGCTGCCCAAGAGTTTCCTGATGTGAGAGATCCTAATGATCTAGTTGGCTTACAACCTAAAGTCCAACCAAGCCTCGCAGTAGTACCTAATCCAGTTGTTCCCCAAAACCCCGTAAATTCTCAAGGGATATTGCCTCAAACCAACACAGCCCTAAAACCGGCAAATCCGATCTCTTTAGCACCAGTACCGATGGTACAGCCCTTACCTCCCCTGAAGAATTTGCCTCCCATTTCAACAGCAAAAACCTCACCCAAGTCAACCACAATCTCACCAAAGCCGAATGCAGAAATCAAACCAGCAACAGATGGGTTCTATCATGTAGTGATAGAAAATAAAGGTGGGGCTTTTGCCTCAGCAAGGCAAGTAATTCCCGATGCTTATTTATCACCCAACAAAGAATTGATTTATCTCGGTGCTTTTAAGACCAAAGATCAAGTACAAAAACAGATGCAATTATTACAGGCAAAGGGAATTAAGGCACGAGTTCAGTAGCCATAAGTTGTAAAAATCTACGATACCATGAGATAACAGCACGGGTTGAACGCCCCGCTACCGCTAACAGCACTCAGTATTGAGTTTCGTGAATGGAGAGCCGACATGGAATTAATCAAGCGAATCTTGCGGGTGATTCGCGCTAATCTCAATAGTTTGATCGCGGGTGCAGAAGATCCAGAAAAGATTCTAGAGCAAACTGTCCTGGAAATGCAGGAAAATCTGGTGCGATTGCGGCAGGGTGTAGCACAAGCGATCGCCACCCAAAAACGCACCCAACGACAGGCGGCGGCTGCCCAGTCTCAAACAGAAGAATGGTATCGCCGCGCCCAATTGGCCTTACAACAAGGCAATGAAACTCTAGCCCGCGAAGCTTTGACTAAACGCCAAGCTTATAAAGAAACTACTACATCTCTCTTTTCTCAGATAGAGCAGCAAAACGATATAGTCGCTAGGCTAAAAAAGGATATGCGATCGCTAGAGTTAAAAATTTCCGAGGCGAAAACAAAAAAAGATATGTATATTGCTCGCGCCCGTTCTGCTGAAGCATCTTCTCGCCTCCAGGAAATGCTCGGCGGAGTTTCTGCTACCAGCAGTCTGAGCGCCTTTGAGCGCATGGAAGAAAAAGTTTTGCAAATAGAAGCTCATTCAGAAACAATTGCTCAACTCGGTAGCGACGACTTGGAAACACAATTTACTTCCTTGGAATCTACTAATAATGTGGATGCCGAATTAGCCGCGATGAAGGTACAGGTTTTAAATCACGCAGAAAATACACAACACAACAATCTGCTTACCGAGGAGAAGCAAAACACGGCACAGCCTCTCCAACAGCAGTTACCCAAAACTCAAGACTCTTGAAGTTCGGCTAATTACCCCACTTTGTAGATATCTTAACAATTAAGAGTTGTTAGAAGGTACTGATTCCAGCCGGAAAGATTACATTGAAATAGGTAGCTATTAAAAAGTAAAAAAGCTAACTGTCCAACAAAAAGCGTAAACCAAACAAGGAAAAACAAAGTTATGGGATTATTCGATCGCATTAAGCGAGTAGTTAGTTCTAACCTCAACGACCTGGTTAACAAAGCCGAAGACCCCGAAAAAATGCTAGAACAAGCCATCCTGGAAATGCAGGAAGACTTGGTGCAGCTGCGTCAGGGAGTAGCCCAGACGATCGCCTCCCAAAAACGTAGTGAGAAACAGTACAATGATGCCCAAAATGAAATCAATAAGTGGCAACGCAATGCCCAATTGGCCCTACAAAAAGGTGATGAGAATCTAGCACGACAAGCTCTAGAGCGCAAAAAAACTTATACTGACACCAGCGCCGCCCTCAAAGCTAGTTTAGATACCCAAAGCACTCAAGTTGAAACCCTCAAACGCAACTTAATCCAGCTGGAAAGCAAAATTTCTGAGGCTAAAACCAAGAAAGAAATGCTCAGAGCCAGAATCACCACTGCCAAAGCCCAAGAGCAACTCCAAGGGATGGTGCGTGGGATGAATACCAGCAGTGCAATGGCTGCCTTCGAGCGGATGGAAGAAAAAGTCTTAATCCAAGAATCTCGGGCCCAGGCACTAGGAGAGTTAGCAGGTGAAAATTTAGAAAGCCAATTTGCTCAGTTGGAAGGTAGTACCGATGTTGATGATGAATTGGCAGCTTTGAAAGCGCAAATGTTACCACCCGCGACTCCAGTCACTCAAGCTCAACTACCACCGCAGCAAGAAACCACTCCTGCTAAGTCTAATGAAGTGGTTGATGCTGAGTTGGATTCTTTACGCAAGCAATTGGATCAACTATAGAAAATTGCCAGAAAACTTATTTGAGCTAGTCCCACGCCTGTTGGCTGTGGGATTTTACATCTCAAATCTCAAATCTCAAATTCACAGTCTTAATAACTATGAATTATTGACTATGGACTATTGACTAGTTTGAGATAAAGTATTGTGTGTGCCAACTTCGATCGCCACCTGATGGAGACTGCAATGAGTAAGGCTGTAATCACCATAACCGATGCTGAGTTTGAAACAGAAGTGTTAAAAGCTGAACAGCCTGTATTAGTTTACTTTTGGGCTTCTTGGTGTGGGCCTTGTCAATTGATGTCGCCCCTGATTAGTTCAGCTGCTACCCAATATAGCGATCGCCTCAAAGTCGTGAAAATGGAAATTGACCCTAACCCACTCACTGTTAAGCAGTACCAAGTGGAAGGTGTCCCCGCCCTCAGACTATTTCAAGGCCAGGAAGTTTTGATATCAACAGAGGGAGTCATCGGTAAAGATAAATTACTCGAACTCTTAGATACGCACTTAAATAGTAATTAGTCATTTGTCATTTGACTAATACAACTCTTGCAGAGGCTGCGCTAACGGCAACGCTGAGTACAAGTGACCAATGACCAATGATCAATGACTAATGACTAACATGCAATTTGCAAAGCGTTTACAACCCCTGCAATCTAATGTATTTGCTGATATGGACAGAGCCAAGGCGATCGCTTTGGCTGCTGGACAACAAGTAATCGATTTGTCGTTGGGGTCTTCTGATTTACCAGCCGAGGCACACGTGATCGACGCGATCGCCCAATCTCTCCACGATCGCAGTACTCACGGCTATCTGTTGTTTAACGGTACCTTTGGGTTTCGTGAAGCCGCAGCCAACTGGTACGAACAAAAATTTGGCATCAAGGTAGATCCCCAAACTGAGGTACTACCTCTAATTGGTTCTCAAGAGGGTACAGCCCATTTACCTCTAGCATTGCTCAATCCAGGGGATTTTGCTCTGTTGCTCGATCCAGGTTATCCCTCTCATGCTGGGGGAGTTTACCTAGCTAGCGGTCAAATCTACTCGATGCCATTACAGGCAGAAAACGCTTTCTTACCAGTGTTTGCTGATATTCCAGCCCCAGTCTTAGCACAGTCGCGGATGATGGTATTAAGTTATCCTCACAATCCTACCGCCGCGATCGCTCCTTTGTCTTTCTTCCAAGAAGCTGTCGCCTTCTGTCAACAACACAATCTCGCCCTAGTTCACGATTTCCCCTACGTAGATTTAGTATTTGAGGAAATTGGGGACTGGGCAATGAATTCTTCCCAATCCCCAATACCCAATACCCAGTCCCTAGTCCCCTCAATTCTCCAAGCCGATCCAGAGAAAAGCGTCTCGATTGAATTTTTCACCCTTTCCAAGTCCTATAATATGGGCGGCTTCCGTATTGGCTACGCAATTGGTAATGCTGAGTTAATTAATGCCTTACGCCAAGTAAAAGCTGCCGTTGATTTTAATCAGTATCGAGGAATATTGAATGGTGCGATCGCAGCCCTAACTGGCCCTCAAGTTGGGGTAAAATCTGCTGTCGCTACCTTCCAGCAGCGTCGTGATGCTTTTATTACTGCTTTACACCGCATTGGCTGGAATGTTCCTACTCCCAAAGCCACAATGTACATCTGGGCAAAATTACCTTCACCTTGGAGTCAAAACTCCATAGAATTTTGTACTCAGTTGGTCAAACAAACTGGTGTAGCAGTTTCTCCAGGCGCTGGCTTTGGCAAATTCGGGGAAGGGTATGTCCGTTTTGCCTTAGTACATGAGCCACCTTTGTTAGAAACTGCTGTGGAAAGAATGGCTGAGTTTCTTAATTAATATTTCTTCCTAAGCTGAACGCCAAGGATTTTTGGCGGCAAAGTCTATGAGGGATCTAAAAGTTAGAAACCACATCTACAAAGGCAAAACCCGCGCAGGTGGGTTAAAAAACCTTAATTTTCTCTTAGCCCAGGGTGCTGGGCTTTGTTTGTATAGCCGCAAATGACCTTCGCCGAGGATCAAGTTGACTACAAATGACCGTACAATACTGAACTTAAAATTAATGTCCTATTTTTTTGTAACTAACAAATTTTAATTAAATATGTAATTAGACGGATAAAAGCATAAAAACATTCTTCATTTTTTTATTGATAATCAGCAGGAACTTTACCCAATCAGGTCTCCCCATTTCTTAAACTGGGTTTGTAAACAAAGCTACCAGAGATGGCTAACAATGCAGGTCGCGTTTTCAAGCAGCCGTATTGCCAAAAAGCTTGTAGTCAAGACAGCCCAGCCTAAAAACGGCAGTAGTTTAAAACTTAACTTCCAAACTAACAGAGACTTGAAAACAATGAAGATGACTTTTCAAAAACTTGTAATTGGTGCCTCAATAGCTATTGGTGTGAGCGCTCTTGCCACTGCTCCAGCACACGCTACATCTTTTAGCTTCAATGGTAATACAGGAGAAATTAACACTTACACTGGTGGCTCAAATGGTACCTTCATTAGAGGGAATGCACAAGGTGGTACTAACGCTGCCATCAACGCTTTGACAGATAACGATGCCACTTCTAACGTCGAGCTTTGGTATAGTACCGAAAACCCCACTTCTAATGTTGGTTTCACCGCCACACAAGGAAGCTACAGTGCTACCGTTAGCAGTGTCACTGCTGATGACTGGAAGATTTTTGGTTCCCAATGGGTGGGTGATTTGTTGAATAGCTATACTCCATTTAAGTCAGTGTGGAATGGGTTTTCAGCTAGTACCCAATCATTAATAACGAGTTCTTTCCCTTCATTGGGTATAGGAGATCCTAACATTGGTGGTTTCCAATTCGGTCAAAATGGCGGTGTAGAACTGAAGTTGGTTGGTGACTTGGATGTAAAGACCAAACTCTCAGATACAATTAATAGTAATCTGAAGCTAGCGTGGGATGGAGGAGTAAAATCACTATTTTCGGTTCAACCAAGTGTTTTAAATGTTCAAACTAAGATTGCAACACTTCAACTAACGCTGAACTCGCCTCTAACTCCTGCTTCTACGAAGCTATTGCTACAAACTCAAATAGCTCAACTGACATCATACAAAGACCTCCTCACCTTCAAAGACACATTAACGGCCTACCAAGGTGGAATCGGAGTTAGTGAAATTGCCAAGGTAGCTACTGGTGGTCAAACCTACTACGCTTACAGCTTTAACCCCACTGTGTCAGGAATTACAGCCTCTGATGACAAGTTATCCTACAGCGCCTATTACACTTGGAAGACACCTGGATACATAAAGCAAGTCCCAGAACCATCAATAATACTTGGTCTGTTGGGTGTTGCTGGTGTCTTTGCCACACAACGTAAATTTAAAAAAGCATCTATTTAAGAAGATTGCGGGTTCAAAACGACAAATCAGTAAGGGAGCTAACAGCTCCCTTTTTTTATGAATATTTCCTTGCACCTATATAACTCATATTTGATTTTTAAAAAACTCAGTGCAACTCAAAGAGCTTTTTTCCCCTTTACTCTTACCTCTTAACTGCTTCGCGCACCACACAAGTAAGTTCATAAATCAAAGCGGATTTATATGTAGAACTCATATTTAATTTTTGAAATACAAGCAGGGTGTGTATTAACAATCCCGTGGGGTAGCGAAACACACCATAATAGTTACAAAAAATGAATCGTTTGTTTGTAAGGGTCTATATATCTGTTGCCACTATCAACATATTTGTAACATCAATTTCATGAAATAGTATTACTTACCCTCAAATCCAGATGAAAACTTTTCTATGAAGGGCAATTAGCCTAATATTACTTGTAGTATTACTTAAGTAATTTCACTAAAAAAATTAGTCAGTTCACTTTTGACAATAATTCTTTTATTTAATAGTATACATTGTAAAAATCTAGTAAAGAAAAGATTAATATTTGATTGGTGTCACATTTAAACATACTATAGGAATCATATTTGATTTTTGAACAAAATTAGATATTGTAGCGTGTGTTAGAACGCAGTTCGTAACGCACCATCATCAATGGTTTAGTGCGTTACGCTGTCGCTAACACCCCCTACGGATCTTTTCAGAAATCACATACTAGTCCTATATTATTAAGTACTGTAGTGCAGCTAAATTTAATTTATTAATATCTTTGACTAGATTATATAAGTTAACTTCTTATTGGTTTAACCAGTTAAATGTACTACTGTTATAGTTCATGATAATAATCGTTGCCTTTTACTTAAGATAATCAGATAATAGGTAGCAATGACAGAACAATTATTCAATGTAGGTCAGCCATTGCATTCACAGCAAGTTAGACGAATTTTGCTAGTTGAAGACCATTATCTCAATAGGTTGTTACTGAGTGACTATCTAAGTTATTGTGGGTACGATGTCCAAAGTTTATCAGAAGGATCTGCTTTTTTCTCAACTATAGATAAATTTCAGCCACATTTAATGTTATTAGACTTGAAGTTGCCAGATATTGACGGTTATTCGCTCTTAAAACAAGTACAGCAAAAACCTGATTTGTCAAAAATACCGATCTTTGTGGTTTCAGCTTTTGCTTTTAAAGCAGATCAAGAACTAGCTCTGAGTTTGGGCGCACGTCGATATTTTGTCAAACCTCTCAAACTCAAGGATCTTATGCTTACAATTGAAGAAGAGTTGGCTTTTCACCAGAGATAAAATTTTTTGCTGGGCATACCTTTATTCAGCTTTTTGATCTTCAATGAACTCTTCAACTCGCTCACTAATATTTTGTATAGAAGTGCCAATTGTTAAAATTTTGTTTTGTACTTGTGCTAATAGCAAAACTGCGGTTTGAAGTTCATTGAGCGTTTCAGCCATAGCTTCCCGGTACTGGGCTTCAAAGTCTTGTAAGTTCATAGTTAAGCTTTTGTTGGAAATTATTGTAATAACTATATTTCCAATGATATTCGTAAAATTAACTTACTAAATCCGTTAAACCGCTTAACATTATACTTAAATTAAAAATCTAAATATTGTTTGATAATAATTTATTTATCTAATGTTTATATAAGGAAAAGGTGAATTTATTATTATTTTTAATAAAAAGTACAGCACTTTGTGTAACGGTTTGGTACAGTAGTTGAGAAGATAAAAGTAAAAAATCAGATGAAACCCTACTCAGTAGACCTGCGGGAGAAAATT
>NZ_JBALBW010000078.1:0-108155 GCF_036919895.1 Nostoc sp.
TAATTTCGATTTCAGACACGATAATAGATGCTTGAAGTATAACTGGCGCTGCATCTTACCATATCGCGTCTACATTTAGAATGAAATAGCCCTGCTGTTCAAACCCTTAAATTGCCCTCTTTTGAGTTGCCAAATATCGAGAAATTGAATTAGTAGCCATCAGTGACATATCCCGATTACGTTGCCAAAGATAATCGAGTTTTTCAACATACACCTGATAAGATTTCATCGCCTCCTGATGAGTTAAAAAACTGCGCTGCAATCCTTCCGACTCCTCCGTAAAACAACGCCGCATCATTTCCTTAGCATCCTTATCACTCATCTCAAAAGTAGGCGATCGCAACACCCGATAAATCTTGCCATACAGCGCCGGATCGTACCAAAAAATCCCGTTAATTGCCGCAGAAAAATGAAAATGATCGCGCTGACATCCCAGCAATCCTAAATTAGCAACCAGTTGCTCAAAACCAGTCGGTGGCTTCAGGCAAGTGACAACATCGTGAGATATAATTGTCGAACTATTGAAATGAAAACTTTCATCCATAAAATGATAATAAGAGACTTTAGCCGGAATGGGAGCCGCTTCAGGATGAGGATGTTTTTGATAATAATTGCTGAGTTTATGCTGTACTAACTTGCCGTTTAGCGTCCTTACTCCTCGGACTGTGAAATACTGACAAGCCAAAAAAGTATTATTTGCAGAAATCAGCCCAAAGTATTGAAGTTGAATTTTTTTCCACCAAGTTTTTAGAGCATTGGTGTCAGCATAAACCATCGTTTCTGTAAAGGGGCCGCGCATGGGGTAGGTAAAGATCAGTTCCCCAAACAACGCTTGTTCAACCTCTTTGGCAATTGTGCGGAAGGCGTTAATGTGCGATCGCTCTTGGGCGGATTCCAAGTCTAATGTATCGCAGATTAAGCGAAAATCTTCTTGAGCATAAAGTCCGGCTGCACTGGTTTGATTGAAAAAGATAGTGGCAATTTCAGCAGAAACAATTTGTGAGTAATAAGCTACCCAGTAAAGTTGGTTCAAAATTATACGCTGATGTTGGCTGGACTGTTCCCATAAAGGTGTACCATATAGTAGGGAAAACTCTTCTGGATTCCAATACTCGTTTTGACAATCTTCATAGCGAAAATTGGTGACAGCTTCATCCATTAAAGCAGTATGATCTTGCTGTTTATTGCGAGTGTGGTTAATTTGTAATTTGCGATGAATAGTTTTTTCCATATCCGTTTTGATTTAACGCAGAGATAAGATTGATCTTGATTACACACATAGATGGGCGGGGAAAGGTTGAAAGGCTCCGCGTTCTTCTAAGGTTTGCAGGATAGACTGGGCTGATTTTATCCCCATGAGCGATCGCAATATTTGTAATCGCGTTCCACTATGGGTTTCAGTATCCAGTTCTTCTAGAATTTGGATTTTTTGCGATCGCGTCAGATGTCCTTTTACTTGTTCGACTGCTGTTAGAACGCTTTGTGGCCCCACCTGTACCATAAACAAAAACTGTGCCAATACATCGAGAATTGTTGTTTGACTCAATGCTGAAACAGTAATTTGATTAAACAAGGTGGTTCCCGTGGCGTGATGACGGGATTCAGATTGTAAAAAACTAGAAAAAAGTTCTGCTAAAACTGGATAGCGGCATTCCTTTGCTAAACGCCGATAATGGCTTAAACCCCATCCTTCTAAAACCACTTGCAGCACAAACAATAAAACTGTTTTCTCTGCACTTTCAACCACTTCTGATAGTAAGCGCAAAAACGGATCGTCCGTGCTAGTTACTTCCATTTCTGGTAAAAAATGGCTAATTTGGTGAAGGTGGGTAGCTTCATCAGCCGTAAACAATGCATAAAGCATTCGTTCTTCAACTGTTTCTGCTAACAGTAGCATTTTTGCCATGTAGCCAACCCCTGCTTTCTCAATGAAATATGATTCTTCTAACAAACTGCGGTTGGCAAGTTCCAGAATAGCAGATTGTTCAGTAATATTAGATTGTTGAAAAACTTTGACTTGATGTAAGTTGAAAAAATCAGCATCCCAATAATTTAATTTTGGGTAATTAGCAAAATTATTCTGATTGGGTAATGCTGCTGTTAATATCCGTCGTAAACTGTTATGAGAATCTGTATGTGGTAGGTCAAAACCGAAAATCTTATATTTAAAATCCATGTTTTTACTGTTTAATTAAAGTGGATTTGTGATTATATCGCAATCCTATTTGATTTATAAAGATTATCGAACCGCCAAGCCGCCATCGCGCAGCATCTCGTTAAAGAAGAGCGCCAAGAGAAGGAAGAAAGAAGTTTACGAATCATTTAGGACTGTTATACCAATTCTCCATGAGTTTGCGCTGAATAATTACTCCTGCTCTCTTGGCGTACTTGGCGGTTCGTTTAATAATTAACTGCATCTTCATAGCGATTAACAGTTTCCCAAGTTCCCCAGCTTAAGGCTTTCTGGTGATTAACGTGCTGAATAAATTCCAGAATAGATTGATCTGCTTTAGTCGGAGTCTTCAAATCAAACTGAATTGTTTGAAATACCTGTGTATCCCCTTTGGCAAAGTAATTACCAACTCGCTGAGTTAACCATAACAAACCACGATTTAAAACCCATCCCCAAAACCCCGAACGCTTAGGAGTCACAAGAATTGTTTGCCCTTCAGTTTTACCACCTTCTATCATTCGCAGCGTAAATATAATATAGAAGTGCAGGAAATCTGGCCCTAGCGTCACAGTGCCAGTGCTGCCATACCAGTAACACATACTATAAGTAACTTCGTTGCGATATAGAGGACGAATCAGGCGAATTAACCAAGAATCATCACCTCCCCGTGTAGTGTTGCTGAAGGTAATAGCGTTGGGATTGAGGTGTTGAGAATCAAATACAATCTCTAAAGGCAGATTGTGTACTGTATTAAAATGGTGAGCATCAATCGCATTAATTAGCAAAACATTGGGATGGCAGTTTTTGACAAACCGAGTCCCCAATATATGATCGCAATCTGCCTGTTCTAATTCTGGTACAAAGGGCAGCGAACTTGGCTTTTCTTCTCCCACCCAAACCCAAATAATGCCGTATTTTTCCGCCGTGTGCCAAGTTTTAATACACACGGGTAGCGGTTTTCCGAGAGAAGGAACATCTACACAAATTCCGCGACTGTCATACTTCCAATTATGAAAAAAGCAGCGAATTCCATCACCTTCTACCTTACCTTCTGCTAAATGAGCGCCCATGTGTGGACAATAAGCATCTACAGCTACTACCTGATTACTAACTCCCCGATAAATTGCCAGATTTCTACCTAGCAAACTTATAGCTTTTATCTTGCCAATTTTTAATTTTTTCGATGGTAATGCCCAGTACCATCCCTCTATAAATTGAGTTGGATTGTTAAAGTTTGATTGTAGGTTTGTAGATGGCATAAAATTTAAATTAAAACACAATCTTGCACAAATTCTAACGATGATTCTGACTCCCACATCCGTTTTCCAGCACGAGTGAGATTGTCATAGTTAATTTCAGTTAAACAAACTAATTCATCCCCTACCCGATAGCCGGGATTTTGTTCTTCAAAAAACTGGATATGGGGGTTAGTCTGTCTTCCTGTGGGGATTTCAATCAAACCCTCACGAAGAATTTGGGGATGCTGAAAATGGACGATACCAGTTGCTTCTTGGTACAAACTACCATAGTATTCGCGTGCTAAATTCCCCATTATATTTTCAACATCCGCAGGTGTTGTAACATCATAACGGGGGTAGAAATCTTGCCAAAAAGTAGGGAGAAAACGATAAGTGCGAAAACCAGAGCAAATTAGCAGCCAGTAAAGTTTATTTTCTGCATAGTGTTGACGAAGAAAATTGATAGCGGCAATCCAACTTCGTGGTAGTGTTGTACTCGACCAAGCACTAGGATCGACAATAGTGTCGCCGGAATACACCACACTAATTTTTTCTCCCAAAAAAGTCTTTTGGCATAACATCAGAGTTGAAAATCCTTTGAGTGCGTTGGATGTTTCATCTCTCAACAACAAAACCCAGTTTTTGCGCTCTAGATCAATTTCAAATCCATCCCAGGTTATACCTTGGAAGTGATTTTGCAGCAACGCATACATGGCGGTGCGATCGCCTGGCTGCAAATTTTGAACAGGAATCAGCAAACTCTTCATTATTCGTAAATTACCTAAAATCGAGTGGTAAGATGTTTTTAATTAACACTTTATCGACCAAATTAGTAAATTTACGGTGTGGTGTGACAGATTCAAAAATGGTTATTTACGCTACAATTATATATTCACACTAAGCTAATCGGCATCGAAATTGCAAAATAGCCACTATTACCCTTGTGTTTTATCTTTCGATGCCACTTAATGACTTTCTAAGTATATGTAGCGTGTGTTAGGCTTAAGCCGTAACGCACCTGATTCCAAGGTTTTTGGTGCTATATATTGGTACTGATGTGCCAGTTAGAAAAGAAGTTTATTTATTGTTTGCGTATAAACCTACAGCTGATACGAAGCCGTCAAAGCCACCGCCAAAGCATCCGCAGCATCATCCGGCTTGGGAATCTCATCTAAATCTAACTCCCGCGCTACCGCCTCTTGAACTTCCGACTTATCCGCATTGCCATACCCCGTTAAAGCTTGTTTAATTTGAGCCGGAGTAAACTCTATGTAAGGAAGATGACACTGACCCAACACCAAAATGAGTACACCCCTTGCCTGAGCAACCAGGATTGTATTTGACATCCGATAGAAAAATAGTTTCTCGATCGCTACCAAATCTGGTTTAAATTCTTCTATCACGGTGTGTAAATCATCAAACAAGATACATAGCCTCTGTCCCATTTCTACATCTGCTGATGTTTTAATTACCCCAAAATCCAGCATATTTACTGTAGTTTCTTGCACCTTGTTGGAAATTTGTGTATAGGTAATTACCCCAAACCCTAAAGTTGCCAGTCCTGGATCTAATCCTAAAATTCGTTTTTCCATTCAATTCACTTTTAGTAAGCCACGCTATTGTTTAAGTGGGAATACTGGCAATCTTAACCACTTGCTCTTAGTCTAATGGAATAGACAAATATAATAGTTTCACGCCTAGTGTTTTAAACCAAGTGGTGTACATTTTCTGTTAATTATTGTTTGTAGCACTGCTGTAAATCAGGTATGTCAATTGGTTTTCTCAGACAAGCCCTCAACGCCCTGCAAAAGCAGTCGCGTTCTCGTACTTCCTATCGGGTTAACCAGTGGTTCAAATGGTTATCCCCTGGACTATCGGTAAAACGTTGGTTGTTGATTAGTGTTGGGGGTGTACTGCTGACAAGTTTGGGGTTAGCTATCTGGATTAAGCTGACCCCAATTTTTTGGATGATCGAGTTGTTTCGGAATTTCCTGGGAGTAATCACCAACGTCTTACCCAACTATATCAGTGGGCCTTTGGTGCTGCTCGGTGGCTTGCTGTTGGTGCTTTGGGGACAAACTCGCACCGTTGGCTCAATTACTAAGGTACTAAGAGCAGAAGGTGGAGAAGAACTCATCGATGTCTTGCTGGCACATCATCGATTGTACCGAGGCCCGAAAATAGTGGTAATTGGTGGTGGTACGGGACTTTCTACGTTGTTGAGAGGACTGAAAACTTACAGCGCTAATATTACTGCTATTGTCACTGTAGCCGATGATGGTGGATCTTCTGGGCGGTTGCGTCAAGAATTTGGAGTGCTACCACCAGGGGATATCCGCAATTGTTTGGCTGCGCTAGCAGATGAAGAAAAGTTATTAACAGAATTGTTTCAATACCGTTTTCGGGCTGGAGATGGGTTAACGGGTCACAGTTTTGGTAATTTGTTTTTAACGGCAATGAGTGATATTACTGGAGATTTAGAACAAGCAGTTGCAGCCAGTTCTAAAGTGCTAGCGGTACGAGGACAAGTACTACCAGCAACTCTCAGTGATGTTCGCCTCTGGGCAGAATTAGCTGATGGTCGCCGGATTGACGGGGAGTCTAGCATTCCTAAAGCTGGGGGGAAAATTGTCAAAATTGGTTGCATTCCAGCTAATCCTCCAGCAGTACCAGCAGCGATTAAGGCACTTAAAGAAGCTGATTACATTATTATTGGGCCGGGTAGCCTTTATACAAGCCTGATTCCTAATTTATTAGTACCAGAAATTGCCGATGCGATCGCTCAAACATCTGTCCCCCGTATTTATATCTGCAATATAATGACTCAACCAGGAGAAACTGAAGGCTATACTGTTGCCGATCATATTAGATCGATTGATGCTGCTTGTGGGCAAAGACGGCTATTTGATGCTGTACTAATCCACAAAAAATCCCCCTCGGAGCAATCACTCGTCCGCTACGCCCAACAAAATTCCTATCCCGTTTTTCTGGATAGAGAAGCTGTGATTCAGCTAGGGCGAAGGATTGTTCCAGCTAATGTTTTGTATGAAGATGAAACGGGTGTTGTCCGTCACAATCCGCAGAAACTAGCACAAGTATTGTTGCGGTGGTACGGTAGAGGTCATCATGCTAGGTAGTCATTAGTCATTAGTCATTAGTCATTTGTCATTTGTCATTTGTCATTTGTAAATAACCAATGCCCAATACCCAATGCTCAATGCCCAATGACTAATATAATTGATGAAAATATGAAAATTTTTCTTGCAGATACAGAGGCGACACTACACTTAGGTATTACTCTCGGAGAGTCCCTGACTCCTGGCAGTGTAATTTTACTAGAAGGTGATTTAGGCGCTGGTAAAACTACCCTAGTTCAAGGTATTGGCAAGGGTTTGGGAATTACTGAATGTATTGTCAGTCCTACTTTCACCCTGATTAATGAGTACACGGAAGGACGGCTCCCCCTTTACCACCTGGATTTATACCGCTTGGAACCAGAAGAAGTTGCAGCCCTGAATTTAGAAAGTTACTGGGAAGGTGCTGAGATTATACCAGGAATTGTGGCAGTTGAATGGGCGGAACGATTGCCCTACAAGCCAGATAGTTATCTGAGTGTGAGTTTAACTTATGGGGATGGGGGTACTCGTCAAGTCGAACTCATACCATTCAATTGTGCCATTAACGAAGTCATTGGTGCTATCTAAGTTCATTTCCCGACCCAAGTACGAGAGATTTCACCTTTCTAGATCGCAACACTAAAAAATTTCTGCCAATAGTCGAGGGAGAACTCCACACTCGTCCTATCTACCACTACCACGTTCACCACTGTCAGTCACTAACATTGTTCTCTCTACCAAAAATAAACGAAATAATTGTTCAACAGCAGATATATTGCAATAGGGTTCAGTTAAAGCTAAAAACAGAGATCCAAATAGGTTGAGTTGAAATATGGTTCTTTTGAATCAAAGTTTTGATAGGTTTGTAATCAGCACTAAAGTGCTTAAAAAGTCAATAATTAAAGTCCTTACTATAAATATGTATGTCCATCAGAATTAATAAGACAGACCACTACTACTTCTTCCGTACCTCTGAGATATTCGAGATTGACACCTACTAGCTTTATTGCTGTAATCAGCAGTTAAAAAATGATTTAGATGGTATGTAAATAAAGCAAATGCAAATAAACTGTTGTTGGGTAAATGAGAGTTTGACAGAACTTAGTAAGCCTGAACCAGATTAGTTACCTACTGTGATTCGGAGATCCAATCTGGGTTAGTGAGTAGCGAAAGCTAGTAGAGAAAAATTAAACAAAGTCAAGTTCTGTATAAGTCGTTTAACTTTCCTTACACTTAGTATTCCCAACTTGTGTTCATAATCTATACCAAGTAATAAATTAATTTTCGATTTTTAATTATTTAAAATATTTTTAACTAGCAAATAATTCTTAGATTAACATCTGTAATTAGCACTGGGATCGAGACACTATTAACTAAAACATCTCGTATTTTTACAGGAATTATAGTAGAAATACGAGATGTTATACCCGAAATTACTTTATGTTAATATGCCTACGTGGATGCACTAGTTATCTCGAATAAAAGAAGCAATCGCCTTTTTGATCGGAGAACCAGAGTCATCTCTGGTATAGTACGTAAGACCTCGATCGATAAATGCAGAGGTAGTATCTATTAACTGCTGAATAATCTCCGCGCTAGCATCATCTATTTCTTCAGTGACTTTTTCCCCTGTAAATCGGTTTTTTCGATCTTCTGGAGGTAATACAATGCGAGGATCTTTATAAGTTTCTTTTGGCTTGGGTTTAAACGTCTCATTTAAGTCAAACTGAAGGCGTAAGTAACGTTTAGAATCATATCCACCCATGATTTGTCGGCAAATCGTACTATCAATCTCAGATGTAGGTTCCATAAAGATATTAGTCAGATTTTGTACCCAGTCTAAGCCTCTCCATTTGCTTATTTGCTTATATTGATATGGTTCACCAGTTTGACCTGTGCCAATAGAAAGGATAGAAATATCTTCCAATCGCAGATTATTCAATTTATATTTTTGCTTGATTGTCGAAGATATTGAAGACTGACTTATCCTCATCACTAAACTCAAAGCTGCAAGACAAGGGTTATTAGCAGAGACTCCACCATCAATGTGTGGAAATTCCCAATCACCAAATTTTTCTTTATCTATAGGTTCTAATTTATATGGTGGGAAAAAACTGGGCGCTGAGGCAGAAGCGGTACATATTTCCCATAAATAACAGTCATCGTACCATCTGTCTCCTAAATCTGGATGACAGTTTGTAAAAAAGGTTGTATTCCGATATAGCGTATCGTAGGCAAGAATTAAAATAATCGGTTTTTCAATATCCTTTATTCTTGTGGATTTGTACGTGTCTTTGAGGACGCTAGTAATTCCATCATGAGAATATTTAGCTCCTGAGAACACATCAATAATTGATTTTATGATGGGTGGTAAGTTTTTGTAGCGGTTTTTTATAGCCGGTGGAAATATATCTTTACCCCGCTCTGTATACAGTTTAATTAGTTCATCACTCTCTTTTCCAACAGCAATCCCTCCTGCTAATATTGAACCGGTAGAAGTGCCAGTAATCAGGTCAAAGTACTCATGTAAAAAGTTTCCTTTCCCCTGACTTCTAATTTCTTTTTCTACTTGTTGAAGTATTCGTGCTGCAACGACTCCACGAATACCGCCACCGTCTAAAGCCAAAATTTTGAATGACATAGCAATTCTCCTTGATTATTTCTATAGCCCCTTTTTAAGAGGGGTTAGGGGATATTCCCTCGGTAAACAAGCTAACCGAACTGTATTGCATAAGCACAGAGTGGCTTCCCGCACGTTAGGAAACAAAGGAATAAGAGTTTCAGAGAGTTATTGTGTAAGTCCTATAGTTATTGAAAATTTGACTTGAAACACTTATAAATAAGCTCAGGGTTTTAAGTTGCAATTTATGATACAGCGACAAGTCAATACCCTTTGGTTGAGAGGGTAAAGGAGGAAAAACAAGAATTTTCATCTTTTAGCTTTAACGAAACCACATTGGTCTAGTCTTAACTCTGGATAGATGAAAATCTTGCCCGTTCAAGTATGGCTTTGATGTAAAATTATTTGTCTACTACGTAAGCTTAAATAAATATTTGCTATAAGAAAGTTAAAGCTTGACCATGCACTTCCGTATTGACCTGACCTTTGTCATAAACTATTTCACCACCGACAATAGTTGTTGTAGCCCAGCCAGTAAGGTTCCAGCCTTCAAAGGGACTCCAACGGCATTTGGTTAAAAGCTCCTCGCGGCGGACTGGACGGTATGTGTTTAAATCTACAAGCACTAAATCGGCATCGTAACCAGGTGCGATCGCTCCTTTATTAGGAATACCATAAGCTACAGCTACGTTCTTAGACATCCAGTTCACAACTTGGGCAACAGTACACTTTCCCTCCATCGCCGCAGTTAGCATCAATGCTAGGGAAGTTTCCACCCCAGGCATTCCCGAAGGACTATTGGGGTATTCTTGAGCTTTTTCTTCTAAGGTGTGGGGTGCGTGATCTGTAGCGATGAAATCAATCACGCCATCGCGCAAAGCTTGCCAAAGAACTTCGTTATCGTGGGGCGATCGCAAAGGTGGATTCATCTGTGCTAAGGTACCAATCTTTTCATAAGCACTGGTATTCAACAACAAATGCTGTGGCGTTACCTCTGCTGTTACCCAACTAGGTTTCTCCTGACGCAGCAAATCTGCTTCTTCGGCTGTTGACAAATGGAGAATATGCAGACGACGTTGATATTTTTGAGAAAGTTTTAATGCCAGTTGGGTTGCTAGCATTGCCGCTTGATTATCTTGAATTTGCGAGTGAACGGCTGGGTTGTGGATGTTGGCAAATTCTTGGCGGCGTTGATTGATTCTAGCTTGGTCTTCGGCATGAACGGCAATCAAGCGAGCCTGCTTTGCAGGAGCTTCGCTAACGCCTTTCGCAAATATCGCCTCCAATGCTGTTTCGCCATCAACTAGCAACTGACCGTGCATCGACCCCATGAAAATCTTAATTCCTGGTGTTGGCTTTGCCAAAAGCAAATCTGGGAGATTCTCTGCTGTTGCCCCAATAAAAAAGCCATAATTAACCACGCACTTTTGTGAGGCCCGGTCTAGCTTATCGTCTAAAGTCTGCTGTGTCGTTGTCAGGGGGCGCGTATTAGGCATTTCTAAAAAGGAAGTGACTCCACCTTTAGCACACGCACAGCTGGCGGTGAATAAATCTTCCTTGTGTTCTAGTCCAGGTTCGCGAAAATGTACCTGCGGATCGATAACTCCCGGCAACAAAGTTAACCCTTCTGCGTCAACTTCAGTGGCTAGTGGTGTTTGGGAGATTTCTGGCGCAACTTCGACTATTTGGCGATCGCGCGTCAACACATCCCCAATCATCAGTTCACCATTGGGTAAGACTATGCGAGCGCGGCGAATCAGTAAAATTTTTGGAGATGACATAGGGCTAATAAAGTTCACACAGGGAGCTATATATTACAGACAGACAACTATGATTTTAGGTTAAACTTAGTCGCACTCTGACTGTTAAATTTTTTGCCGCGCGTTAAAAAAAGTTTACTTTTAATCTATGAAGTACTCTGTAAATCAATTTTGGATTTGGGATTGACCTTATCCTACAAGGGATAAGGTTTGGGGATTTTAGATTGTTTTCGCCTACCAGAGACCAGTGATAATCCTCAATCCAAAATCTAAAATCCCCAATCTAAAATTGGTAGTCAGGATGCAAACATAATCAGGAAATTAAAATTTTCCCGTTAAGATTAACAGATAAAGTCTCACTAGGTGAGTTAATTACCTATATCTTTCCTTCCGTTAAGTAATTTCATGCAAAATCAAGTGCCTGATAACAACTCTAGTCAACAACCCGATAATTCCTGGATCGCAGAGCTAGGTAGAACAATTGTATTGAGTATTATTCTAGCTCTGGGTATTCGTACCTTTGTGGCTGAAGCACGATGGATTCCTTCTGGATCGATGGAACCGACTCTGCATGGTACGCCAAACCAGTGGGAAGCCGACAAAATCATTGTCGATAAATTGAAATATAAATTTGCTGACCCGCAGAGGGGAGACATTGTGGTATTTTCACCTACGAAAGAGCTGCAAAAAGAACAATACCAGGATGCTTTTATAAAACGGGTGATTGGCTTACCTGGAGAACAAGTACAACTTAAAGATGGCAAGGTCTACATTAATAATAAACCCCTACCAGAAGCTAATTATCTCAGTTCTGGCCAGACCACTGTCATTGATGTTTGCCAATCAGGGCCACAGCCACCTTTTTTAGCAAGACCCCAGACTATACCAACCGATTCATACTTGGTTCTAGGTGATAATCGTACCAATAGTTACGATGGACGCTGTTGGGGTGTTGTCCCCCGCCAAAATATTATTGGACGGGCTGTAGTTCGCTTCTGGCCTCTAAATCACATTGGGGGAATAGACAAATCGCCACTATATCCATAAATTAACAATATTATTAGGTGGATAAGTAACAAAAGAATTTTAGATTTTAGATTGGGGGCTGCTAAATCACCAATCTTTAATCCCAAATCCCAAATCTAAAATTGCTATGATGCCTTACCTAGCTAAGATTTTACTGTATCCAGTAAAATCACTGGATGGTGTTGAAGTTGAAAAAGCTACAGTTCTTGCCAGTGGCGCACTACAGCATGACCGCGAGTTGGCTATTTTTGACGAACAGGGTAAGTTTGTCAATGGCAAACGTCATGCTAAAATCCATTTACTAAGGACGCAATTTACACTCCTCAATAGAACTATCTCGTTACAAATTCCAGGCGGCGACTCACAACAAATTTTTCATCTGGATGATAATCGGCAAGCCCTAGAAGCAACTTTAAGTAATTATTTTGAGTTTGCTGTTACATTAAGACAAAACTCCTTGATGGGCTTTCCTGACGATACACGCTCACCAGGGCCAACGGTAATTAGTACAGCAACGTTGACAGAAGTAGCTTCTTGGTTTCCCGGTTTAAGTATAAATGAAATCCGCCGTCGGATGCGTGCCAATATCGAGATTGATGGTGTACCAGCATTTTGGGAAGATCGGCTATTTAGCGAACAAGGTGATTTAGTCTCCTTTCGAGTCGGAGATGTGGATTTATTTGGGGTTAATCCATGCCAGCGTTGTATAGTCCCAACCCGCGATTCTTACTTAGGGGAAGCTTACCCAAACTTCCAAAAAATCTTTGCAACCCAGCGACAAGCAACTCTACCAAATTGGGTTGCTTCATCCCCTTTTAATCACTTTTACAGATTGAGTGTTAATACCCAATTACCTGCATCGTCAGCCGGAAAAATTTTACAAATCAGTGATGAGGTTGATATACTTCTATAAGTAAATTAATATTTTCTTACAATAAAAAATACTAAGTAAATTTTTTTTGCATTTTTTTTGTTTTTACTATGTATTTGGATGACAATTTTAAAATTGTTGTAGTTGAATATAATTTTTTGTAACTAGTCCAGGGGTTTTGAGACTGGAAAATCAAGACCTCAGCAATTCAAAATTTAACTTAGGATTGGGTGCTAATGGCGACCAGAATTTTAGAATGGCATACTGTATGCTTATGGGTTAAATTTCAGTTTAGTGGAGCAAATTAAGCTGCGATGTCTATGACGGGCTGTTCGGCGCTGGAGGAATTTAGCTATTTAGTAAATATAAGAACCAAATTCAGAATGCTTTTTTATACTTATTTTTCTCAGAGATGTCATAGTCAAAGCGATGACATACCGGATTTTTTTGGTATTAAATGTAGCTGATATGGCAAAAATGCCCCTATTTAGATGCTGGGGAAAATTAAACAACAATGTTATCCAAACTTCGGCCTGTCAAATCTATTAATCGCTTAGTTGGCAAAGTTTATGCCAAGATGCCTCTGAGGTATGTTCTGATTGTGCCCTTTATATTACAAATTTTTGGGGCGGTAGGACTTGTGGGCTATCTTTCGTATCAAAACGGACACAAAGCGGTCAGGGAGCTTGCTACTCAATTAGAAAATGAAATCTGCGATCGCATTGAACAACATCTTGATAGCTATTTAACAACTCCGAAACAAATCAATCAAATCAACTTAGATGCAATTGAACTAGGTTTGCTCAACCTTACGGACTTTAAAACCACTGGAAATTACTTTTGGAAACAAATGCGGGTTTTCAATGTTGGCTACAATAGCTTTGCTAATCCCAAAGGTGAGTTCATCGGTATTGAACGCCTAAATAATGGCAAGCTGTTGATTAACGAAGTTAGTGAAAAGCATGGTATAGGGAAACTTTATATTTACAATTCAGACCTGGAGGGGAATCGCCGCCAGCTTCAGCAAGTCAAAAATTACGATCCTCGTCTGGAAGCGTGGTATACAGATGCAGTCAACGCAGGTAAACCTGTCTGGAGTCAAATTTATCAATGGGAAGATAAACCAGAAATTTTATCTATATCTTCTAGTTATCCTGTTTACAATAAAAATCATCAACTTGTTGGGGTAATTAGTGTTGATTTGATCTTGTCACAAATCAGCAATTTTTTAGCCAACTTCAACACACAAAGACCGGGCAAAACTTTTATTTTAGAACGTTCCGGGTTAATAGTCGCTTCTTCTCCTGAGCCACCATATACTATCATTAATGGTCAAATAAAGCGTCAAGCCGCATTAGACAGTCAAAATTCTTTGATTCGACTTACAACCCAGTCTTTGATCGAACGCTTTGGCAATCTGAGATTTGTTGTGGGAAAGCAACAGCTAAGTTTTAACGCCGATGGAATGCGCTATTTTGTGCAGGTAAAAAGTTGGAGGGACGAACCAGGTTTAGATTGGCTAATCGTGGCGGTGATTCCCGAAGACAAATTTATGGATCAAGTTAATGCTAATACCCGAATCGTGATTTTGCTGTGCATAGTTGCTTTTTTGGTAGCTACAAGAATTGGGATTTTGACCGCTCGCTGGGTAATTAAGCCGATTTTACAATTAAACACATCAGCTAAGAAAATTGCTCAAGGAGAATGGGAGCAAACACCAGAAATAAAGCGCTCCGATGAACTGGGGGAACTAGCTAAGTCATTTGAAACGATGGCAAAGCAACTCAAAGCATCCTTTAGTGTATTGGAAGCAAGAAATGCTCAGATGCAAGTTTTAAATGAGGCGCTATCTGAGAGTCAGAGTCGGTTAACTCAATTTTTAGAAGCAATACCAGTTGGTGTATTGATTGTAAATGCTAAAGGTGAACCTTATTACATCAATCACATTGGGCAGCAAATTCTTGGTCTAGAAGCGATGTCTAACGACAAGCCACTAAGTGTATACGCACAAGTTACCACCAAAAAATTGTCAGAGGTATATCAAATTTACCTTGCTGGGACAGATCAACTCTACCCCAGCGATCGCCTACCGATTTCCAGAGCATTACTTGGGGAAAGTAGCAGGGTGGATGATATAGAAATTCACCATTGTGACAAGATTATTCCCATTGAAGTTTTAGGAAAGCCAATCTATGATGAATCGGGGAATCTAGCTTTTGCGATCGCCACATTTTTTGACACCACCCAACGCAAACACACAGAAAAGTTATTAGCAGAATATAATCGCACCTTAGAAGCCCAGGTAAAAAAACGGACTGATGAGTTCCAGCAAGTTATTGAGCAACTGCAAACCACCCAAGAAGAACTGATTCAATCGCAAGCGATCGCCGCGCAGGAACAACAAGCAGCTATTCGTGAAGCAGCACGAAGCGCCGCCGCCAACCTCGCTAAAAGTGAATTCCTCGCTAACATGAGCCACGAACTGCGTACCCCACTCAATGCAATTCTTGGTTTCACCCAAGTCATGAGCCGAGATTATTCGCTATCTGGCGAACATCAAGAAAACTTGGCAATTATTAATCGTGCTGGCGAACATCTACTTAACTTAATTAACGACATTCTCGAAATGTCCAAAATCGAAGCTGGCAGAATTACATTAAATCTCAGTAGCTTTGACTTAATTCATCTATTAAAGAACTTAGAAGAGATGTTGCACTTGCGGGCTGCATCTAGAAATTTAGAATTAGTATTTGAATATCCCCAAGACATTCCTCAGTACATAGAAACAGACGAAAATAAACTGTGTCAAGTCTTGCTCAACCTCTTAGGAAATGCCATCAAATTTACTGATAGGGGGAGGGTAACATTACGGGTGAGACTGGGGGCTGGGGACTGGGGAATTGAGGACAAAGAGGAAAGAGATCGTAATTCTTCATTCTCCCCCTTATCCCCTATTCCCCGCCCCTTTGCCTCTTCATCCCAATCCTTAATCTTCGAGGTAGAAGATACTGGTTGTGGTATTACCTCACAAGAAATTAACTTACTGTTTGAGGCTTTTGAGCAAACTGAAATCGGTAGAAAATGCCAGCAAGGGACGGGACTAGGTTTAGCAATTAGCCGTAAATATGTGGAACTGATGGGAGGAGATATTAATGTTAGCAGTATGCCTGGTATTGGTAGTACATTTGTTTTTGATATTCAGATTGCTTTAACTTGCCCCAGAGAAATCCCGACAAACCAAATTAAATATCAGATTCTCACTTTAGCACCGACTGAAAGAACATACCGGATCTTAGTTGTTGACGATTCTCAAGAAAGCCGTCTTTTATTAGTTAAAATTCTCACATCTCTAGGCTTTGAAATCAGAGAAGCTACAGATGGTGCTGAAGCGATCGCTAATTGGGAATCTTGGCAGCCACACCTGATTTTTATGGATATGCGAATGCCTGTCATGGACGGTTATGAAGCCACAAGAACGATCAAGGCTAGAGAAATAGGGCATGGGGAAGCTAATACGTTGCGGAGGTTTCCTAAGTTGTACTCCTACAAAGAAGCAATAAGTGCGATCGGAAACGATCCTTCCGATCCATCCACTTTGCGATTGCCAACAGCCCTAGCTCCCCCTTCCAACATCTCTGAGATAGAACAAGGTTGTTACAATAAACACACGATAATTATTGCTCTAACTGCTAGCGCCTTTGAGGAAGAGCGCCAAAAAATTTTGTCCATCGGCTGCGACGATTTTATTCGCAAGCCATTCACACAGGAAGTATTATTGGAAAAACTGAGTCAACATTTGGGTGTAAAGTATACCAACAAAATAGAAAAAACAAACACAGCAGTCGTCGATCGAGCTACACAGAGATTTGTCAGTGTTGCTGAACTCCTCAACCATCTATCACAAATGTCACCTAAATGGCTACAAAAGATCCACTATGCCGCAGCCAGCTGTAGCGATGAACTAATTTTAGAGTTAATCAAGCAAATTCCACCAGACAATGTTCAGCTTTCCCAAGTTCTTAGGGATTTAGCAAATAACTACCAGTTTGAAAAAATCATGGAATTGACTAAAACAAACGTAGAATGAATTACGAGCATTTAGACCCTGATAAAAAAGATATTTTGATCGTTGACGATATGGCGGACAACCTCCGGGTTTTGTCCTCAATATTGACAAGGGAAGGGTATAACGTTCGTAAAGCCTTGAACTGGCAAATGGCACTGACCGCAACTCAAACAGTATTACCGGATTTGATTTTACTCGATATTATGATGCCAGAAGTGGATGGCTATGAAATTTGTCAGACCTTTAAAGCTTCGGAGCTAACAGCCGATATTCCGGTGATTTTTATTAGTGCTTTAGATGATGTTTTTGACAAAGTTAAAGCCTTTAAAGTGGGTGGTGTAGACTATATCACCAAACCTTTTGAGTTTCAAGAAGTTTTAGTGCGCGTACAAAATCAACTGGCATTGAGATCGGCGCGATTAGAAATATTAAAACTAAATGTCGAATTGGAACATCGCGTAAAAGAGCGAACAGGGGAGTTAGAAAAAGCTCTCCAAAAACTCCAACAAGAAATCAATTCTCGGCAGAAATTGCAAAGTCAACTTCTAGATATAGCGCTGCATGATTCCCTGACTGGATTACCAAACCGAGTTTTGTTTATCAGACGACTAGAAAATGCTCTAAATCGTGCCAAGCAAGAATCTAGTTATCAGTTTGCGCTACTATTTTTAGACTGCGATCGCTTCAAAGTTATCAATGATTCTCTTGGTCATTTGGTAGGGGATGAATTGCTGATAGCGATCGCTCATCGCCTACAAGCATGTCTGATCCCTGTTGATACTATAGCAAGATTAGGCGGTGACGAATTTGGAATTCTCCTAGAAAATATCACAGATATTAATATCGCAATCCAAGTTGCCGAACAGATTCTGCAACAGTTATCACTTGCTTTTAACCTATCAAGATATGAAGTATTCATGAATGCCAGTATTGGTATTAGTTGGGGCAATAAAGATTACGATCGCCCAGAGTACCTGCTGCGAGATGCTGATACAGCAATGTATCGAGCCAAGGCTCAAGGAAGAGGCAAATATCACGTTTTTAATCCAGCGATGCATCGGGAAGCAATTCAGCTTTTAGAGTTAGAAAATGACCTGCGATGGGCTGTGGAAAGGCAAGAATTTCTTGTTTATTATCAGCCAATTGTTTCTCTGGATACAGGGAGAATTTCTGGATTTGAAGCCTTAGTGCGGTGGCAACATCCGACTCGCGGTCTGGTTTCTCCCATAGAGTTTATTCCGGTGGCAGAAGAAACAGGTTTAATTAACGCAATTAATAGTTGGGTATTACAGTCAGCTTGTCATCAACTCAGCATTTGGCAACATCATCCAGTCACACCAGAACCTCTAACTATGAGTGTCAATTTGAGTGCTAGATTATTTTCACAGCCCAATTTAGTAGAACAGATTGACCGAATGATTTATGAAAACAATGTGAATCCTGCATACTTAGAATTAGAAATTACAGAAAGCGTAATTATGGAGAATACTAATGCAATTAAAATAATTCTTCAACAACTAAAGCAGCGAAAAATTAAGTTGATTATGGATGACTTTGGTACAGGATATTCCTCTTTAAGTTACCTGCACAGCTTTCCTTTTAATGCACTCAAAATTGACAAATCTTTCGTCAAACGGATGCAGGATAACCAAGAAAATATGGGTTTAGTACCAGCAATGATTGGCATTGCCAACTCAATGGGCATGAATGCGATCGCTGAAGGTGTCGAAACACAAAAACAGCTAGCTCAATTGAGAAGTCTAAACTGTAATTTTGCTCAAGGATATCTATTTTCTCAACCCATAGAACAACAATCGGTTCTTAAGTTGCTTGCCGCAGCACCTCAATGGTAGCAATCAAGTAGCAGACGCTCGGCTAAATAATCTGCGAGTGCTATCTAAATATACTGCTATAAACAGGCCATAAAGTTCGCAAAGCTCATAAATGGCTAATATATGAGAGTCAGTAGTCCTCTCCAGTCATCGTGGGAGTTAAACTATAAATATAACTATTTTGGTGAAATTAATAAACAAATTTTATGGTGATTTCAAAGATAGCATTTACTATCCTCAATAACTATACGCATAGCTTTTGATAATAATGCATTTTAATCAAATTAACCATCATAAAAAAAACATTTTGGTAGTCGATGATACCCCGGATAATTTGCGGCTTTTGTCGGCAATGTTGACTGCACAAGGTTTTGAAGTTCGTAAAGCCTTAAACGGGAAAATGGCACTGACTGCGTGTCAAATGGTTTTACCAGATGTGATTTTGCTAGATATCAATATGCCAGAGATGGATGGCTATCAAGTTTGTCAACAACTAAAAGCTGATGAGAAAACTTGCGAAGTTCCAGTAATTTTTATCAGCGCTTTGGATGATGTTGTAGATAAGGTAAAAGCCTTTGATGTTGGTGGTGTAGATTATATTGCCAAACCTTTTCATGGGGCAGAGGTTGTGTTGCGAATTGAAAATCAAATTAATTTACGTTTGCTCCAAGTTAAACTGCAAGAAAAAAACTTTTTATTACAAGAGGCTCTTGATAACTTGAAATCTGCTCAAGTTCAACAAATTCAAAACGAAAAGATGGTGGCGCTAGGGCAGTTAGTGGCCGGTTTGGCTCATGAGATTAATAACCCCATCAGTTTTATTTATGGTAATCTGCAATATGCTGGTCAATATGTGCAAGACCTAGTGAATATGATTGAGGTCTATCAACAAGAATATCCCAAACCCACACCCAGAATTCAGCAAATAGCCCAAGATGTAGACCTAAATTTTATGATTAAGGATCTGCAAAACCTGATAGGTGCAATGTATAGAGGCTCCGATCGCATTCGGGAAATAGTTCTAGCGCTACAACACTTTTCTCGCCATGATGAAGCAGAGATGAAACGGGTAGATATCCATGAAGACATCGAAAATACTTTGGTGATGTTACAACATCGGCTCAGAGAAGCCGCAGACCGTCCGGCAATTATTGTAGTGAAAGATTATGGTAATTTACCCCTAGTCACTTGTTATGCAAGTGAACTCAATCAAGTATTCATGCATCTGTTGAATAATGCCATAGATGCAATAGAAGAGAAAGTGGAAAATCAAGCTTCTAATCCTTATTCTCTAATGCCAATTGACGGTAGTTCCTCCACTTCGGAAGATCCCATCGCTTTTAGTGTCTCCCCAACTCTTCAAGATGCTCCTTCGCGTTGGGAGAAGACTCTACTGCCTTCTGCACTTGGAGAAACCCCAAAACCGCAGTGGCTTCTTCCTACTCCCCAAATTCGGATTCACACAGAGGTGACAGACTTTAATATGGTGAAAATTGCGATCGCAGATAATGGTCTTGGTATAGAAGAGTCGGTGCGATCGCGTTTATTTGACCCATTTTTTACCACAAAACCTGTGGGCAAAGGTAGTGGGCTAGGATTATCTATTAGCTATCAGATTATCGTCCAAAAACACCGAGGAAATATTACCTGTGCTTCTCCTGTTGGGGAAGGAGCAGAGTTTGCGATCGAAATTCCCATTGAGCAACCTGAGCGTTAGCCAACAGCGAACTTGATATAATTCAGGAAATCGGGACTTTTTCTCGATCGCAGACGACTATTTTTAGTCACATAAACGCATAATAGAAGTGTGACTGATTTGTTCGTCCCTTTACAATCTCTCAAACAAGGTGACTGGTTCAAGCTCATCTGCGGAGCTAGCTTCCAGCATTTGCCGGCAGTCAGAAGTTTAACGTTAGCCTATACTTTGGCGGGCGCTGACTGCATAGATGTTGCAGCTGATCCAGCAGTGATTGCAGCAGCGCAAGCTGGGCTACAAGTAGCTAAAACTCTTGCTAAGGATGCCCAAAAACGAGGCTTTGACTACAAAGGCAACTCACCCTTTTTAATGGTCAGCCTAAACGATGGAGAAGACCCCCATTTTCGCAAAGCAGAATTTAATCCTAATGAGTGTCCTAAAGATTGCCCTAGACCCTGTGAACGGATTTGTCCAGCACAAGCGATCGTTTTTGACAGTATCAAAGAAGACTTTTCGGGAGTAGTTTCCGAAAAGTGTTATGGCTGCGGTCGTTGCATCCCAATTTGTCCATACAGTATAATTTATACAGCTTCGTATGTGACAACGCCAGGAGCGATCGCGCCATTAGTAATGTCAACAGGAGTAGATGCCGTAGAAATCCATACACAAGTAGGGCGGTTGGCAGAATTTCAGCGATTGTGGCAAGCAATTTCACCGTGGGCCGATCAATTAAAGGTACTAGCTATCAGCTGTCCCGATGGCGAGGGGATGACTGATTATCTAAGAACAGTGTATGACCTGATTGCCCCACTCAAAAGTGCTTTAATTTGGCAAACCGACGGTCGTGCGATGAGTGGCGATATTGGCGATGGCACTACAATAGCCGCAGTCAAATTAGGGCAGAAAGTTTTGGCAGCGAAATTACCGGGATATGTGCAGTTAGCAGGCGGCACAAATAGCTATACAGTTGCTAAGTTAAAGGCAATGGGACTGCTGAAGAGAGCAGGGGAGCAGGGGAGCAGGGGAGCAGGGGAGAAGCGAGAATTTTCTGCCCCTCTGCCCCTCTGCCCCTCTGCCCCTCTGCCTCTCTCCCCCCCATCCTCCATTGCCGGGGTTGCCTACGGTAGCTACGCCCGTGTATTGCTGTCACCAATTCTCGAAAAGTTAGAGAATAAGGAGGTAAGTAACGCCAATATGAAGGCAACTATTCGCCTAGAAGAAGATGAAGTATTACTTTGGCAAGCTGTAGAACTTGCCCATTCTCTCGTTTCCCAAATTAAGTCACGGCAGAGAAGGGAAAGTGAGCATTAGTTAGGCATAATTACTTAGTCATAAAAAGTTCTGTAATTCATGTTTAATTTATGTTTGTATAGTCAAGGTAGGAGGTTTGAGCATTGAATGAGCGCTTGAGAACCGTTAGAAGCTGAAAGTATCGATTTACTGTTGTTTCCGTCACCATAGAAAGCATGACGATTACAGACGATCTCCAAAAGTTATTAGATATTTTGCCCCAAGACCTGCAACAAGTACTAGAGAGTCATCCCAAACGAGATACTTTAGTAGAAGTAGTCTTGGATTTGGGTCGTCGCCCAGAAGCTCGCTTTCCGAATCAAGCTGAGTATCTGAGCGAAATACCTGTTACTCAAGAACAGATAGATGATTGCATTGAACGAGTCGGAATTTTTGGCGGAGATAATCGGGCAGGAATTGAGCAAACTTTGCATCGGATCAGTGCTATCCGCAACCGTAGTGGTAAGATTATTGGCTTGACCTGTCGCGTTGGTCGAGCGGTATTCGGAACCATTGGCATGATCCGCGATTTGGTAGAAACTGGTAAATCGATTCTCATGCTGGGTCGTCCAGGCGTGGGCAAAACTACCGCCTTACGGGAAATTGCCCGGGTATTGGCGGATGATCTGCATAAGCGAGTGGTGATTATTGACACTTCCAATGAAATCGCCGGGGATGGTGATATCGCCCACCCTGCCATTGGTCGCGCAAGACGGATGCAAGTGGCTCATCCAGAACAACAGCATCAGGTGATGATTGAGGCAGTGGAAAACCACATGCCAGAAGTCATTGTTATTGATGAAATTGGCACAGAACTGGAAGCTTTAGCGGCTCGTACCATTGCTGAACGGGGCGTACAGTTGATAGGTACTGCCCACGGGAATCAGATCGAAAATCTGATTAAAAACCCTACCTTGGCTGATTTAGTTGGGGGTATCCAAGCTGTTACCCTAGGAGACGACGAAGCCAGACGGCGAGGCTCTCAAAAGACTGTTTTGGAGCGGAAAGCCCCTCCTACCTTTGAAATTGCTGTGGAAATGTTGGAACGCCAACGTTGGACAGTACACGAAAGTGTTGCTGACACAGTAGATACTCTGCTGCGGGGTCGTCAGGCTACCCCACAAACGAGAACCGTTGACGATCAGGGCAAAATTGGGGTTACAAGGCAGTTAGCTGTTGTCAACGGTCGCGGTGGACAGCTAGCCACAGTGGAAGATTCTTTCGCCCCGGCGCGACCATCTAATGGCTGGCGTTCTTCTGGACAAATGGTTGCACTACCGCAATTGCCTGTAGAACGGGTGACTGGACGCAGTGAGTTCGATCGATTGCTGGATGAATCCTTCAATTATTCTGAGAGCATTGATTTGGATTCTGCTACAAGAGTGCCAGGGCCAAATGGTGAAGATTTGCCACTGCACGTTTACCCTTATGGCGTTAGTCGCCACCAATTAGAACAGGTAATTAGCGTGCTAACTTTACCCGTGGTATTGACAAAAGATATAGATACTGCTGATGCAATTTTAGCACTGCGATCGCACGTCAAAAACCATGCCAAATTACGCCAAATGGCCAAAGCCCGTCATGTACCCATCCACATGATTAAGTCCAGTACCATTCCGCAAATTACCCGTGGCTTGCGGCGGTTGCTGAACATGGACGATCCAGAAATGGCCGATGACTTAGAATTGCAACTGTTTTTGCACAATGGTAGCGATGATGAGATGGATGCCTTGGAAGAAGCTAGACTTGCTGTTGAGCAAATTGTGATTCCTAAAGGACAGCCAGTTGAGTTATTACCGCGTTCTCCTCAAGTCCGCAAAATGCAACATGAGTTGGTAGAACATTATCGCCTCAAGTCGCATAGTTTTGGCGAAGAACCAAATAGAAGATTGCGGATTTATCCAGCTTAACCTTACCTCTAACCCCTCTCCGAATCGGAGAGGGGATTTAATGGAGAGACTGAATGTCTTATAGAGAATTTTCTTTGAGAAAAGTAAAACAAGACTTTAACCTCACCCTAGTAGAGGGCGGACGGTTTTTGCCGCCGATAGAACCAATCTTGCCAAGCCCAATGCTGGCTGAATTTTTAGCAGAAAGTATCCAGCTAGCAATTGCAATGGGTTCTGAGAAAGCTCGATCGGAATTGATTATCAGTCCAATCTTGTTTGAAATCCGAAAAATTCTGAACAGACAAATCAGTTTCTTTTCTGGAGAAGAATTTAATGTTGAGCCAGAAGTGGGACTGGCGGGATTTTGCGACTTTTTGATTAGTCTTTCGCTAGAACAGTTATTTATTGAAGCTCCAGCAGTGGTGATAGTGGAAGCCAAGAAGGAAAATCTCAAAGGTGGTTTGGGGCAGTGTATTGCAGAAATGATTGCCGCCCAAAGGTTTAATGCCAAAAATGAAAAACCTCTTGCTACTATCTATGGTAGTGTTAGTAGTGGTAATTTGTGGACGTTCCTGAAGTTAGAGGAAAGCACTGTTACTATTGATTTAACTGAATACTTAATCCCGCCAGTAGAGCAAATCTTAGGTATTTTGGTGTGGATGATTCGATCACAATTAACTTAAGTTTGGGTTTCGCTTCTGATTGTTATTAATTTATCTATGCCAAAAAACCCGATCGCAAAGACCAGGTTTTTTTAGGGCCATATTCCCCCAAGGCTATTTATAGAAGTCATTTATAATTTAGGGTTCTGTTAATTACTACCAAACTTAGATTATCAATTTCGGAAAACTATCGCTTAATTATCAAAATTTTCCTGCACTTAGATCAGGATGCCTACGCTCATATCTGCTATAGCAATCCGATTTGATTTCTGAATCACTCGTAGAGGTAAGGGACTGGGGATTAGGGACTGGGGACTGGGAAGAAGGAATAAAGGTGTACTGAGTTTTGTTCAAAAATCAAATATGAGTCCTATAGTAACTTGATATCAGTATAATTGCTCCCTACTGATTGAAATTGAGATCACAACGCTGCTCTGAGAATTTTGCTATTATTTGCTACTTTAAAATATATGCAAATAATTGAAATTTCTCCATTCCAAGCATTTCGCCGCAGTGTGATGACGGTGATGCAAGTAGTTCCACAGGAGCTACGCTATGTGGCAATTTTGACATTACTGGGTGGTGCAGGGCCAGCGATCGCCATTTGGCTCAATAAGGTAATCATTGATGAAATTACCCGCTTATTGAGTACGGGAACAACGCAGAATGCGATCGCCCTGATCCTTTCTCAACCATTGCTACTCTCCAGTATTGCAGGTTCACTGCTGGTAAATTTGGTGAGTGATGCGATCGCTAACATAAATAGCTTTGTATATACTTCCCTGCGCGATCGGATTACAGGCTTTATCCAAGGACAAGTGATTGAGAAGGTTGCCACTTTTGAAGATATTGCCCTGTTTGAAACACCCGATTTGCTCAATTTATTGCAGTTGACCGAAAAAGGGGTACTACGACTTCCAGAACTTTGTGTCAGGCTGGTAATGATGTTAGAGGGAATTTTTATCTTCATACCAGCCATACTCCTTTCGGTGTCCCTTGCTTGGTGGATACCACTAATTTTGTTTAGCTGTGTTACCCCTGCCATGTATGTAGAAAGGAAATACCGTAAGCAAGTTTGGAGGGTAGAAAAAACCCAAGCAAGTGTTCTTCGGGAAATGAACTTATATAAAACGGTTTTAACTGGAGAGACATACGCCAAAGAAATACGCTTGTTTAGTTTGCAGCCTTTACTACTAGAACGTTGGCACGGACTTTATCGGACAATTTTTAGAGCAATGGAACAGATCCGTCGTCGGGGGACAACGGCGGTTATTGGTTGGTCTTTACTCAGTGGCTTAGGCTTTGCGTTGCCATATTTATATGTAGTTCAGGGAGTGCTAGGTGGAACCCATACTTTAGGAGATTTGGCGCTTTACACTGGGGTAATTTTAGAAGTGCGTCGAAGTTTGGATAATTTGATGTCTGGCGGGTCAGAGTTGTATGATATTGCACTGGCAACAACGCCCATTTTCCAGCTTTTGGAGTTAGAGCCACAATTATCCAGTTCTCATCCAGAGTCATGGGGAAAAACTAGGGAATCGGCTGCTAACAATCAGAACTTTCAAAGAAATGGAAATCGGCAAAGTTTATCGGGTGAAGCATTACAGAAAGGTATCGACATCGAAAATCTATCCTTTACCTATCCAAATAGCGATCGCCCCATCCTAAAAAACATCAACTTGAGAATTCACCCTAACGAGATGATTGTATTAGTGGGTGAAAATGGTGCTGGTAAGACGACTTTAACAAAGCTATTGTGTCGCCTCTATGACCCTAGCCAGGGTGCGATTATTTGGAATGGGCAAGATTTGCGATCGCTCCCTTTAGAAGATTTGCGATCGCGGATTGATGTCGTTATGCAAGATTACGCTCGTTTTCCGACTACCGTGCGTGAAAATGTTGCCTTTGGGAATTTACCGAAAATGCAGGATGACGAAGCAATTACGGAAGCGATCGCTGAGGCTGGTTTGGCTAAAGTAATTGAAAAGCTAGATGGTGGTTTAGAAACCCTCTTAGGCAAACAGCTAGAGGGTGGTATCGATTTATCAGGGGGACAATGGCAGAGATTAGCGATCGCTCGTGCATTGCTGCGACTGTCTCCAGCCGAATTACTCATACTTGATGAGCCAACAGCAAATCTTGACCCCAAAACAGAACACGAGATTTACAACATTTTGCGTACTCTGGCCAAGGGGAGAATAGCCGTTGTAGTCAGCCATCGCCTCGCCTTAGCAAAACTAGCAGACCGAGTAGTAGTCCTAGAACACGGTCAAATAATCGAAGTCGGCACTCATGACGAACTAATCGCACTAGGCGGACAGTATCACCTAATGTTTACTCGTCAAGCTAGTAGTTACAACTAAGTGGGGCATGGGGCATGGAGATTAGTTTTCCGCTCTGCCCCTTTATCAACTCCCAATTTTTATTCTGGTAACTTATATTGCCCAACAATACGCTTGGCAAACTCTGGAACGTGCGCTTCTAATTTCTCTGGATGATTTCGCTTCACATACAAATAATTCCGAGTGAAGTGAGAATCAATGGAGAAACGCGCATATTCCAAACCCTTGGGGCCGATTTTTTCGATAACCACACCCATCAGTTTTGCCGCCCACATGGGAAGGGTCACGCCTTTATCGTAAGCGGGAATACTTTGTTGTACAGCTTCCTTGCGATCGCCTTTAGACGTAACTGGTTGAGTGTCTAACTGGTCTTGCACCAAATCCAGCATTTCCTTACCAGTGTCATTTCTAACTACAATCCATTGCCAGCCGAAGGGTGCGCCCATGTAGCCAACAACTAAATCGGCTAGGGAGTTGACGTAATCAAAGCAACTCATACAAGATGGGGCAAAGACATCTTTAAGTTTGTTGGTCTTCAAACCAAAGAAAGGCACTGTTTCTGATGAGCCATCCTCATGTTTGAAGTGAACCCGAAAGTCTTGCATAAATTCGTAATGCACGACTGTATCAGGCGATCGGCTAGTTGTTTCTAAGAATTTTTGCAGTCCAGCGCGGTTAACATTATCTACGCAGGGCGTACCCAAAACATACAGCTTTTCTAAACCCAGTTGTTTTTCGACGGCTCGTAATGCCTGGATTTGGCAACCAACACCAATTACCAACAGCCGCTTCATCCCCGATTTCTCTATCTGTTCTAATACGGAAAGGTTGGGGGAAAGTGTTGGTTTATTTACCCGCGCTGCTAGTATTTCTTCTGGAGTTCGGGCGATGACGGGCATGGGTTGAAAGCGGTCTTCTTTGGTGTTTTGTACACACACCACACCTTCAACTAAGCCGCGATTCAGCATTTCAATAGCAATGCTGCTAACAATACCCGTCCATTGTGCGCCTTCGATTGGTTGCTGTTTCCGCGCTGCCATCATGTCTTGATGGACACCAAAGTATAACTCATCAGGGTTTTCGAGATGGCGCGATCGCGTGTGGGTTTCTTCTTCTAGTTCGCCTATTTGCTGATTAATAAAAGCACAGGCTTCTTTGACATAGTGAATATAGTATGTATCGCATAGTCCGCACTCGCTACAAAGTTCTTTCGCAGGGCGGCGGCTGGTAGGTTTTAAAGCTCTGGCTTTTTTGTGAGGAGAAACTGAGGTCATATAAATTTTTTGTTTTATCCAGTAATTGCTTTTATTACAATACCTTCACTAGCTATGAACTTCACTCTAGACAATTGGGGAGTCAGGGTAAAAACTTGAGAGCATATCTTAAAAGATGCCCTTGTATTGCCTTCTCCCAAGTGGGGTAACGGTTTATTTTACCGTCATCTTTACCCCCTTTTTAAGGGTGTCGCCGCAGGCGGGGGGATCTTATCCGAACCGTATTGATAGCGTACCTACCCGCTTGATAGAGATAGTGGAATTAGATGTATAGGTGGTTCGGTGCTGAAGTAACGAGGTTCTCAGACATTTTTCTATAATAGAATTTAAAGCTGATGAATTAAAGGAGACTGTGACTACTACACTACACTGGCAAGAGCGGGTTGGTAATCAAAGGGATTGGGTTTGGCGCGGCTGGCAAACTCGCTATACTTACATTCGCCCTGCCCAAAATCATCACAAGACAACACCCCTGATATTGCTACATGGCTTTGGCGCTTCCATTGGTCATTGGCGACATAATTTAGAAGTGTTGGCTGAACATCACACTGTTTACGCCATCGATATGCTGGGTTTTGGCGCTTCGGAAAAAGCCGCAGCTAATTACAGCATCGAACTCTGGGTTGAGCAGGTTTACGATTTTTGGAAAACATTTATCCGTGAACCAGCAATTTTGGTGGGCAATTCCAACGGTTCGCTGATTTCGATGGCCGCCGCAGCTACCCACCCCGATATGGTTCTGGGTATGGTGATGATGAGTTTACCAGACCCTTCACTAGAGCAAGAAGCAATCCCGCCTGTGTTGCAACCACTTGTCAGAGCAATTAAAAATATTGTCGCTTCGCCGTTGATTCTAAAACCCGTGTTTAACTTCGTGCGCCGTCCTGGGGTGCTGCGTCGTTGGGCTAGTATCGCCTACGCCAACCCAGAGGCGATTACCGATGAACTCATAGAAATTTTAGCTGGCCCTCCCCAAGACAGAGGTTCGGCGAGGGCTTTTAGTGCTTTGTTCAAAGCTGCGATCGGAATTAACTTTAGTCCCAGTGTCAAGATAGTGTTACCAACCTTAACAATTCCGATGCTGTTAATTTGGGGACAAAAGGATCGGTTTGTTCCCCCAGCCCTGGCTAGCCAATTCGCTCAGTACAACGAGAAGTTGGAAGTGCTGAATTTGGAAAACGTAGGGCATTGTCCCCATGATGAATGTCCTGAACTAGTTAACCAAGCTATTTTAGATTGGATTGAGAGATGGGTTAGCGTAGGCGTAGCCCGCCGCACGCATCGCCAGGCATCACTTACTTCCTAAATATTATGCAATGGCAGCGATCGCACTAGCCAATCCCGCTATTGAATTTTAAATTGCTTAACGCCTAGCCAATCGTGGCCTGGTTAGTATCAACATCTGTAGCCCCATTCACAGAATTAGCTACAGAAACCATCTTATTGAGAATTTCTTGGCTGGGAACTTTCCCTTTCAACACCACTGTGCTACCCGTCTGAGCAACCCAAAGGGTATTAACATCATCAAGTTGGGGATCTTGATCGAATGCCAACGCTACGCGCTTTGCCAAGCCACTTTGGTCGTATTCGCCGCTTAATCCTAAACGTTCTGGGGGTATTGATTGCGTAGCAACGTTACTACTAGTAGTATCTGGCGCTATTGACTGCGGAGTAGGATTTACTTCTGCATTTTCGGGTTTTTCCATTCCAAATAATCTTTGTAACCAACCCATAAAACTTTTCTCCTATTAGATGGCTAATTAAACTTGAGTATAAAAGGTTTACCAAAATTCCGCATCTACCTATGAAAAGAGATTCATTGAATGAAACTCTTCCTTGCAGAATGATTTTTACCCAATTTATTTTTAGAGAATGCAATGAGTGCAACTATTGAGTTTACAATTAAAGGTCGCACTGACAATTAGTGCAGTAGTACATCACAGTAGAAAAAACATACATTTTACAAAATGTCAAGAGTTTAAAACTCAAGGAATTTTGAATTTTGAATGGGTGAATTCTGCAAAGTGGTACTAGTGTCTGCGTTACTCAATTCCTGCTCTAGCCTCTGTCGGCGAAGATGAAACATACTCTTTCAGTTCTGGTAGAAGATGAGGCGGGTGTTCTTTCCCGCATTTCTGGTTTATTCGCCCGTCGCGGCTTTAATATTGAAAGCCTTGCTGTTGGCCCTGCTGAACAAGGAGGAGTCTCCCGCATTACGATGGTTGTACCTGGTGACGATCGCGTGATCGAGCAACTCACCAAGCAACTATATAAGTTAGTCAATGTCCTTAAGGTACAGGATATTACCGAAAACCCTTGCGTAGAGAGGGAACTGATGCTTTTGAAAGTTAATGCTAGCACCAGCAATCGCTCAGAAGTGATCGAACTATCTCAGATTTTCCGGGCGCGAGTCGTGGATGTAGCTGAAGATTCTCTCACCTTAGAAGTTGTGGGAGATCCGGGTAAGATGGTAGCCATCGTGCAGGTGTTGCAAAAATTTGGTTTGAAAGAAATCGCCCGCACTGGGAAAATTGCTCTGACTCGTGAATCGGGTGTGAATACCGAGTTACTCAAGTCTTTGGAAGCAAAAGTTTAAGTAGGTCGGTGCAATTAAAGCTAAATGGCAAAGGCTGTCCTTTGTCATTGCTCATTAGTAAGGGCTTGAAGCCTGTTTGCGTTTTGTAACATATAGCAACCGCCTTGGCGGCTAGGACATATATACAGCGATCGCTCTACAAAAAAAGAGACTACTTTCAATTTATGCTCAAACCGCCTTGACGGTTGCTATAAGTACAGAAGTTCACTACTTTGCCTGAATTGGTGTTAGGGCTACACCTTGATAATAATGTCCCAAAATTTGCAGGTGGTTAACTCCTTGCCGAGCCAGATTGTACGCCCCCCACTGACTCATACCCAAAGCATGACCGTAGCCAAGCCCTTGCAGTACAAAACTTCCATCGGCTCCCTTGGTAACGGTAAAGCGGGTACTCTTTAGCTTCAGGGCTGTTCGCACTTCCTCACCCTGTAGCACCTTCGTACCCTTATTGCCGACAATTCTCAAGACTTTAACACTGCGGAAAGGCGAGTATGTCTCTGGAGTCATCGCCGTCACAGTGCCAACTCCCGGAAATTTAGCGCTAATTTCAGTTGGCGAGAAGGTTTTCACCCAATTACACTCGCTAATATTTTGATCGTAGTCTTGAACAGCGCGTAGGTAAGGCTCGCTGCTTCCCCAAACATCTTCTACATTTTCGGTGTGTCCTCCAGAACAAGCGTGGAAAACTGAGAGAATAATCCGGTTTTTGTAAGTTAGTACCTGCCCTAGTGTGGAATCCACTGCGGCGTAAGTAGCAGGAGCCTCACTGCTCACACCTTTGTAAATTTGCCAACGATCCGGGGTATTACCTAAATCGTAAACAGGATTATTCCGTTGTTTTTCTCGTTCATAAAGAGCATAAGTGCGGGCTGCGATCGCTTGGGCTTTTAGAGCTTCTTGGGGCCAGCTAGCATCCATTTCGCCACCGAGAACGCTATAAAGATATTCTTGATCGTCAACCCAATTAACAGCCGTTAAGCCTTTTTCTGTGGGAACAACCAGAGTTCTGCCCCGATACCAGCGATCGCCAATATAAACGAATCCTTTACCTGTTGGCTCAATCCAAAATAAACCAGACTGCCACTTATCTAAAGCAACTCCGCCAGGAATAGCTTGGGCATAATACGCACTCATTGCTGGTAACTGTCCGAGAGTTCGTCCGGTACTATCCTTGACAATCCCAGTGGTGGAACTGCCCACTTTTACCTGATTAACACCCCTCTCAATTGCCACGCGCAGAATTACAGACGCTTGCGCTGGGGCAACCAAAGCAATCCATAAAAGGACACTTACCCACCAATGACGTACTTTAATCTGGGAAAATAAAAAGCCTAAGTAAAGTTGGAATTTCATGCTGGTCATCTAATCACACTAGTATCTAATTGACGCTCTAGGTTTTTGCGTCTACTACTTTAAGATGAGACACCTCTCCAACGCAGGAGGTTGCCACCTCCTACTAATTATGCATTTTGCTTTAGCTCTCAGCGATAAATCAGCTAAAGAAGCCAGGGCGAGAATTCCTCTCCTCTCTTCTACCTGTTTCTAATCCCCAATCCCCAATCCCCAATCTTACGATGCCAATACCTTTCGAGAATTGCTCACTTCATTAGCGATTATTCCAATTAAATTCAAATTACTCAAAATTTCTGTAGCTTGAGTCAGTTCACTTCGGGTTACTTTACCCATGCGCTCTACCATCACAATCCCATTGCACAAAGATGCCACAATCCTGGCATCAACTGTACCTAAAATAGACGGAGCATCTATCAGCACTAAGTCATAACTTTGCTCAAACAACTCTATTAGTTCTTTCATTCTTCGAGAACTGAGCAACTTCACCGTGTCTTCTGGTTCTGGCCCAGCAGTCAAAATATCAATTGAAGGATGAATAGGCTGGATGTAATCTTGAAAATGAGTAGTTGTTTCATCAACTAATAACAGAGATAGTCCCCAGTCGTTGGATAGTTCTAGGATTTTGTGCAGGCTAGGTTTGTGCAAATTAGCATCAATAACTAATACCCGTCGATGCATCCGAGTAGCACTAGCTACAAGCCCTAATACTAAGGTTGTCTTCCCTTCTCCTGGTAGTGCTGAAGTAAACATCAACGACTTGAAAGGTAAGGGATATTTTAATATCTGAATATTTTGGTATATCATATCCAGGTTCTCATGGACGGGCAATTTAGTCGTGGCCTCTATTACAGAGTCATTTGCTCGGCGTTGTCCATTCCAAGACAGTCCCCGCCACCGCTTTTTCCCACCATGCGACGGTAGTTTTGGTAACGATCCCAGTACACGGAGATTCGTCAGCTTCTTTAAATCTCCCGCACAATAAATAGCATCATTAAATTTTTCCAAAATCAGGGCTGCTAAGATACCTAAAATCGGCCCAATTACCGCTCCCCCAAGCAAAAGTAATAATCTGTTGCTCCCCATATAAGTCCCTAAAGCCGGCTCCGTCAAAATTTGCCAATTATATCCCTCCTGAGCAATTTTCAGTCCTAAAGACTGTTGCACTTGCAGGAGTTGTTCAAGAGTTTTATGACTACTTTCTACTTTTGGGAGGAGACGATTATACTCTGCTATTAAGCTTGGATATTTGTTGAGATCGGAACGGAGTCGCTGTTCTGACTCGGCTAGATTTTTTTCATTGGCAGTTAGTCCTAAAACAGTTGTCTGCACTAAAATAAACTCGTCTATTAGCGTTGGATCGACCCCTACCATTTGCCCTTTTAAAAGGGGTTCTCCCTTACTACTAGTAGTAATAGATTTAACCTCTTGTCGTAATAGCGACAATTGACTTTGGCGTTGCTGCTTTAGTTTTTGTACCGATGGGTAATCGTCTGTATAGCGCAGTCGATCTTTAGCCAATGCTAGTTCAGTCTTTTGAATTTCACTCAATAATGTTTGGTAGCGACTTGAATGATTTAAACGAGAAGAAATTAGTTCATTCTGCTGGGATGAAGACGCTATTTGTTGTTCTAGGTTATCGTAGCGAGCGTTTGCATCTTGAAGGTTAGCACGAGTGCTTTGTAGCTGGTTTTGAATATCGGCTAGAGATTCTAACAGGATTTTACTTTGGACTTCGGGATCGAGTAATTTATGTTTTTTGCGAAATTGTTCTAAATTCTTATCAGCTTTACTAACCTCTTTTTTTATCTCAGGTAGTCGAGTATTTACAAAAGCCAGTCCATTATTTAGGCGTTCTTTTTGTTGTTCTTTATTGTAGTTTTGATAGACTTTTTGTAGAGCTTGAAGTATTTTTTGAGCTTTGACTGGATCTCGATCGTGGAAAGAAACTTTAAATACTTGACTAAAAACTTGATTAGCTCCTATACCTCCCTCTTCTGGAGTTACTTCTAGAGGTGATTTTTTATTCTGTTTTGTCTGACCATTGATATCTGCTAAGGTCATATCAGGATAATCAGAATGAAGTAAATCTACAGCTTTCTGGAGAAGCTTATAACTCAGCAAGAGTTTCATCTGAGTAGTTGAATCAACAACCAAAGAATTAGAATTACTAATCTGATTATTTGCCTCGACTGGAATATTATTTGATTGCGCCCCTTGAGATAAATTGGAATTCACCAATATCTGCATATTGCTCTGGTAAGCAGGTTTGGTAATGACAGCTAAGAGACTAGCAGCTGACATAACTACGCAGGAAACCCCGAAGATCAGAAAGCGTCGGCGAAGCAAAATAGTAGATAGTTGTCTGATGTCAACCGCGCTTTGTGCTGAAGTAGTAACCTGTTGCTCTTGATTCAGACTAATCTTAGCCACTATCAAACTCCTCTAATATCGAAACACTATATTTATTTGGAAGATTTATGAAAAATGGGAAATGTTTTTTACACCTATAGCCGCAATAGCATACTTAATTATTCTTCCAAGGATGACAAGCTAACTTGGCACAAGATTATGCCAACTGGCGCTTTCATGTTCATCAATTCACGCATATAAATTCTTAATCAGTATTGGAAGAATAAATTTTTAATAAATATTTTATTTAAGAAAGAGAAATCTTGACGGAAAATTAATTATTTTTCCTAAGTTTTGAAGTAAAAAGTTATCTGACATACACCACTACTATATATTAAAGTTATTTTGATAACTTGTAATATAAAAAACACATTTAGAAAAACATTTAACCCATAATATTTATATATTTTTTATCCACTTAGCTAACCGTAAATTATTGGTTAATTAGTTGACTTACTCGCAAAAATCAACTGCTGCCTATTTGCTGGACGTTATGAGTTGGATTACTAAACTCCAAGGTAGAACGTAGTTAATTTTAGATTTTAGATTATAAGAGTTCAATAGGAAATCCAAAATCCAAAATCCAAAATCTAAAATTCAAACGCCTACCTTGGTTAACTCTACTTCTCGTCGTCTGGGTACTTCATGAATCATGAAATCATAAGCCATGTCAGTACGGGGAAAAATAGCACGGGCTTCCTTAAGAAGATCCTTCAATTCTAAGGTATTACCGGGAGCATAGCGGGGACTGAAATGACTCATAATCAGTCGATGTGCCCCAGCAGCTAAAGCTGTTTGCGCTGCCATTGTGGTTGTGGAATGCAAGCGCTGAAAAGCCATGTCTGCATCTTGGTGGGCAAAGGTTGCTTCGTGAATTAACACATCTGCATCCTGAGCTAATTTTACTGCACCATCACAATAAATAGTGTCTGTACAATAGGCGATTTTCCGACCAATTTCTGTAGGGCCGCATAATTGAGTGCCATCAATTACCCGTCCGTCGTCAAGGGTAACAGTTTCACCGCGTTTGAGTTGACCGTAAATGCGACCAGAAGGAATTTCCAACGCTTTGGCTTTTTCTACATCAAAGCGTCCTGTCCGGTCTTTTTCGGCTACGCGGTAGCCGAAAGCTGTAATACGGTGATGCAAATTACCACAGCTAACGGTGAAGTCATTGTCTTCATAAATTACCCCTGGACGGATGGCGTGAACTTTAATTGGGTAAGAAAAGTGTGTGTAAGAGTAACGGGAGGCGGATTGAATGTAATCATTTAATCCAGGTGGGCCGTATATATCAATTCGTTCCACATTGCCAGCCAAGCCGCAAGTAGCAAGAAGTCCCATCAAGCCAAAGATGTGGTCGCCGTGCATGTGGGTGATAAAAATTCGGGAAAGTTGACTGATTTTTAGTTCACTCCGCATAATTTGATGCTGCGTGCCTTCACCACAGTCGAATAACCACAGTTCTGCCCTTTGGGGTAATCTCAGGGCGACACTGGAAACATTGCGCGATCGCGTCGGTACACCGGAACTCGTCCCTAAGAATGTTATCTGCACAGTGTTCTTTAGTCTTCCTATTGCTCAATATTGCAGCTCTATTTTCTATAGTGACACGGTTATTGATTTATTTTTTGATAGTCTCTAAATCAGTAAAATTTAGTTTACCCGCCTAGCCATTGCAGTGGGAGAGTCACAATTACTGTTGTGCCAACATTCTCCTCACTTTCTAATTGAACATGACCACCGTGTAACTCAACACATTTTTTAACTATAGTGAGTCCTAGTCCTGTTCCTGGAATTATACCCACATTACTAGCCCGATAAAAGGTTTGAAACAAACAAATTTGGTCTTTGAGGGGAATACCCATTCCCCGATCTCTTACCTGGAAAGTTGCCAGACCATCTTTACAAATCAAATCAAACCAAATAGTGCTATTTGGAGGGGAATATTTGATGGCGTTGGAAATCAAATTCGTGAAGATACAATTGAGGAGGTCTTCATCCATTTGGGCTTGAGTGGATTCACCTTGAAAGGTAAAAATAATGCTGTGCTGACTACCTACATTGACTTGCAGAATATCTGTAAGTTCAGTACAGAATTTTTCTAAATCCAGAAACGTCGGTTTGCATTCTAGTTTAGCTGCTTCAGTTTTACTCAAAAATAGTATCTCATCTAAGAGATTGAGCATCTGGTTGATAGCATTTTGAATTCGATCGAAGTATTTAGTTCTGCGATCGTCAGTTAGTTTTTCACTGTTATATTCAAGGATATCTACAGCCGTCCGAATCGTAGTCATGGGGGTACGGAATTCGTGGGAGACCATTGCTACAAAGTTCGATTTTAATTCGTTGAGTTCTTGTTCTTTTGCCAGCGCCTGACGGGTATGTTCTTCGCTATCCCGTAGTTGGTTGAGAATTTCGCTCCTTTCAATGGCATAGCGAATGGCACGCACTAACTGTTGTATCGTTATTTGATCTTTAACGAGATAGTCTTGTGCGCCTTCTGCTAATGCTTGCATTGCTAAATCTTCATCATCAAGCCCTGTTAATACCACAACTGGGATATCGGGAACTGCTGCCCGAAATTCTTTCAAGGTATCGAGTCCAATGGAGTCAGGGAGGCTGAGGTCTAATAAAACTAGGTCGAATCTGCGTTGCTTGCGACTCTCTATCTGAGAATCATCAACAGTGGACGCGGAGTTTTCCCTGCTGGCATATATTGCTTCAGATAGCCGTTCAACATGTAACATCTGCCACTGTTCTTGATCTGCATGAAAAAATATCCGGCATAGCAGATGGGCATCATTAGGACTATCTTCTACTAATAAAATGTGAATTATAGGTTTTTCCATCGTACAGGGTTATATCAAGTTGTTAGATAATCACCTGATTTGCTATTGGTTCAGACAGGGCTTATTTCTCTGCTGTTATTAGCAACAATTTAAATTACCAACCCCATTCCGTTCGTGGTAGTGTCACTGTTATCAGCCAGAAATCTTTAGATCGATTGCACAACCTGAATAAACTGGTAGACATCAATAGGCTTTATTACTTACGTAGCAATTAACACTGAGATTATCAGAATGTGGTATATCCTGCTTATCATTTGAGGTACTAATTATGACAACAGGAATGCATTCAATATTTGGGTCTGATTTGATTTCTGTTAACACTTCCCGCCTATCCATTCCTGGGGAATTCAGGTTAAGTAAGATTAAGTCTGGACGGGGAGAAGCGAACTCTTCTTGCTCCCGTAAGTAGTTCATAGCACTTTCACCATCTTCAACCCAGTACAAGTTGTTGGCAATTTGGGCATTTAAGAAGCTTTTAATGGTTAGGTTAGCATCACAAGGAGAGTCTTCAACTAGCAAAACTTCAATGAGTCGCAATGCCTGATTATGAATCATGCAGTTATTAGTAAGTTATTAGGCAGGTGTACAGTACATATATCTAAAGATACCTTAATTTGCGTTCAGGGTAAGATAAAGTACTGTTCCTCCGCTAGGTTCCGACTCAGCCTAGATGCGATCGCCATACTGCTCGACGATCTTTTTACAAGTAGCTAGACCAGTTCCTGCACTAGGAAAATCTCGACAAATAAGTGATAATAGCTTTGCTCTGAGCGATCGCTATATATAAACTACTAAGAGCTAGATCGAGTGGAGTATTGCAGTCTACGAGGGTAAATTACTGACGGCGAGTCCCAGGCGAGATAAACTAGCAAGTCTTGAATCAACGGCGCTATTCACCATTCGTACAGAATTGATTCTGTTAGCGGTAGCGGGGCGTTCAGCCCATTCTAACTTCTGACTTCTGATATTCTGTTTTCATAAAACAAAGAAAAAGCGAGAAACAGACACAAATACTGATCCTCGCTTTTTGATTATCTAAGCTGTAAGAGTTGCGTAGATGCCCTACGGCTTGTCGTTAGACATCGCCTTTTCCACAGCTTCCAAGGCAATGTTTACTTCCGCCTCTGTGACAATTAGCGGTGGTACAAATCGGACTACTTTTGGCCCGGCGGGTACGAGTAATACACCCTCCTTGATGGCAGCATTGACGATATCTGCTGCGGTGAGTTGAATATCGGCTCGCAACTCCAAACCGTTGATTAAACCCCAACCCCGGACTTCGCCAATGTGCTGAGGATATTTAGCTGCGATCGCTCTTAATCCAGTTCGCAACTGTTCACCCCGTTCTTCCACATTCTGCAAAATATTTTCCCGTTCCAATGTCTGGCAAACACTGAGTGCTACACCACACACAAAAGGATTGCCGCCAAAGGTGCTGGCGTGTTCCCCTGGCTGAAAAATATCGCAGAATTTCTTACTCATCATTGCACCGATGGGGATACCGCCACCTAAGCCTTTGGCACTGGTGAAGATATCCGGTTCAACGCCGAGATGTTCATAAGCCCATAATTTGCCACTGCGCCCCATACCAACTTGCACTTCATCGAAAATCAATAAAATGCCAGTTTGGTCGCAAATCTGCCGAAGCTTTTTGAAATAGGCAACATCTCCCGGACGCACACCGCCTTCTCCCTGCAATGGCTCAATCAAAATTGCCGCTACCCGGTAATCACCTTCATCCAACTCACTAATCGCTATTTCCACAGCGTTAATATCGTTGTAATTTACGTAGTGGAACCCAGGAACCAAAGGATCAAAATACTTTTGATATTTTGGTTGTCCCGTAGCGGTAACGGTGGCCAAAGTCCGCCCGTGGAAACTGGCATTGGCGGTTAAAATAATTGGTTTTTCAATGTCTAATACTGTATGGGCATATTTCCGCGCCAGTTTAATTGCGGCTTCGTTGGCTTCGGCTCCAGAGTTGCAGAAAAATACGCGATCGGCACAAGAATGTTCAACAAGCCATTTTGCCAATTCACCTTGTTCAGGAATATAGTACAGATTAGAGACATGATGCAGCTTCTGGATTTGGCGTGTTACCGCTTCTACCATCACTGGGTGGGCGTGTCCCAAAGTACAAGTCGCAATTCCCGCTACAAAGTCCAGATATTCTCGTCCCTGTGTATCCCACACCCGGCATCCAGCACCCCGTTCTAGGGCTAAGGGAAACCGACCGTAGGTAGACATGACAGCTTCATTGAAGCTATCTGCATCAAAGGGACTAGATGCTACAGACCCTGAATCTGGGGGGATGGTGCCTTGGTCAACGAGAGTTTGTAGGCTCACTACCGCTCCTCCTGAAAGTTTTTCATTATATAGTTATTTACTAGTTTGCTAGAAATCCCTAAAAATTACTTTTTATCTAGCACAACTTGTACTTCTTTTTAAGTTAACGTTTATAGCCCACATTTTATACTTCATTTTTTGCTACAGAATCAAGTGGGGAATGAACAACGTATTTAATTAAATTAATGTAACCCACTCTGAATAAGGATTTCAGGAATTGCGATCGATTAAAAAAATGTCGTTCAGATATTACCAGCATTAAAAATCTGCTCTACGGTTAAATCCAATTCTGGGAAGGTGGGTGAAATAATGCGATCGCTTCCACGAAACAGGTAGAGTTGGTATTCACCCTCAACTAGTGAATAAATCGATATTGTCGGCTGTTTGGGGTTGCCAATAAATCGTCTGCCTCCCAGTGCTGCGTAGTCTACAATCCAATATTCAGGGATGCCGACTCCTTCATAACGACCCAATTTTGTAAAATAATCATCTCTCCAGTTTGTACTTACAACCTCAACTACCAAAGGAATTGACTCTGCTTGAGTAAGAGTGGATTCTTTTTTCCACAGAGGTTCATTTACTAGGTTGGGGCGGTTTAACAACAACACATCTGGTAAATAAGCAGATTCACTTTCAGATGGTTTTACGAATGCTGTTTTGGGAGAGTCATAAGATAGCTTCAGTCGGGTATATTCTAAAATAAATCTCTCGATTAAAAATAAAATAATCTCCTCATGGTCGGCTGTCGGTGCGAATATCTCAATTACTACTCCATCGCGTAATTCGTAGCGTTTATTTGAGTTGTCAGGGTATTTAGTGATAAATTCTTCAAACGTGACTAGTTTTCTTTGTAGGGCTTGAGTCATTAGTTAATCCTCAAAGTCAAACTGAGTTTAAATATACTAAAAAGTTAGCAGAAAACTAGAAAATTAGGTTAAAAGTACTATTGTTACTTCATTCTCAACACTTGAGCAAAAATATCAACGGATCCAAAAAGAGTTAATGGCCGGGGCGATCGCTCTTGGCGGTGTTTTCTTCATTGGCACTTTGTGGTATTGGCTAGTCGAGGGCTGGTCATGGGAAGATGCAGCGTACATGACAGTCATCACTTTAGCCACTGTGGGATATGGAGAGATACACCCACTGGGTAGCCGAGGACGATTGTTTACAATTGCCCTGATTTTGTTGGGTGTAGTCAATATCGGTTACATTGTCAACAGATTTACAGAAGCGATCATTCAAGGCTACTTTCAAGAAGGAATTCGGCTACAACAACAGAGGCGGTTAATGGAATCCCTATCAGAACATTACATCATCTGTGGATTTAGCCGGACTGGTCGGCAAATTGCTAAGGAATTTCGGGCAGAAGATGTATCTTTTGTGGTGATTGATTCGGAGATGGAATCTGTGCAAAGGGCGCAGATGGAAGGTTACACAGCATACCAAGGTGACGCTACCCTCGATGACACACTCTTGAAAGTTGGCATTGAACGGGCGATGTGTATCGTTGCAGCACTCCCTTCCGATGCTGAAAATTTATATATTGTTTTATCAGCAAAAACACTAAATACAGGAATTCGCGCGATCGCCCGCGCGAGTACAGAAGAAGCTTTGCAGAAGTTACGACGCGGTGGTGCAGATGAAGTGATATCCCCCTATATTACTGGTGGGAAGCGCATGGCTGCTGCGGCACTTAGACCCCAAGTCTTGGACTTTGTAGACGGTATTCTGACAGGTGCAGACCGCCAGTTGTACATGGAAGAATTTTTACTTGACCCGGCTTTTTGTCCCTTTGTGGGTCAGAGTTTGCAAAAAGCGAGATTGCGATCGCAATCTGGGGCATTAGTTCTGGCAATTCGCCGCGTTGATGGGACTTTAATCGGTGGTCCCACTGGCGATACAGTCTTAATGCCAGGCGATCGGCTAATTGGTATGGGTACAGCTGAACAGTTGCGTAGCCTAAACCAAATTCTCGGCCCGATTAATTCCAAGCAACTGCGGCGACCGAAAAATACCTGATTTTTTTCCTTAATTACTTTTTTATACCAAGTTTTAAGTAATGCCTGTATAGTGTAATTGCATACTTTAAAAGTATAATATCATGCAATGAAACTTACATTAAGCATCGCCACAATATTTACTTTTGCTTTGGGATTTTACAGTACACGGACTATTGCTGCTCCTCTTGCAACTCCCAAAAGCTTTACAGATTGGTGTGAGCAGAAATTAACTTTACCTCCACAGACAAAACATACCGTCGAGGTTCTTTTAGAAAAAGCCCAGACTCAAAACTGCAATCAGGCTAACCAAAAGCTGACTAATTTGACTTGTCTCAACCTCGACTTCAATGAAATCAGCGATATCAAGCCCTTGTCCAATCTGACTAATTTGACTTTTCTCTCCCTCAATTTCAATAAAATCAGCGATATCAAGCCTTTATCCAATCTGACTAATTTGACTTATCTTTTCCTCGGCTCAAACAAAATCAGTGATATTAAGCCTTTGTCCGCTTTGACAAAATTGACTTATCTCCCCCTCAGCTTAAATGAAATCAGCGATATCAAGCCTTTGTCCGCTTTGACAAAATTGACTTATCTCTCCCTCAACTTCAATAAAATCAGCGATATTAAGCCTTTGTCCGCTCTTAAGAAATTGGCTTTTCTCAATCTCGACTCAAATGAAATCAATGATATCAAGCCTTTATCTACTCTGATTAATTTGACTTATCTCGACCTGGAATCAAATAAAATCAACAATATCAACATTTTGTCCACTTTGGTAAAAGTGAATTTTCTTATTATTAAAAATAACCCGATCGCACCCAAAATATGTCCTATAAAACCAGAATCTATTTGTCAATTTGATTAGCTGCAAATAAGACTAGTAAATCACTTAATTTATCCATGTATAAGTGTTATACATTTACTGATTGATTCAAGATAAAAATTAGCAAATAGTCTACTACATCAAGAATAAAAATCACAATGAAACTTACATTAAGTATCGCCACAATATTGACTTTCGCTTTGGGATTTTACAGTACACGAACTATTGCTGCTCCTCTGGTAACTACCAAAAGCTTTACAGATTGGTGTAAGCAGAAACAAACTTTACCTCCACAGACAAAACATACTGTTGAGGTTCTTTTAGAAAAAGCCAAAACTCAAAATTGCAAGCAAGCTAACCAAAAGCTGACTCATTTGACTTCTCTTGACCTCAACTCAAATAAAATCAGTGATATCAAGCCTTTGTCTGCTCTGACTCATTTGACTTCTCTCGACCTCGGCTCAAATGAAATCAGCGATATCAAGCCTTTATCCACTCTGATTAATTTGACTTCTCTCAACCTCAACTTCAATGAAATCAGTGATATCAAGACTTTATCCACTCTGACAAAATTGACTTTTCTCTCCCTTCACTCAAACAAAATCAGTGATATCAAGCATTTGTCTGCTCTGAATAATTTGACTTCTATTGACCTCGGCATAAATGAAATCAGCGATATCAAGCCTTTGTCTACTCTGAAAAAATTGACTTCTATTAACCTTGACACAAATGAAATCAGCAATATCAAGCCTTTGTCTACTCTGACTAATTTGACTGCTCTCTCGCTCCGCTCAAATAAAATCAGCGATATCAAACCTTTGTCCACTCTGACTAATTTAACTTCTCTCTCCCTGCGCTCAAATGAAGTCAGTGATATTAAGCCTTTGTCCACTCTGACTAATTTGACTTATCTCTACCTCAACTCAAATGGAATCAGCGATATCAAGCTTTTGTCTAATCTGACTAAATTGACTATTCTCTCTCTTGAATCAAATGAAATCAGCAATGTCAAGCCTTTGTCCGCTCTGATTAAGTTGACTGAACTCTCTCTTAACTCAAATAAAATCAGCGATATCAAGCCTTTGTCCGCTCTGAAAAAATTGACTTTTCTTAATATTAAGAATAACCCGATCGCACACAAAATATGTCCTGTAAAACCAGAATCGATTTGTCAATTTGATTAGCTTCTGATTACAACCAGGTGGACTTAATCGATGCAGACAGCCTATTCCCTAGATTGAGTCTTTTTAAGCACGTCCTAATCTCTAAATACCGAAGTATCTGTTTTTTATTTTCCTCTTTTCCAATATATATGGATGAGGCGGTTCAGGGAGAAATAACCAATAACTAATGACTAATAATTAATAATCAACTTCTTTCCACCCATGCATAGCTGCTACACCTTTAGTAACCCATTCGATCAAAATTGGGGGAGCTTCTGATATCAAAATGCTAGGATAAACTGCTGCACCCCATTCGGGATGCACTAGTACGCGGCATTGATTTTTAATCACTGGATAGTTGAGTAAAGCTTTGACAACTGCTGTGTCATCGTGGGGAATTGCGCCCGGGTGAGACAGTAAAGGATAGCCTGTACGAGGGTCGATTAAGTCTGTTAGATAGCCGCGATCGCGCAGATTAAATGCTAAATCACAGCCAAATCTCATAAACTTTTCTCGTAAGCGTTCTTTCTCTGACTCTACTTCTGCCGTCTTTTTGACTAATTGATAACGCGATCGCTGTAAGACAATCACTACTCTTAAAAATGGCTGCCGTTTCCAATCTGGTAATATCCGTTCGCAGTTAGCACAGATATATTGACTGGGAGCATGAATTGAAATTTGAACCGCTTGTCCCGTTTCGCCAACTAAATTAATAGGACAGGCTTGCTCCGAAGTGTAAACTTTGGGATAGTTCACTAAATTGATTCGGCTTATACAAGTTTTTTAATTTAATCTACGGTATAGATGATAGCTCTTAAAAGTTCAGAAAAATCATCATTTTCCTCTTTTATATTACTTTTTTTAGAAGCATAAGTTAATAATTTGAGAGTTTTAATCCAAATTTTATCCTTTATTAACCTGTGTTTATGGGATTTGCTGCGATCGCTGTAGGCATTGGCATAGATGCAGAGTGTCATAGACAAGCTGGCTACGCCTATGCTCCTGAAATTTATTCGATCAAAACCTCAAAAAATGAACTCCATCTCACCCAATTAATTTAGTTTTAAAGAATTCACCGGCACTTCATCCCAAGAATCGACTGTCCGCAATTGAGCTACCCAACCTGCTGCTTTTTGCTTCTCGGTCAAATTATTCTGAAAGGAATCATGACACTCTTTAGCTTGAGATTCATTACAAGTAGCAATACAGGCATGAATCATCCCAGACGGGTCAATTTGCTCGTTTACCCAAATAGTCATAGAATATTTCCTCAAAAACTGTAGCGAAAAAAGCTATTTAGTTATTTTAGAACACTATTAGAGTCAAAAATTGCAGAGCAAAATCGGTAACAAGTAGTAAATTAATCCCAATTACCGATCGCTAATTTACAATTACCCAATTCCGCTTTATCTGTTAGGCACATAGGATTTATCACCTTTTTCATAGCGACGGCGGTAGAGTAATTCTAACTGTCCACCATATTCTTGAATCCAAGCTATCTGGCGCTGGTAGAGTCCCCGGAAGGTATTAGCAAATAATAATGTAAAGATTGCTACTACTAACCCTGATGCTGTGGATACTAAGGCTTCACTAATTCCAGATGTTACACCTGTTGTTTTAGTACCTCCTACATCTCCAATATTTAGAGAGGCAAAGGAGTTAATTAATCCTAAGACAGTGCCGAGAAGTCCCAACAATGGCGCAAGACCAATAATTGTCTCAAAAATATTTTGCGATCGCTTGAGTAAGGGAATTTCGCCTTGTGCTTCACTTTCTAATGCCAAACGAAATTCTTCTGGTGTCGGCTCCTCTAATTCTAAAGCTGCTAAAAAAATTCGAGCGATTGGTAAATCAGCATTCTTTTGCAACTTATCTAAAGCACTAACTACATTATCAAGGCGATAAAGCTGTAGCACCTCTCGCACTACCTTGTTTTGCCGATTATTTATCCCTACCCAAAAGATGATCCGTTCGATAATCAGCGCCACGCCTAACAAAGAGAATGCCAGCAGAGGCCACATGACTACGCCACCTGCTGTAAACAGATTACTAATTTCCATCTATTATTTTTTAACTCACCAACAACGCTAGATTAACAGATTGTTGTTATACAGCAGTTTAAGGCTGCATCGCATTTACAGCAGCTTTTCAGCTATTCTCAGTTTGGCCGATCGCGATCGCGGATTCTGACTAATTTCTTCTTCTTGTGCAATAATCGGCTTTTTTGTCAAGACCTTTAATAAAGGTGAATTTCTTAAACCATGCTTCACCGGGCGGTCTTCCAAACTGTGAAAACTGATAATCGCAATTCTGCCACCAGGGACAAGGGCCTTTGGGGCTTTATCCAAAAAGGTTTCTAGAGATTTTAATTCATCGTTGACGACAATTCGCAGAGCTTGAAAAACACGAGTAGCGGGGTGGATTCTGCCATAGCGGTATTTTGGGGGAACTGAAGAAGCGATCGCATCAGCCAATTCTGTAGTAGTATGCAACGGTCGGCGTTCTACAATCCGACGAGCGATGCGCCGTGATAATCTCTCTTCACCGTACTTAAAGAAAATATCAGCTAATTCTGCTTCATCCCAATTATTAATGATATCAGCAGCAGTTAGCGATCGCCCTCGATCCATTCGCATATCTAAATTTGCGGCTTGGCGAAAGCTGAAACCCCTTTCTGCTTGGTCTAAATGGTAAGAACTTACCCCCAAATCGGCGAGAATACCATCGAAAGTATTAGGAGGATATTTGTAGTCAGAAAAATTGCTATAGATAAATTGTATGCGATCGCCAAACTCAGCTAATTCTTTCCTCGCTGCTGCTAAAGCATCCTCATCTTGGTCAATCGCCGTTAATTGCACATCTGGCAAAGCTTCTAAAATTAGGCGACTATGACCACCACCGCCTACCGTTACATCTAAATAATGTCCGCTTGGACGAACCGCCAAACCCTCAATTACCTCTCGTCCCAAAACGGAAATATGAGAAAAAGCGAGTTCTTCTAAATCTAACGGTGTTTGTAAATCTGATTTCATCTTTAATTTTATTTTTATTTCTATTTGGTAAGACCTACACCAAAAACCTCTTATAGCGTTTTCTAATCACATGAGGTAGATCATAGCCCCCTCCTCGCTTGCGGGGAGGGGGTTGGGGGTGGGGTTCTTGTATCTCACTCAATCGAGAACCGCTATAAAATCCTATTCCTCCGTGTCCTCTGCGTCTTCTGTGGTTCGATTTAAGTCCTATTTAACACTCAATCCCAATACTCAACATCAGGATTTTAAATGCAAAAAGAGATTAGATGAAAAAAAACCTGTGCCTAAATCCCTTGTATATCAAGCTTCCCTATAATAATTGAAGAGGTGCAACGAAATGAAACAATTACAACTCCTGCGCTGCTATCCTCTCTCCAACATAACCCTGTAGAGTCAAAATTATATAGATTGCCCCTACAAACCTCATTTTGGCAGACTAGATAAATCGGCTGTGGTTGGCATCTAGGCGGTTCAATTCAAAATTTTCACGAACGGAGAACACGAAATCTATGACCAGACTAGAAACCCGCACTGAACCAATGGTGCTAAACATGGGGCCACACCACCCCTCAATGCACGGGGTTCTGCGGCTAATCATGACTCTGGATGGCGAGGATGTCGTTGACTGTGAACCAGTTATCGGCTATTTGCACCGGGGAATGGAAAAAATCGCTGAGAACCGGACTAATGTAATGTACGTCCCTTACGTTAGTCGCTGGGACTACGCGGCGGGAATGTTCAACGAAGCGGTTACTGTTAACGCCCCAGAAAAGCTTGCAGGTGTTGCTGTTCCCAAACGCGCTAGCTACATTCGCGTCATTATGTTGGAGTTGAACCGCATCGCTAACCACTTGCTATGGTTTGGCCCCTTCTTAGCTGACGTAGGCGCACAAACTCCCTTCTTCTACCAGTTCCGCGAACGGGAAATGATTTATGATTTGTGGGAAGCTGCCACAGGTTATCGGATGGTAAATAACAATTACTTCCGCATTGGTGGAGTAGCAGCCGATTTACCTTACGGTTGGGTAGATAAGTGTTTTGAATTCTGCGACTACTTAATACCCAAAGTTGATGAGTACGAACGCTTAGTAACCGATAACCCCATCTTCCGGCGACGTGTTGAGGGTATTGGGACTATCACCCGTGAAGAAGCAATTAACTGGGGACTTTCTGGCCCAATGTTACGCGCTTCTGGCGTGCAATGGGATTTGCGGAAAGTTGACCATTACGAATGTTACGACGATTTCGACTGGGATGTGCAGTGGGAAACTGCCGGTGATTGCTTTGCCCGTTACGTAGTGCGGATGCGGGAAATGCGCGAATCGGTGAAGATTCTTCGCCAAGCACTTAAAGGACTTCCTGGCGGCCCTTACGAAAATCTGGAAGCGAAGCGTTTAGCCGCAGGTAAAAAATCTGAGTGGGACGCATTTGATTACCAATTCATTGGTAAAAAGGTTTCCCCTACCTTCAAGATGCCCAAAGGTGAAATCTACGCCCGTGTAGAAAGTGGCAAAGGTGAATTGGGAATTTATTTGGTTGGCGATGATAATGTCTTCCCAGCACGTTGGAAGATTCGCGCCGCAGATTTCAACAACCTCCAGATTGTTCCACATTTACTGCGCGGAATGAAGGTTGCAGATATTGTGGTCATTCTCGGTAGTGTTGACGTAATTATGGGTTCTGTGGATAGGTAGAAAATATCTATCTAATTATTTTTTTGAGCAGTTGTATTATGCAACTGCTCTTTTTTTACGAACCACAGAGGCGCAGAGGACACAGAGAGAAGGAGAAAATGCTGGATTCTATCCAGTTTAATACGTGGAGCGATCGCACTATTCACTAAGAGACTTCCAAATTAAAAACATCCAAAAATTTCATACAATAATCCTTTCTCTTCTTCATCTCTCTGTGTCCTCTGCGCCTCTGTGGTTCGTTATATAGCGTTTCCTAATCACATCAAGTACATCATAGCCCCCTCATCGCTTGCGGGGAGGGGGTTGGGGGTGGGGTTCTTGTACCTCACTCAACTGAGAACCGTTATATTTATAGAGTTTTAAATAATGCCCCGGATATTTGACAACATTGATTTACAACTGCTACCGATTTTACGAGAAACTCTCAAAGTCTCTTATCGCGCAGATTTTTGCGTTGGCTACTTTAACCTCAGAGGTTGGCGAAGAATTGATGACTTAATCGAACAGTATGTTGGTGGCGAAAATGCTTGTTGTCGTTTGCTAATTGGGATGCAAAGCTTACCCAGTGATGAAGTTCATGCAGCATTTAGCCTTGTTAGTGGTGATGGAAGGATTGACAATAGTAGCATTGTGCGGTTTAAAAAACGCATGGCGGCGGAATTTCGCCAGCAATTAACTATCGGTGCGCCGACTAATCAAGATGAAGCGGGGTTGCGGCGGTTAAGTCATCAGCTAAAAAGTCAGAAGGTAATTATTAAACTGTTTTTGCGGCATTCTCTCCATGCCAAGTTATATCTTGTGCATCGGAACGATGCTAACACTCCAACTGTAGGATTCTTAGGAAGTAGTAATTTAACTCTTCCTGGATTGGCTAAACAAGGGGAGTTGAATGTTGATATTTTAGACCACGATGCTTGTAATAAACTGCAAAAGTGGTTTAGCGATCGCTGGCAAGATTACGGTTGTGTAGATATATCTCAAGAATTGGCTGAAATTATCGATCGCAGTTGGGCTAGACAAGAGCTAGTTTCGCCTTACTACATCTACCTGAAGATAGCTTACCACTTATCCCACGAAGCGATCGCAGGACTTTCAGAATTTCGTATCCCCCGCGAATTTAATAACTTATTTGACTTCCAGAAAGCTGCCGTACAGCTAGCAGCACGTCATGTAACTAGGCGTGGTGGCGTGTTAGTGGGTGATGTGGTCGGTTTGGGCAAAACTTTAGTTGGAACTGCCCTAGCTAAGATATTACAAGAAGATTGTTTTTTAGAAACACTGATAATTTGCCCAAAAAACTTAGTGTTAATGTGGCAAGAATATGTAAATAACTATCGGTTACTTGCCGAGGTTATGCCAATTAGTCAAGTACAAAATAAATTACCAAAACTCCGGCGCTACCGAGTTGTGTTAATTGATGAAAGCCACAATTTACGTAACCGCGAAGGTAAACGTTATAGAACGATTACAGAATATATTGCAGCTAACGAAAGTAAATGTATTTTATTATCTGCAACTCCTTACAATAAAAGTTATCTTGACCTTTCCGCGCAACTACGGCTATTTGTGCCAGAAGACCAAGATTTAGGATTAAGACCAGAAGCTTTAATTAATGAACTGGGTGGCAGTTCGGTAGGAGAATTAGAGTTTATTAGAAAGCATCAGTGTTCAGTCCGTTCTTTAGCAGCCTTTGAGAAAAGCGAACACCCTGATGACTGGCGAGAATTGATGAAGCGTTACATGGTGCGACGCACTCGTTCATTTATTAAAGAAAATTATGCCCACACAGATGAAACAGGGCGCAAATATTTAGCATTTTCTGATGGGAGACGTTCTTATTTTCCCCAGCGTGTGCCTCGTAGTCTCAAGTTTCCTTTAGAAGGTTCTGATACAGACTTTTATGCTCGTCTTTACTCTGAGTTAGTAATAGAAGTAATTAATCAACTCAATTTACCGCGTTATGGGTTAGGAAATTACATTATTGCTAAACATAAACAGCCACCAACAGATACCGAGCAACATTTTATTAATAGCTTATTTCGTGGTGGTAGGAGGTTAATGGGTTTTTCGCGCACTAATTTATTTAAACGTTTAGAAAGTAGTGGCGTTGCTTTTATTCAATCAATTGAACGTCATATTCTACGAAATTTCATTTATTTATATGCCTTAGAGCATGGGCTTGATATTCCGATTGGAACTCAAGAAGCTGAGTTATTAGATACGAGTAATAATGATGAAGATGCTGATTCTGTAGTAGCAGCTTTATTCGATACAGAAATAGAAGAAGATGATTCTACTACTTCGCCGCAAGTAGAAGTAACTCTTTTTTCTAACGAAGAGGAGAAAGCATCGAAAACCGAAAAAGTATTTCGTCAAAGGGCAGAATCAATTTATCAAGAATATACAACTCGATATCAACGGCGATTTAAGTGGCTGCGTTCTACACTTTTTGATATAAAAAAGCTCAAACGTGATTTGCTAGAAGATGCGAAAGCACTGATTAATGTGCTGCAACAGTGTGGCGAGTGGAACCCTCAAAAGGATGAAAAACTTACAGCTTTAATTAAACTGCTAACAAAAACTCACCCCCAAGATAAAGTCCTAATTTTCACTCAGTTTGCTGATACAGTCCGTTATCTCGCAGACAATTTGCAGTTGAGTCAAATTACCAACGTCGCCGGAGTGACAGGACAAGCTAAAGACCCGACAGTAATGACCGGAAGATTTAGCCCTGTGAGTAATGGAAAACGGGAGCAAATTTCATCATCAGATGAGTTGCGGATTTTAATAGCTACTGACGTTTTGAGTGAAGGTCATAATTTACAAGACTGTGCAATTATCGTCAATTGGGATTTACCTTGGGCAATTATTCGCTTAATTCAACGCGCCGGACGAGTAGACCGCATTGGACAAAATGCTGACCAAATTCTCTGTTATTCTTTTTTACCAGCCGAGGGAGTAGAACGGATTATTAATTTGCGGGGACGACTCCGTAAACGATTGCAAGAAAATGCCGAAGTGGTGGGAACTGATGAAGCTTTTTTTGAAGATGATGATGCGCGAGTAATTCTTGATTTATACAACGAAAAATCTGGAATTTTAGATGGCGAAGAAGATACAGAAGTTGATTTGACTTCGGAAGCATTTCAAATTTGGAAAAAAGCCACTGATAATAATCCGGGCTTGAAAAAAACGATTGAAGAAATGCAAAATGTAGCTTATTCTACCCGCGCTCATACTCCGCAGCCTGTGCAACCGGAGGGAGTATTGCTTTATATGAAAACCACCGAGGGAAATGATTCTTTAATTTATGTTGACCGTTTATTTTCTCCAGCGTAAGGGTTTTATTGATAATGAAGATTTAAGTTATCTGCAAAATAAGCTAGAACAAAGCAAACAAAAAGGTGAAGATCATTTTTATGGTGAATTTCTCAAGGCTTTGTTTTTTGAAAGCTTTGCTAAACCTGAGTTTGAACGCGATTCATCTGTTCAAGAATTGGTAGGAAAGGTTAAATACCTAAATGGTGGATTATTTCTAAAGCATCATATTGAAGATAAATATGATATTACTATAGTTGATGAGGCGTTTGAGCAAGTTCTAGATTTATTTGGGCGTTATTCTTGGAATCTAGATGATACGCCGGAAGGGAAAGACGACGAGATAAATCCTGATGTTTTAGGATATATTTTTGAAAAATATATTAATCAAAAAGCTTTTGGAGCCTATTATACTAGACCGCAAATTACAGAATATCTCTGTGATAGAACTATCCACAAGTTAATTGTAGACCGCGTAAATGATGCGCTATCCGATCAGTATAAGTCATTTGAGGATATCAATGAACTTCTGATTAAACTGGATGCAAATGTTTGTCGTCTATTAATGGAAGATATTCTTCCTAATTTATCAATTCTTGACCCGGCTTGCGGTTCTGGTGCTTTTCTTGTGGCGGCGATGAAGACGCTAATTCAAGTTTATAGTGCGGTGTTCGGGACAATTAAGTTGATGGGTGATGACACTCTCAAAAAGAAACTTGAGGATATAGAAAATTTACACCCGTCACTACCTTATTTTATCAAAAAGCGGATTGTTTCTGATAACCTTTATGGTATAGACATCATGGAGGAAGCGACGGAAATTGCGAAACTACGCCTTTTCTTAGCTTTGGTTTCTTCTGCTCACGATGTTAAAGAGTTAGAACCTTTGCCTAATATTGATTTTAATATTATGGCGGGTAATTCGTTAATTGGTTTAATTAAAGTAGATGATACTGCTTTTGATGCAGTGGGAAATTCTCTACAAGGAAATCTATTACAGTCTTTAGCCGCAGATAATTATAAGAAGATTTTAGAAGAAAAAAATAAGTCTGTTGATTTGTACAAAAAACACGCTTTTTTACCGAAAGCATTACCCGATACAGATACGCCTCAAGATACTCGATTGGTACACATTCGCAAAAATATTGAACAACTCAACAAAAAATCGCAAGAGAAGTTAAATCTTTTGCTGTTGGATGAGTTTAGTAAGCGTTTGGGTATCAAGTATGAGGAAGTTCAGTTAACTGGAAAGTCACAGAAGCGGGTTTTGAAGGTTGAGGATATTGCAGCTTTGAAGCCGTTTCACTGGGGTTATCATTTTGATAAGGTTTTAGAACGCGGCGGCTTTGATGCGATTATTACTAATCCGCCGTGGGAAACTTTTCAGCCAGATGCAAAAGAATTTTGTTCTGAATACAGTGATGTCGTGTCTAAGAAAAAGATGGACATCAAAGATTTTGAGGTTGAGCTAAAACGTTTATTAATAGATACAAAAATTCAAAAAGCATGGTTAAAGTATCAAAGTGATTACAATCATCAAAGAGAGTATTTTAGATTTGCTGAACAGTATAAAAATCAGGTTCCTATAATTAATGGTAAACGCCACGGTAAAGATGTTAACTTTTACAAACTGTTTTTAGAACAATGTTTTAATCTTTTACGTTATGGTAGTGGATGTGGAATCGTTATACCAAGTGGAATTTATACTGATTTAGGAGCTAAAAAGCTTCGAGAGATGCTATTTAATCAGACTGAAATCACTGGTTTATTCTGCTTTGAAAATCGTAAGACAATTTTTGAAGGAGTTCATCGTAGTTTTAAATTTGCAATTTTAACTTTTGAAAAACAAGGGAGAACAGAAAATTTTCCTGCTGCTTTCATGCGGCAAGATGTACAAGAATTGCAACGTTTCCCTAAAAATGATGGATTACCAATTAGTATTGACTTAGTGCGAAAACTATCACCTGATTCTCTCTCAGTAATGGAGTTCAAAAATGAGATTGACTTTCACATTGCTGATAAAATGACCAAGTTACCATTGCTGGGTGAAAAAATTGAAGATAAATGGAACTTGGAACTACATCGTGAATTTAATATGACTGATGATGCTTTTCTTTTCAAGAAAAAGCCAGAGCAAGGGAAACTAGCGCTCTATGAAGGTAAAATGATTCATCAGTTTACTCATATCTTTGCTGAAGCAAAATATTGGATAGATGAACAAGAAGGTAGAAAAGCATTATTAAAACGAAAGGAAGTAGATAGTGGTCAAAAGTTTGACTATCAAAACTACCGTCTAGGTTATAGGGATATAGCGTCAAGTACCAATCAACGAACAATGATTGCAGCAATTCTTCCCCCTAATGTTTTTGCAGGGAATACAGTAGTTTTGTCAAACCGATTTTCAAAACTTAATGAATTACTATTTATTTGCTCTTTACTTAATAGTTTCACTTGCGACTTTGTAACTCGTCAAAAAGTTACGTCTCATTGCAATATGTTTTATGTCTACCAACTACCAGTCCCACGTTTAACAAAAAACGATCGCAACTTCAACGATATTGTACAACGCGCTGCCAAACTCATCTGCACCACACCAGAATTTGACGAACTCGCGCAAGAAGTCGGTTTAGGTTCCCATCAACAAGGCGTTACCGACGAAGCAGAACGCGCTAAACTCCGCGCCGAACTCGATGGAATGGTAGCACACCTTTACGGTTTAACTGAAGATGAATTTAGCTACATCCTCACAACATTTCCCATTGTGAATGCAACCGTTAAAGAAGCAGCGTTAGAAGCTTACCGTCGCCAAGTAGGGGTAATTCATGAATTACCCCTACAGCGTGTAAGTTAACTAGAGACAGCAAACCTTAAAGGATCTAAGTCTGCTACAATTTCTAGTACAGATTAAAAATTGTAATTTCTTAATAATTTATTTTAAAATCATCGTAGAGCTTGACTAGTATTATTTTTCGTTACAATTGACTTGGTGCTACATAGCGGTTCTCGATTGAGTGAGGTATAAGAACCCCACCCCCAACCCCCTCCCCGCAAGCGAGGAGGGGGCTATGATGTAACTCATGTGATTAAGAAACGCTATAAGGTCTAATAAATTACTACTATATAAATCCGGCAGTATTTACTTAGTCATCATTTTAGAACTGTGCAAATTCATCCTCACTCAGAATTTAACCATAGCCGCGATCGCCGTGAACAGGGTTTGCAAGGTTTGCTCAATCGCCTTATTAAAACAATGCAGCGCGATGAGTTAGTCCGGCAAACAACCAATCAACTCAGAAAATCACTTCAGGTTGATCGGGTAGTGTTGTATTACTTTTACGGACAGTGGCAAGGACAAGTGACTTTTGAATCTTTGAGTTCTCAAGAATTTTCAATTCTGGGTACCACTGGCCCAGATGGTTGTTTTAACGACGAGTATGCTGCTTTATACTTGGCAGGAAGGGTAAAAGCGATCGCTGATATTGAATTAGAGCCAATCGAATCTTGTCACCGAGATTTTCTCCGCAATATGCAGGTTCGAGCCAACCTGGTTGTACCAATTTTGGTTCCCAGAGGATTATGGGGATTACTAGCAGCACACCACTGTCAAGGGTCTCATCATTGGTCGCCATCAAATATGGAAATGATGCAAGCAGGGGCGCAAACTCTAGCAACAGCCCCTTACATACTAGAAAGTTAAAGGGCGGTTAGAAACCAGCGACCTGGGTTAGAAAACCTTACGAATAGGATTTACGCAAAACTATACGCAGTAGGGGCAATTCATGAATTGCCCCTACCTGTGAAAATTGTCCGCGATCCCAATGGTGTACTGATATCGTTAATTACCAATTTGTAAATCGTAATTAACTGGCAAGAAAACTTAAACTATGTTGATTTTAACCAGAGTTTTTCTGCTAGTTGCTACAACACTTTATCAAGCGATCGCGTGCTGGCTTGAAGATCGAAAACTTCCCCCCGGTAAAATGTTTGATGTGGGTGGATATTGTCTACATCTCTACACTGAAGGAGAAGCTAGTCCAACAATTGTTCTAGACCACAGCTTAGGAGGAATTGAGGGCTATCTTCTAGTTGAAGAATTGGCGAAATTAGGAAGAGTATGTATTTACGATCGAGCCGGTTATGGATGGAGCAATCATAGCCCACATCCCCGAACCAGCAATCAAATTGTGACAGAATTAGATACACTGCTTACAAAAGCAGGAATTAAACCACCCTACATTTTGATAGGAGATTCCTTTGGGAGCTATAATGTCCGGCTGTATGCCCATCGGTTTCCTGAGAAAGTTATTGGAATGGTACTCACAGACGGACTACATGAGACTGAAATGCTCAAAATGTCTTTTCAGTTGCAAGCCTTGAAACTCTTTTTTATATCAGGCTTTGTGATGTCTATTCTAGGCTCAATACTTGGCATTATTCGATTAATGAGGATATGCAAAGTATTTGAAATGTTGAAGCCAGAATTAAATAAATTTCCTAATCATTTACTCAATTCCATTAAACGTTCCTTTTGCCGTCCTAAACACTGGATTACAATGAGCCGAGAGATGTTAAATCTAAGTGCTAGTGGACGTGAGGTTATCATAGCTAATCAGTTTAGCGATCTGCCTATAGTAAATATCAAAGCAAATTCTTTTTTCAAACCTTCTTTCTGGACTCTTTTTATTCCTTTGAGAGGCGCTAACCAATTGCGCCACAAGATGCACCTAGAGTTACTTAATTTATCAACGAACTGTACTCAAATTCAAGCAAGTAATAGCAGTCATTTTATATGGGTAGATCAACCTGATGTGATGATAGATGCTGTAAAAATTGTTCTCAATAAAGTCGATCCTTCTCCTTTGGGTTAATGAACATAGATAATAGATACTGAACAGCTAAATTAGGAATTTTGTTTTGCATCATTCATAATTTATTTATTTTATTTTTTATCCAATCTCAAATTTTATGGATTCAAATCCAGCTTTGTGTGTAGCGATCGCAAATCACATTACCACCAGTCCTCAACAACGAATTACTTTCGCCCAATTCATGGATCTGGCATTATACCACCCTGAATACGGCTACTATTCCAGCGATGCACTTAAAATTGGCTTTAAAGGTGGTGATTTTTTTACCTCTCCTAACCTCTGTGCTGACTTTGGCGAGTTACTAGCAGAACAATTTTTCCAGATGTGGGAGATTTTAGGAAAACCTATACCCTTTTCTCTGGTAGAAATGGGAGCAGGTCAAGGGCTGCTAGCATTGCATATCCTCAAATATCATCAACAGCACTACCCAGATTTTTTTACTGCGCTAGAGTACATCATTGTTGAAAAGTCCCCAACTTTAAGACAAGAACAGCAGCAACGCTTACAAGATTTACCCGTGCGTTGGTGTAATTTAGAGGAGATACCACCAAATGCGATCGCAGGCTGCTTTTTTTCCAACGAGTTAGTAGATGCGTTCCCCGTGCATCAATTTATCCTAGAAACGGGAGAACTCCGAGAAATTTATGTAACTACAGATAGTAATGAGAAAGAAACCCGCTTATCATTTGTGGAAGTCACAGCAGAACCTTCAACGCCCCAACTCGCTGAATATTTAAACTTGGTGGAAATGGACTTTAGCCAAAGTGCATATCCAGATGGCTACCGCAGTGAAATTAATTTAGCTGCTCTAGACTGGTTGAGTATAGTAGCAGACCGCTTGCAGCGTGGCTATGTGTTAACAATTGATTATGGCTACCCCGCCAGTCGTTACTATAATCCCAGGCGATCGCAAGGAACCCTACAATGCTATTATCAGCATCGTTTCCATGACAACCCCTATATTAATATTGGGCGACAAGATATCACTGCCCATGTTGACTTTACGGCTTTGGAACGCTGGGGCGAGAAGTGCAATTTAAAGAATATTGGTTTTATCCAGCAAGGATTATTTTTGATGGCGCTGGGTTTAGGCGATCGCATTGCAGCCCTTTCTTATCAAAAGCAACCCCTCTCGGAGTTACTACAGCGACGCGACGCACTACACCAACTTATAGATCCCACAGGACTAGGCGGTTTTGGAGTCCTAATTCAGAGCAAAGGTCTGAACAATACAGAAACTTCTCAACCAATAAAAGGATTGACCCTGCCAAAGTAAAGGTATATTTGAAAAGTTAAAACTCTATTTAAGAATGCAGTATCAATCTTATTTAGACTAGCATAACAGTGAATACTGTAAAGTTAAACACATTACCAAAGTAATAATTATGTCAACTCATGACCTGCTAATGCTAGCAACACTACTTACCCCTGGTATTTTACTTTCAGTGATAATTATGGTGACTTTTGCCGCAGGTGGTTGATTACCATAGTTAGAGAGTAGCGGTGGGGAGTAGAAAACCTGAGATTTGGGATTGGATCTTAAGTCTCAAATAACTACTTTCCAACTAAATTTGAATCAAACAATGCAAACGCGATGTTCGCGATGGGCTGTGACGCTATTAACGAGACGCTCCGCGAACAAAGACTCGCTATCGGTGACGCTGTATTAAAGGAATATGAAAAATGAAGGTGGCATTTCTGGGAACTGGACTGATGGGACTACCAATGGCTCAAAGGTTATTAGCCGCAGATATACAGCTAGTTGCCTACAATCGCACCCCAGAAAAATTAGCACCACTACAAGCAGCCGGGGCTGAAATTGCTACACATCCCCGCCACGCTATTCGTGCTGCTGAGTGCGTAATCCTCATGCTTACTAATGCCCCAGCCATTTATAATGTGTTGCTTTCAGATACTGCTTGGCAAACTCTGGAAGGACGCACAATCCTTCAAATGGGAACAATTACTCCCACAGAAAGCCAGGAAATAAGAGATGCAGTTGTTGGTGGTGGTGGTGAGTATTTAGAAGCACCTGTATTAGGGAGTATTCCAGAAGCAAAAGCTGGCAAGTTGAGTGTTATGGTAGGGGCAGAGCCAGAACAATATCAACGCCACTTGAAGTTACTCCAAAATTTTGGGACAGAACCTTTACTTATAGGGCCTGTGGGATCTGCGGCGGCGCTCAAATTGGCACTAAATCAACTAATAGCTTCCCTAACAACTAGTTTTGCTCTGAGTCTGGCTTTCGTCCAGCGTCAGGGTGTCGATGTGGATGTGTTTATGCAAATTTTGCGCGACAGTCCACTCTACGCACCTACCTTTGACAAAAAGCTACAACGGATGTTGGATGGCAATTATGCCGATCCGAACTTCCCCACAAAACATTTACTCAAAGATACAGAATTATTTATCTCGGAAGCAAAATCCCGAAGTTTGGATCTCAGCAGTATTAAAGGTGTCCGGCAAATCTTACAAACAGCCGTGAAAATGTCATTTGCTGATGATGATTACTCATCACTGTTTTCTGTAATTAAAGAATGGGGTGAATAAATTGTCGATAAGGTAGCACAGCTAGCTGTGCTACTTTACTTAAAAAAGGAAGTTTTTCCTTACACCCTTGTATCCCCGATATGCGTTTTGAAAATACTAAATTAAAAGGTTTTAATCTTTAAAAACGATATTACTGCCCACTAGTAGTAGTTGATTGAGGAAATGGTAGAGATTCAGTCTGGGGCGGGGTCTGGGTCTGGGGTTCAGGCTGAGGTTCAGGTTTAGGATTCAGAAAGTCTTGCCAAGTCTTAATTTGCTCTTGCGCTGCACTGTAAGCAGCGCTACCGCGTGGAATCGATTTGGCAATGTCAATCCCTCTGGCAATATCAGACTGACCTTGAGAGCGGGCTATTTCTAACAATTGCTGACTCCATTGGTCAATAGCCAGATTCGCATCCATACGTAAGATGCTATTGTTTGAAACCCGATCTGCCAGGCGTATTGCTTCAACCAAAGCTTCTGGTGTTCCAGCCGCGCCCACTTCCTGGGCTTTTTTCCAGTTTTCTTTAGTGCGGATTTGACCTTCCCAGTCATTTACCGCAGCTTGTGCTTCTTGTGAAAGCGCCCTTCCCGACGAGGCAATTTGTTGAGCTGCGCTAATGGCGGCGGTGAGATTTCCACTCTGAGCTAGTTCTTGTGCTTGATCCAAGTAGGGTTGGTCTTGAATTCGCTGAATTTTCCCTACCCAAGTACGAATTTTTTTCCGTGCTTCTGGATATAATGCCCGACCTCTACCAATTTCGCTGGCTTGAGCGATCGCAGTTTGCAAGGAGTTAATATCATCAAATATTGCTATCTGTTCGGCACGATCTAAGTAAGGTTGGTCTTCAATTGTCTCCACCTGGGCATTCCAGCGACCTATCTCTTGCCTAGCTTCTACGCCTCTAGGGTTACTAGCAGGAATAAGCTGTACTTGAGCGATCGCTGCTGTTAAATTAGGTACAGTTCCCTGACTAGCCAATATTCTTGCTTTTTCCAGATGGGCAACATCTTCAATTTCCAACTGCCAACGAGCAATTAATTGCTGTGCCTCATTATACACTGGTCTGGAAGGATCGATTTGTTGGGCTTGAGCGATCGCAGCTTCTAAACCAGAAACATTACCTATCCAAGCACTTCTTTTCGCGTCAGCTATGGCGATAAAGTCATCTGTTTTGCCTTGTAGTTTCGCACTTTCTGGAATTTGTCGAGCAATATTCAGTGCTTCATCGGCATCCTGCTTATCTAGTTTTGCCTGTGCCAATTCCAGCATTTTGCGTCCAAATGCGGGAATCGATTCTTGAGCTTTTTGATAAAGGTAACTTTCTTGCCCAATAGACTCGGCTAACTTGATAGCTTCCAGTAAATTATCGACTACTTTGCTGTTTGCTAAACTTTCAGCTTTTCCTAACTTATCGCCATCTTCCCGCGCTGTGGCAATTAGACGATTCAATTGGTCGTATTTAGTACCCGCCCAGAATTGATTGTCTACGCGCAGCATTTTGGCGGATAACATGAAGGCCGATTGCCAGCGCCGTTCCTTGACTTCTGCGATCGCACCATTATATGTGGCTTCTGCCTTTGACCAAATTGTTTGCCATTTGTCAACTTGTTCATCGACTAATTTATAAGCTCCCACATCTTCGGGTATCTGACGAGCAGTAGCGATCGCTTCCTCTAAATTTCCTGTTTGGAAACTTTGATCGGCTAGCTTCAAAATATCCCGCGACCATTCTTCGATGAAACGATCGATTTCTCCATGCAACGGGTGATTTGCTGGTAGTTGCTTCACCAGAGCGATCGCTTGCAATAGGTCGTTTACTGTCTGCTTAGAAGCCGCCAACTGAGCGCAGTGTAGCCGTACAGAAGCACTAGCTAGGGGCCAGAAAATCGAGGGGCAATTAGGAGCAGATGGCAACTTTAACAGCATTGCCATTGCCAAAAATCCTACACTGCCAGGAATCAACAATAGTAGTACTAGCCATAATGTCCAGCTTTTCATCCAGCGTGGCCATTTCCCAGAAGTACTACTGAGTTGGGCAGTTTCTTCTAAATTACTATTTATAGGTAATCCTTCCCTATGGTTTTTTTTTCGCCGCTTCACTGACTTGGAGGTAGAACCAGTAGCTGGGACATCAAATGGTTGAGTTTCACCGAATTGTTCTGTTCGGGATAATCTTTTGTTTTGATCTGGCTCTCTATCACCGGCTGAAGACCAACTGTCTGGAATATCCCGCTCTGTCATCTCTCACACCAAAATAATTGAATAGCGCTCTGTTTTAGGTTGATAATTCCATTGTTGACATAGTAACTTTCTCATGATTAAAAAGCTACTTTTTTGATTATCTCTCTCCACAGAGTACCATTAACAATCTAAAAAATCAGTGCTAGTTTATACTTTATCCTGAAACAGTAGATTCAGCTTGCAAATCGGCAATTAGTTCAGCTAACTGCTCGCTACTTGCCTGGTAAACGTTGCCGCAAAAGTCGCAAGTTGCTTCAGCACCATGATCTTTAACAATCATATCTTGCAGTTCGGCTTCTCCCAAAATCTTCAGTGCCCCCAAAACGCGATCGAAAGAACAACCACACTGAAAGCGCAGCATTTGCCGTTCGGGAAAGATTTCCAGGCCCATGTCGCCCAAGAGGTCGGTAAAAATTTCAGTCAAATTCTTCCCGGCTTGCAATAATGGCGTAAATCCTGCCAGACTAGCAACCCGTGATTCCAATGTTTCTACTAAGGCTTCATCTCTGGCAGCTTTTGGTAACACTTGTATTAGTAAGCCTCCAGCCGCAGTTACTCCGCCCGCTCCCACAAACACACCTAAAACTAAAGCTGAAGGTGTTTGTTCGGAATTCACCAGATAATGAGCCACATCATCGCCAATTTCGCCAGAAACTAGTTCTACCGTACTAGAGTAAGGATAACCATAACCAATATCCCGCACAACGTATAAGTAGCCATCACCAACTGCACCACCAACATCTAGCTTACCTTTGGCATTAGGAGGCAATTCTACAGATGGATTCCCCACATACCCGCGTACCGTACCATCTAACCCAGCATCTACCAATATGCCACCCAAAGGCCCATCACCTTTTACCCGGACATTGACCCTTGATCCACTTCGCTTCATACTAGAAGCCATTAACAGACCCGCCGCCATAGTCCTACCCAGTGCTGCCGTTGCTACATAAGAAAGCTTGTGTCGCCCCCGTGCTTCTTCTGTTAAACGTGTGGTTATCACACCTACGGCACGAATTCCACCTTCGGCTGCTGTTGCACGAATTAACTGATCCGCCATGAATAACCTTACATTTCTTAACAAGTTCACATTTTCTATTCTAAGTTCTCTGCTGCTAGAAAAGTGACACCGTAATAATCACTGATTGTATTTGCAATATTAGAAATAGTAATGTCTCACCTTTAGGCAATCTTAGAAAATGCTAGGTAATTTTCAACAAAGTCAACTAAGGATCGAAATTGAAGCGTCAACAGATGCAATTCGTGACAGTCTACTGCATCCGGTACAACTAGAAAAATGGCTCTTAGGGCAACGCTTTGCACCAGGAATGCCAGAAGAACTGCTTTCAGGATTCGAGTTTACAACCTGGACAGGGCCAATCTCGATTCATCATCAAGTAGACGTTGTAAAATCCAACTGTCTCCGTTTGCTACTCAGTGGAGGTATTGACGGGTTTCACGAATGGTACTGGGGAGAAGGTTGGGTACAATCTCGCTTGGAAGGAGTTTCACTTCTGCCCTTGAATTTGGGTCAAACGTTGAGTTTGTTGAGCTTGCGTCAGTTTTTGGCAACTCAAGGACGTTGAATTAACTGAATGTAGGGACAAGGGGGATTTTCCTTGTCCTATGTGTTTTCTCAATCAACCTATAAATCTGTTAATAGCCTCGCTTTTCTCAAAATAAATGTCATAACAGTCTCTTCTTGAGAAAGGATATAGCTTCTCTACAGAAGTTACGCCACCAACCAGGTGAGCATTTAGATTTTTTAAATCCTTAAATTACTTTTAATCCCCACCAGTCAACACTTGCTCAACTGTTACAGCACTTCCGGCTGCTATGATGTACATCCCTAAAGCTGAAAGCTTTGATAGGAGAGGGGGCAAGAGGAAAACTGTATTGCATAATAGCCGGAAGCGCTGTAATTCTAACTCTGGAAAAATTTGAGATAGAATGCGATCGCTACCAACAAACTCTACTGGTTCGTATAATTCTTCTATTAATGTGAAGACATTATTTTAATTAGGCTTTACCACCAACACCGAACAATTAGCCTCTTCTACAACTTGACTGCTAACAGAACGCTGGACAATTCGCTTCATCCCAATCAACCCTCTACTGCCAATTACGATCAAGTCAGCTTTGTAAATATTGGCAAGGCGAATAATCTCTTCAGCAGGATCGCCAGTTACCAGTTCTAACTCACTTGTGACTGATAATTTTTCCTGATAGGATTGCAACTGTTTTTCCAACTGGAAATAAGAAAATGTTGGGGACTCTGGTTGAGGACGATCGGCAGGTAGTTCCATTTCTGACTCTGGCGTGGAAAATACATGACAGAGGATAACATTGGCATCTTTTGACAATGCCAAATTATCTAAACTCTGAATTACTCGTCCTCCAATTTCCGAACCGTCTAGAGCTACCAAAATATTCTTTAGCACCGCTCTCGTCTCCTAATAAAAGTAGACTCATTACATTAGTATGTAGCAAAACTTGTTGGCAGCGACACTAAATTATTTTTCCATCGGCCTATTTAGTATATACACTTCGAGGCTATGCCATAAATCGGTTTCACCCAACTTTGACGCTAATGCTTTGCCGCTAATGCTTTGCCGGAAGATATTTTTGCCAGTTATTTGAGACACTAACCCGCGTCTGAAACGGTTCACTGGCTAACTACAAACACAACTTCTTCTTTAAGAACTCAGCACAATAGACGGGCAATGTCTAGTAGATGCCCGCCAAAAGGCTTAAAACAGGGTAGCAAACAGTTTATTTGCTATCTACGGAATCACTTTTGTCAACAGTCTTTAAAAAAAATTAACCATTCCAAATCACTCTTCTTGCTGAACTCGGCGGCGGACTGAATCAGCATGAGAAGGTAAGCCTTCTGCTGTTGCTAGGACATCAATGGCACCAGCTACATTTTGCAGCGCTGTTTGGGAGTATTGAATAATACTGGAGTGTTTCAGGAAGGTTTCAACCCCTAATGCTGAGGCATAGCGGGCAGCGCCAGAAGTTGGCAAGGTGTGATTAGGCCCTGCCAAATAGTCTCCCACAGCTTCTGGTGTGGAGTAACCCAAAAATATTGCCCCAGCATGGCGAATCTGTGGTAAGAGTGCCCAAGGGTCTTTTACTTCTAATTCCAGGTGTTCGGGGGCAAATTCATTTGAGAGTTCTGCTGCTGCTTCGAGGGATTCCACAAGGACAATCAACCCATAATGAGCGATCGCTTTTTCTGTGTCTATTCGCCGTGGATGATCCACTAGCTGTCTTTCCAAGGCTAATTGCACGTTTTTCGCCAAAGCCGCATCTGTCGTCAGCAAAATTGCTGCCGCCATTGGATCGTGTTCGGCTTGGGCTAGCAAGTCAGCAGCTACATGCACCGGATTAGCACTTTCATCAGCAATCACCAGCACTTCGCTGGGGCCTGCCAAAGAATCAATGCCAACGGTTCCATAGACAAGTTTTTTCGCAAGGGTGACATAAATGTTACCAGGCCCAGTAATCACATTCACTTTTGGAATCGTTTCTGTGCCATATGCTAAAGCAGCGATCGCTTGTGCGCCCCCAATGCGATAAATTTCTTGCACTCCTGCTTCTTGGGCAGCTACTAGAACGGCTGGGTTAATTGCACCCCCTGGGCCTGGTGGTGTCACCATCACTATATGGGGTACAGCAGCAACACGAGCCGGAATTGCATTCATCAGCACTGTGCTGGGATAGGCGGCGCGGCCACCAGGCACATACAATCCCGCTCGGTCTACGGGAGTGTAGCGTTTGCCCAACACTACTTCATCGTCGCCAAAGTGTACCCAGCTTTTTGGGACTCGCTGACGATGAAACGCTTCAATTTGGCGACAAGCTAGCCGAAGTGCGCCCAACAACTCCTTTGACACCTGCTGATAGGCTGCATCTAGTTCCGAGCCTGTAACTCGGAGTTCTTCTGCTTTCAGGGTTTGTTTGTCAAATTCGGCTGTGTAATGCAATACAGCTTTATCGCCTTGGCGCTTCACTGCTTGCAAAACTTCCCGCACCGTTGCTTCTTTGTGAAGCACCTGTTCGTCATGGGTGCGATCGCAGATCCGTTGCAGTTCTGCTCTAACGTCTGCCTGCTGAGTGATGATTCGCAGCATGGAGTAAGGACAATGCCAATAATTATAATATTCACACCTGAGATTTAGTATTGCTCTTGACCCACTGGGGTGTGCAAGCTGACTCTAATTCTCTTCTCTAGCTTAACCTGGATTTTTTTGATCCTCTCAAGGCTGCCAACAGATGGTTTACTTAAGAAGACGACTTAATTGCTCAGTCCGACAACCTTTCACAGGCTAGCGGTAGGAAGTGGATGTGCCATTTTCCACTACCCTTTTGCCCTTCCCCTCACTCCTTACGGGGTGCAGGTGGTGTGTTTGCACATCTTAATCCCCCAAATTTACAGGGGATAGGGCCTGAGTATAATTATTACTTATTTTCCTAACTTCTTAGTACTTAACATCTCCTAATACAGACACGATTTTATATCGCTTCTGTACTTTCAAACCCCCTGAAAAGCTGGTTACAGTTTTTTGCCTCTGACAATACATCCTAAATTCAGGACAGATTGCATTGACAATCCGACTGCTTTATCAGTTAGATTCCAGTGAGTTAGGGTCACTGGTTTATTTTATATCGCTTATTTTAACGCATTTCCTTAATTGACGACACACTAAATTCGGGACTGGGGAGATTGGGAAGCAGGAGAAGAAATATTCCCAAATGGCAGAATTAATTTTTTTAGGAAATTATAACATTGGCAATTGGGATGCTATATTAGTAAGTCTAGTAGTGTGTGTACATATTAATAGTATTTTTGGAATTGACTGTGGCGAATACAAAGTCTGCTCTCAAGCGTGCCGAAATCGCAGAACGTAACCGACTGCGTAATAAAGCTTACAAATCAGCAGTCAAAACGCTGATGAAGAAATACTCTAGTGCGGTAGCTGTCTATGCAGCTAATCCTACCCCAGAATTAAAACAAGAAGCAGAGGCTCGGTTATCCGAGGCTTACGGCAAAATCGATAAAGCAGTCAAACGGGGTGTCCTTCACCCCAACAACGGGGCAAGGAAAAAGTCGAGATTAGCTCATAAACTAAAGCCCTTAACTAAAACAGCATCTGAATAGTTATTGGTGAGCCAGTACATCCTCTAACTCAGTGAATCACTGGGTTAGTAACTTTCTTAAAGTTGTAGTAATTGGCATAAAACGCTAGTTGCTCATGGGAAGCTAGTGTAATGGGTTTCCATACAACTTGGGCTTTTGACCCGTCTACGGCAGGGTTTATCCCAGAGGCAACTGTTTTTGTTTATACCAATTAAAACAAGTGACAGGCATGGTTTTCCTCTTAAACATCAGCCGATCGCTTAGTGGTTGCCACAGGAGTAAAGATTAACTCGGAGGCTGATTTGTCCTTAGTCGCGATCGGGGCTAACAATTTTATGACTAACGACAAAGAACAAAGAATGCAACTGGTAGACACGCACGTTCACCTTAACTTTGATAGTTTTCAGCCAGATTTAGCAACGGTGCGATCGCGGTGGCAAGAAGCAGGAGTAATACGTCTAGTACATTCCTGTGTTCACCCTGATGAGTTTTCTAGCATTCAATCCATTGCCCACGAGTTTCCCGAAATCAGCTTTGCCGTGGGATTACACCCTTTAGATGCTGATAAGTGGAATAGCGATACAGCCGAAAAAATCAAAACTTTAGCGAGTTCTGACTCGGATGTGGTAGCTATTGGAGAAATGGGGCTGGATTTTTACAAAGCTGATAACTATGAGCATCAGCTAATGGTATTTGAGTCACAGTTAGCGATCGCATCTGAACTCAACTTACCTGTAATTATCCACTGCCGAGATGCTGCTGTGGCAACTAGAGAAGTGTTGCAAAAATGGCGCGAACTCAAAGGAGAAAGAGTGCGGGGCGTTATGCATTGCTGGGGAGGAACGCCAGAAGAAACTCAATGGTTTCTCGATCTAGGCTTCTACATCAGCTTTAGCGGGACGGTAACGTTCAAAAACGCCAAAGCAATCCAATCATCAGCTGCGATGGTAAGTAGCGATCGCCTACTAATTGAAACAGACTGCCCATTTCTTGCCCCAGTTCCGAAACGGGGTGAGAGACGGAACGAGCCTGCCTACGTAATTTACGTAGCCGAGCAAGTAGCAAAACTGCGTCAAGAAACAGTAGAAGCGATCGCCCATCAAACCACCCAGAATGCCTGTGAACTATTCGGTCTGTCAATATAAAGTGGGTTCTAATCTCTTTAATTCAGTTGTGCTAAAAAAAATAAAACTCTAGGAAGGGAAAATATGGTAATATTATTCCCTCAAAAACATTTTGCTTGCGCCATAATGATAAAGGAAGGAACCTAAAATTTCTGAGCCTAATTTTCCGTGATGTTATCGGCTTGGCCATCCTCCAAATCTCCACAAGCGGATGCTCTCCACACATGACTAACCGTGCCAAACCAGGTTGAGCTAAACTTTTGCACAAAATCGGCTTCTGTGTATTTAACCTATACAAAATCCTTAAACGAAATTGCCTTGTGAGTACAATCCAGCAAAACGAAGTGATTCTGATTCAAAACCGACAAGGTGCGGATCGTTCCCTCAGTCTTAGGATATTTAAGATATTACTGAGAGTATAAATAGCGGGGTGAATTTAAAACACACCGTCTAGAGCTGCGTCAGCAAATTAACGCGCTTTTTGGAGGGGAAATGAAAAACGTAGATAAAACTCAGGAATATCTCAACTGTATATTCTTCTTAAATCAAGACTATAGTGGGTTTCTGGTGTCTGAGTACCCGATTAGGGGCAATTATCCCCTTGTCCAAATCGCTCATTCCAGCTTTCATCGCTGCGTTTGCCCACACCTGTTGTAAATAGCAAGTGTGTAAGAATTAAGTTCCCAAACAGCTAAGGACACTGGCTAGCAGTGGGAAGAGTCAAACGGCAGTGTCCAAGGGAAAATTTTACCAGGTTGACAAAGGAAGAGGCATGACTAAAGAAACATACATGGAACCAGCCTTTCTGCTGCCCGACTTGATTGAAATCCAGCGAGCGAGCTTTCGCTGGTTTTTGGAAGAAGGGCTGATAGAAGAACTGAACTCCTTTAGTCCTATTACAGATTATACGGGCAAATTAGAATTGCACTTTTTGGGTCATAACTACAAACTCAAAGAGCCAAAGTACAGCGTCGAAGAAGCGAAACGGCGGGATAGTACTTATGCTGTCCAAATGTATGTTCCCACAAGGCTGATTAATAAAGAAACCGGGGAAATCAAAGAGCAAGAGGTATTCATTGGCGATTTGCCTTTGATGACCGATCGCGGGACGTTTATTATTAACGGGGCCGAGCGGGTAATTGTCAACCAAATAGTGCGATCACCAGGGGTTTATTACAAATCAGAAATTGACAAAAACGGGCGACGGACTTATTCAGCTAGCTTAATTCCCAACCGGGGAGCATGGCTGAAATTTGAAACAGACCGTAACGATTTAGTGTGGGTACGTATCGACAAAACCCGTAAACTTTCAGCGCAGGTACTACTTAAAGCTTTAGGGTTATCAGACAACGAAATTTTTGACGCTTTACGCCACCCCGAATATTTCCAAAAAACCATCGAAAAAGAAGGGCAATTCTCTGAAGAAGAAGCCCTAATGGAGTTATATCGCAAACTCCGTCCTGGTGAACCACCCACAGTATTAGGTGGACAACAACTCTTAGATTCTCGTTTCTTTGACCCGAAACGTTATGATCTTGGTCGCGTTGGACGGTACAAACTCAACAAGAAATTGCGCCTTTCTGTCCCAGACACCATGCGGGTATTGACTGCTGGCGATATTTTGGCAGCCGTAGATTACCTAATTAACCTAGAATATGACATCGGTAATATCGATGACATTGACCACTTAGGCAATCGTCGGGTGAGAAGCGTCGGTGAATTGCTGCAAAACCAAGTGCGGGTGGGCTTAAACCGTTTAGAGAGAATCATTCGGGAACGGATGACCGTATCCGATGCTGAAGTATTAACCCCCGCTTCCTTGGTCAACCCTAAACCATTGGTAGCAGCAATCAAAGAATTCTTTGGTTCTAGCCAGTTAAGTCAGTTCATGGATCAAACCAATCCTCTCGCAGAACTGACGCACAAACGCCGTTTGAGCGCTCTTGGCCCTGGTGGTTTAACTCGTGAACGCGCCGGTTTTGCCGTGCGAGATATTCATCCTAGCCACTATGGACGCATTTGCCCCATTGAGACACCAGAAGGCCCCAACGCCGGATTGATTGGTTCCTTAGCAACCCATGCGCGGGTTAACCTCTACGGATTCCTAGAAACACCATTTAGACCTGTGGAAAATGGGCAAGTCAGATTCGATCTGCCTCCAGCCTACATGACAGCCGATGAAGAAGACGATCTGCGGGTTGCTCCTGGAGATATTCCTGTAGATGAAACAGGACACATTATTGGGCCACTAGTACCAGTCCGTTATCGCCAAGAATTTTCTACCACAACACCAGAACAGGTAGACTACGTAGCAGTATCTCCCGTACAGATTGTATCGGTAGCAACCAGCATGATTCCCTTCTTGGAGCATGATGACGCTAACCGAGCGCTGATGGGATCGAACATGCAACGGCAAGCAGTACCCCTGCTGAAACCAGAACGTCCTTTGGTAGGTACTGGTTTGGAAGCGCAAGGAGCAAGAGACTCCGGGATGGTGGTTGTATCGCGTACCGATGGCGATGTCACTTATGTGGATGCTAAAGAAATTCGCGTCCGTCCTAAAGCTAATACCTCAGAAATTAAATACACCCTTTCTAAATATCAACGCTCAAACCAAGACACCTGTTTAAACCAGAAACCTCTCGTCCGCATTGGCGAAAAGGTTGTCGCTGGTCAGGTGCTGGCTGATGGCTCCTCCACCGAAGGCGGTGAATTGGCACTAGGACAAAATATCGTCGTAGCCTATATGCCTTGGGAAGGCTACAACTACGAAGATGCGATTTTAATCTCTGAAAGACTGGTGCAGGATGATGTCTACACCTCAATTCACATTGAAAAATATGAAATTGAAGCTAGACAAACCAAACTGGGGCCAGAAGAAATCACCAGAGAAATTCCCAACGTCGGGGAAGATGCCTTGCGTCAGTTGGATGAACAGGGAATCATTCGCATTGGGGCATGGGTAGAAGCTGGAGATATCTTGGTGGGTAAGGTAACACCCAAAGGTGAATCTGACCAACCGCCAGAAGAAAAACTATTGCGGGCTATTTTCGGTGAAAAAGCGCGGGATGTGCGGGACAATTCCTTGCGAGTACCGAATGGTGAAAAAGGTCGCGTAGTTGATGTGCGCTTGTTTACTCGCGAACAAGGCGACGAACTGCCACCAGGAGCCAATATGGTAGTCCGGGTGTATGTTGCTCAAAAACGCAAAATCCAAGTTGGCGACAAAATGGCAGGTCGTCACGGTAATAAAGGGATTATTTCTCGAATATTACCGGCGGAAGATATGCCTTATTTACCCGATGGTTCACCAGTGGATATTGTACTCAATCCCTTGGGCGTACCCAGTCGGATGAACGTCGGACAAGTATTTGAGTGCCTCTTGGGTTGGGCTGGTCAAACCTTGGGAGTCCGATTTAAGATTACTCCCTTTGATGAAATGTACGGTGAAGAGACATCCCGCCGAATCGTACATGGCAAATTGCAAGAAGCACGTGATGAAACAGGTAAAGACTGGGTATATAACCCAGATAACCCAGGCAAAATCATGGTGTATGACGGTCGTACAGGCGAACCCTTTGACCGAGCAATTACCATCGGTGTGGCTTATATGCTGAAACTGGTGCATTTGGTGGATGATAAGATCCACGCCCGTTCTACAGGCCCATACTCACTGGTGACTCAGCAACCCTTGGGTGGTAAAGCCCAACAAGGTGGTCAAAGGTTTGGAGAAATGGAAGTGTGGGCATTGGAAGCCTTTGGTGCGGCTTACACCTTACAGGAATTGCTCACAGTTAAATCTGACGATATGCAAGGACGAAATGAAGCGTTAAATGCGATCGTTAAAGGTAAGGCAATTCCTAGACCTGGAACCCCAGAATCCTTTAAGGTGCTAATGCGCGAGTTGCAATCATTGGGGTTAGACATTGCCGTACACAAGGTAGAAACCCAAGCAGACGGCAGTTCCCTAGATGTGGAAGTCGATTTGATGGCAGACCAATCAGCCCGTCGCACACCTCCTCGACCAACCTATGAATCTCTTTCCCGCGAATCGCTGGATGATGATGAATAGACAGTGAGGAGTGAGGTAGTTAGGAGTTAACAATTCATAACTCCTAACTCCTAACTTAAAACTAAATATACTCAAAACTCATTATTCGGAACTCAGCATTTAAGTATGAGACCTGCCCAAACTAATCAGTTTGACTACGTAAAAATCGGCTTGGCTTCCCCCGAACGCATTCGGCAATGGGGCGAAAGGACATTGCCTAATGGTCAAGTAGTCGGTGAAGTTACCAAGCCAGAGACGATTAACTACCGAACTCTCAAGCCAGAAATGGATGGCTTATTTTGTGAGCGCATTTTTGGCCCTGCAAAAGATTGGGAATGCCACTGTGGTAAGTATAAAAGAGTTCGTCATAGAGGTATTGTCTGTGAGCGCTGTGGGGTAGAAGTCACCGAGTCACGGGTGCGCCGCCACCGCATGGGCTATATTAAACTTGCCGCACCAGTAGCTCACGTTTGGTATCTCAAAGGGATTCCTAGCTATATTTCCATCCTGTTGGATATGCCCTTACGGGATGTCGAGCAGATTGTCTATTTCAACTCTTATGTTGTCCTGAGTGCAGGTAATGCCGAAACTTTAACTTACAAACAGCTACTGAGTGAAGACCAGTGGTTGGAAATAGAAGACCAAATTTATAGCGAAGATTCTGTGCTGCAAGGCGTAGAGGTAGGTATTGGTGCTGAAGCACTGTTGCGCTTGCTTGCCGATATCAATTTAGAACAAGAAGCGGAAAGCCTACGCGAAGAAATTGGCAACGCCAAGGGACAAAAGAGAGCAAAGCTAATTAAGCGACTGCGGGTAATTGACAACTTTATCGCTACTGGTTCCAAACCAGAGTGGATGGTAATGGCTGTTATTCCCGTGATTCCTCCCGACCTGCGCCCAATGGTGCAGCTAGATGGCGGACGTTTTGCTACCAGCGATTTGAATGATTTGTATCGGCGGGTAATTAACCGCAACAATCGTTTGGCACGCTTGCAAGAAATTTTGGCACCAGAGATTATTGTGCGGAATGAAAAGCGGATGCTGCAAGAAGCAGTGGACGCTTTAATTGACAATGGTCGTCGGGGACGCACTGTAGTAGGGGCAAATAACCGACCACTGAAATCTTTGTCCGACATTATTGAGGGTAAGCAAGGACGTTTCCGACAAAACTTGTTAGGTAAACGGGTTGACTACTCTGGACGTTCGGTAATTGTAGTTGGGCCAAAGCTGAAAATTCACCAGTGCGGTTTGCCTAGAGAAATGGCAATTGAGCTATTTCAACCATTTGTAATTAACCGCCTGATTCGTAGCGGCATGGTAAATAATATCAAAGCTGCGAAAAAGCTGATATCACGTAACGATCCTAGTGTTTGGGATGTGCTGGAAGAGGTAATTGAAGGACACCCTGTAATGTTAAACCGGGCACCAACGTTGCACCGATTGGGTATTCAGTCTTTTGAACCAATCTTAGTAGAAGGTAGAGCGATTCAACTGCATCCTCTGGTATGTCCAGCATTTAACGCCGACTTTGACGGCGACCAAATGGCGGTACACGTCCCTCTATCGTTAGAAAGTCAGGCTGAAGCGCGGTTGTTGATGTTGGCTTCTAACAATATTTTGTCACCAGCCACCGGTAAACCCATCATCACACCTAGCCAAGATATGGTGTTGGGAGCGTATTACTTAACCGCAGAAAATCCTGGTGCAACAAAAGGCGCAGGAAATTACTTTTCTTCGCTAGAGGATGTAATTATGGCTTTCCAGCAAGATCAAATTGACTTGCACGCCTATATTTACGTAAGGTTTGATGGTGAAATAGAATCAGACGAACCGGATATAGAACCCGTGAAAGTGACGGAAAACGAGGATGGTAGCCGGACATTACTCTATAAGTTCCGCCGAGTCAGACAAGACGCCAAGGGTAATGTACTTTCTCAGTATATATACACAACGCCTGGTCGAGTTATTTACAATAACGCCATTCAGGAAGCACTTGCTAGTTAATTCGTAATTTCTAATTCGTAATTCGTAATTGAAAAATTAATTATGAATTACGAACTACGTAGCTTGCTTCTCGCCTCCGGCGAGTATTACGAATTATTAATTATTAATGACTCAGGACTAATGACTAATGACTAACGAAAAAATGATTTTTCGCAATCGGGTGGTTGATAAGGGTCAACTAAGAAATTTAATTTCTTGGGCTTTTACGAATTATGGTACGGCGCGAACCGCAGTGATGGCGGACAAACTGAAAGATTTGGGATTTCGCTACGCTACCAAAGCCGGGGTTTCCATCAGTGTAGATGACCTGATGATACCACCAACTAAGCGATTGCTCCTAGAAGCAGCCGAGGAAGAAATTCGCGTTACTGAAACCCGTTATCAACGGGGAGAAATCACTGAAGTAGAACGCTTCCAAAAGGTAATTGATACCTGGAATAGTACCAGTGAAGCCTTGAAAGATGAAGTAGTCGTCCACTTCAAGAAGACTAATCCCCTGAACTCCGTATACATGATGGCATTCTCCGGGGCGCGGGGTAACATCTCCCAAGTCCGGCAGTTGGTGGGGATGCGGGGACTGATGGCAGATCCTCAAGGGGAAATTATCGATTTACCCATCAAAACTAACTTCCGTGAAGGACTTACTGTAACGGAATACATTATTTCGTCTTACGGTGCCAGAAAGGGATTGGTGGATACTGCCTTGCGGACGGCTGACTCTGGTTATCTCACCCGCCGATTAGTGGACGTTTCCCAGGATGTAATTATTCGGGAATTTGACTGTGGCACCACTAGAGGTCTGGCGATTCGACCAATGACAGAAGGTGCTAAAACCTTGATTCCTCTGGGAACCCGCTTAATGGGACGGGTAATTGGCGAAGATGTGGTGCATCCGGTAACAAAAGAATTGATTGCAGCACGTAATTCCCCAATTCCTGAAGACTTGGCGAAGAAAATTGAAAAATCTGGGGTGGGTGAAGTTGTGGTGCGATCGCCACTAACTTGTGAAGCCGCACGTTCTGTCTGTCAACACTGCTACGGCTGGAGTTTAGCCCACGCCAAAATGGTAGACTTAGGCGAAGCTGTGGGGATCATTGCTGCCCAAAGTATCGGTGAACCTGGTACTCAGCTAACCATGCGGACATTCCACACTGGTGGGGTGTTTACTGGAGAAGTGGCGCAACAAGTTCGTTCTAAAATTGGTGGGACTGTCAAGCTTCCCCGTAAGCTGAAGACTAGAACATATCGGACTCGCCACGGGGAAGATGCCCTCTATGTTGAGGCTAATGGCATCATGCTTTTGGAGCCAACAAAAGTAGGTGATGTTACTCCAGAGAATCAAGAGGTTCATCTTACCCAAGGTTCAACACTATATGTATTTGATGGCAATAAGGTAAAACAAGGTCAGTTGTTGGCAGAGGTTGCCCTTGGTGGACGGACAACTCGGACTAATACAGAAAAAGCAGTTAAAGATGTCGCCTCTGACTTAGCAGGGGAAGTGCAATTTGCCGAAGTAGTTCCAGAACAAAAAACTGACCGTCAAGGTAATACCACAACCACAGCCGCACGGGGTGGTTTGATTTGGATTTTGTCTGGGGAAGTTTACAACTTGCCGCCCGGTGCAGAATTGATTGTCAAAAATGGTGATGCGATCGCTTCTAATGGAGTTTTAGCAGAAACCAAGTTAAGCAGTTTGCACGGTGGTGTGGTGCGTTTGCCGGAAGTTACCCCAGGTAAGAGTACCAGAGAAATTGAGATTATCACTGCTTCTGTAGTCTTAGACCAAGCAACGGTGACAGTCCAAAGTTCTCAAGGTCGCAATAACTACTTAGTCTCCACTGGCAACAACCAGGTATTTAACCTCCGGGCGACACCAGGCACAAAAGTGCAAAATGGTCAAGTAGTAGCAGAGTTAATTGATGACCGCTATCGCACAACCACTGGCGGATTCCTGAAATTCGCGGGTGTGGAAGTCCAGAAAAAAGGTAAAGCCAAGCTGGGTTATGAAGTGGTGCAGGGTGGGACTCTGTTGTGGATTCCCGAAGAAAGCCACGAAGTTAATAAAGATATCTCCTTACTGTTGGTGGAAGACGGTCAGTTTGTAGAAGCTGGTACCGAAGTCGTGAAGGATATCTTCTGCCAAAACAGTGGTGTGGTAGAAGTGACCCAGAAAAACGACATCCTGCGGGAAGTTGTGGTGAAGCCAGGGGAACTGCTGATGGTGGACGATCCAGAATCAGTCATCGGGCGAGATAACACATTCATCCAACCAGGTGAGGAATTCCAAGGTAATGTAGCCACGGAATTGCGCTATATCCAGTATGTGGAGACACCAGAAGGCCCCGCCCTGTTGAGTCGTCCAGTAGTTGAGTTTGCCGTACCGGATAACCCAGATGTGCCATCAACTACATCGGTAAGTCAACAAACCGGGCGATCGATTCAGTTACGGGCAGTACAGAGACTCCCTTACAAAGATTCGGAACGTGTCAAATCTGTTGAAGGTGTAGAACTGCTGCGAACCCAGCTAGTGCTAGAAATTGAGCAAGAAGGGGAACAAGACCACAATGCTTCGCCCCTAGCAGCCGATATTGAATTGGTACAGGATACCGAAGACTCAGAAGTTCAACGCTTGCAGCTAGTGATTTTGGAGTCCTTGGTAATTCGTCGAGATATTACTGCCGATGCCACCCAAGGTAGCACCGAGACCACACTTGAGGTATACGACGGGATTTCCATCGCCCCTGGAGCCGTGGTAGCACGTACCCAAATCTTGTGTAAAGAAGGGGGGGAAGTGCGGGGTGTCAAAAAAGGAACCGAAAACGTGCGTCGCTGTTTGGTGTTGCGCGACGTTGACAGAATCGTTACAAATACTAGTACTCAGCCCAAAGTAAAAGTGGGTGACTTGCTAGTAGAAGGTACAGAAATTGCTCCTGGAGTTTTTGCCCAAGAATCAGGGCAAGTAGTGGATATCAAAAATGCCCCTGCTACACCTGGTAGTGACTCAGCTTTGAGTACTAAAAACTACGCTATTACTAGCCGTATTGGTCGCCCCTATCGAGTCAGCCCTGGTGCTGTGTTGCAGATAGAAGACGGCGATTTGGTACAACGGGGTGATAACTTGGTGTTGCTGGTGTTTGAACGCGCCAAAACTGGAGATATCATTCAAGGTTTGCCTCGGATTGAGGAACTGCTTGAAGCTCGTAAACCCAAAGAAGCGTGTATTTTATGTCGCCGGGCGGGTGAAGTTAAGGTAGTTTATGCTGATGGTGGTGATGAAGCGATCGCCATTAAGGTCGTAGAATCAAATGGCGTGGTGACAGATTATCCTCTGGGGCCTGGACAAAACTTGATTGTGCCAGATGGCTCAATGGTATTAGCAGGACAACCGTTAACTGATGGCCCATCTAATCCCCACGAAATTTTGGAAATCTTCTTTAGCCTGGGTTCCGAAGATGGAATCTATGCTTGTGCTAGCCTTGCTTTGCAGAAGGTACAGACATTCTTGGTGAACGAAGTGCAAATGGTGTACCAATCTCAAGGGATTGATATTTCCGATAAGCACATTGAAGTAATTGTTCGCCAGATGACCAACAAAGTTAGGATTGATGATGGTGGTGACACCACCATGCTTCCCGGCGAATTGGTGGAACTGCGCCAAGTTGAACAGGTGAATGAAGCTATGGCAATTACAGGCGGTGCTAGGGCACAGTATACCCCAGTATTGTTGGGTATCACCAAAGCATCGTTGAACACCGACAGCTTTATCTCCGCCGCATCATTCCAAGAGACAACACGGGTACTTACGGAAGCCGCTATTGAAGGCAAATCAGACTGGCTGCGCGGATTAAAGGAAAACGTGATTATCGGGCGATTGATTCCGGCTGGGACTGGGTACAATACCTATGAAGAACCTGGTGCGATCGAAGATTATGCTACTGAAATTAGCAGTAGTGTCTTAGATGAAGTTAACGATCCCCTCGATATGGTATTAGATGACCGCACAGCTCGCGCCTATAATTTAGACTCTCCGACTCTTGGCGAATCTGGTTTTGGTAGCAGACGTGCAGAAAGGTCAGTTCTAGATGAGGAAGATGAATTAATCGCCGATGAAGTAGTAGACGACGACGATTTCGAGGAAGAAGAGGAAGACGACGAGGATGATTTCGACGAGGAATAAAGGCTTGAAATCTCGCGTCTTGATTAAAAGGTAAAAACTGAAAAGGCAAAAGAAAATCTTCTTTTGCCTTTTTATTTTGCTTTCTAAAAACACACAATGAGCAACTGTACAGATAGCTAGCTTTTTTATATTTGCGATCGCAACGAAGTGAAGCAATCACAAAATCTCTGCGATTACTTCACTTCGTTGGTAATGATAAGTATTCATCCGAACTTGATAGTATTCTTAGATGCTTAAAAGAAGACTAGCTTATATGTATCACCAATTTTACCAATAGGAGCAGAAGCTGAAATATTTTGATATTCGTCTTGATAGGTTAGATTACAAATACACTCAAGCTGTACTTTGTCAGCAAGCGTCTTTAAAAATCTCTCTCTATCTGACTCTGACAATTCAACTTCACTTGTTGTTACTTGCAAGTCTTTATCCTTAAAACCAATAAATGGAAGTAAGAGCATTTTCTTGAATAGATTGCCTGCACCTGCATTATTAAACCCTTCAAATGTCTTGTCAGAGAAATACATTAGTTTTAATATGTCTTCTTCAGTTCCGCTTTTGATAGTATCAGTCAACTCTTGGATGAAAACGTCGAGATTCATCTTGCTTTTACCTCAGAATTAGCTTGAGTCATAACATAACCCTTAATGTCAATTAGGAATAAGAATTAAATAACATACAATTTATGTTCCTGGTTTACCTCACCCTCAATCCCTCTCCTTATAAAGGAGAGGGAAGCTAGAGACAGGATGAAGTTTTGCATCTTATTTTAATCCACCTTCCTTAAGAAAAAAGGCGGGATAAGTAAGAAGATGAAAGTTACCAGCTTTTCACCTCAGTTAATAAGATTTGTAGGTTGAGTTGAACGTTCGCGCAGCGTCCCGTGGGGAAGTGAAACCCAACATCAACTTTTTGGATTTTAAATTGTTAAAAGGTAGTTTATCCAAAACCATTCAATTCCAATCAGTCAATTAAAGTGATTCAAAAGTAACATCCTCATATAAATCTGTAACAGCACACCGAAAATCTACACTTGCCAGGTGAATGATATCTTCTTTTCCATAGGGATAAAGTACCCATTGTCTCTCTGAGTTGCGGCGAAAGCACTCAACATTTAAGCGAGTTTGGCTCACAAGTACATATTCCTGAAGTGACTCTATCTGTCGGTAGTCAGCAAATTTATCGCCTCGGTCGAAGGCTTCTGTTGTTGGAGATAGTACTTCTACAATTAAGCTGGGATAACGCAGAAAGTTATTAAAAGCTTTATCTCGTTGGTCACAACTTACCATCACATCGGGGTAGTAATAGATATTAATGGACTCAATATGTGCTTTTGTATCTGAGATATAACTCTGACAACCACTCCCACGCAAATGATTTCTCAGCATTGAAGCAATATTAAGAGAAATAATTACATGACCATTACTTGCTCCTGCCATTGCATAAACTTGTCCCTGTCTATATTCATGTTTAATAGGACTAGTTTCTTCTCCTTTGAGATAGTCTTCTGGAAAAATACAGCTAGAATTTGGGATTGCGACCATCTGGAATAACCTTGTATGATGCGTTGTATCTAGTTTAAGATAAGTTTTATAGCCAAATATGCTATGTACACGCCACCATAAATCTAGCAATAGCTAGATGCTGTAATTCTCTCAAACGCTATAATCTACATCTGTCGCACCGAGAGATTAACTTGTGGATGTCATATTAGAACGATCGCACCAATTAAAACAAGCCTTAGTTGATTTTGTCCTTGATGCTGAAGGCGAACTAGCAAAAGCACTGGAAACTTATGCAGCAGAACAGTCACGCCGTGGAAGTGGGGATAGTACGCAGCAGGATTTAATCATCGATAGCTTTCTGACTGTCGGCAAAGTCGGCGATAAGTCCCCATTAGAGTTATTTATTGAAAGCCATCCAGATTTAGAAGAGAGCGATCGCAACCTGATCGAAAGCTGGCATCATAGTTTTATTGGCTTATTTGCCATTAGTAATATCCTACCTGATGGCTTTGAATTGACTAACTGGTTGACAGATAAACGCTACATTGTCAAGCCAAACAATACCCAAATATTACAGGCAATATCTCGGTTGAAAGTAGGAGAAATTTTACTAACTCGCATTTCTCCTGTCACCGATAGCTACTGGATGTTGTCTGGCCCCTACACAATAATGGGCAAATTAGGTAAACCAAAACTGGCTGTAGCAATTGGCAATTTCAAAGAAAACTATAAAAGTAATCTTTACAGCGATGCTCCAGACTTGCTAGAAGAAGCTTGGCAGTCAGTAGGAAAATATCATCAGCAGTTTGTGGACTTTTTTGGCTCTGATGAAATCACCCTATCTGGATACCATCTGAATAAAAAGATAGCGGAATTTCAAGAAGTAATTACCGAAAAAACCCTTGCAGCCGCAGGAATTGATCCTTCTAAGTCTTTGGCTGAAGTGGCAGAAGCAGCTGGCATTGGAGACGAGGAAATCAAAGCAGCAGCACAAGAATTTGGTGCTGATTCCAACGTCGTCTCTCAGATATTGAACAGCAAAAGCGGCAATAGCAAAATGGTGATGCCAAAGGTTGATTTGCCTGCTGAACTCAAGAAAGCTGAACAGGTAACAGCCCTTTCTCATCCCCGTTGGGGACAAATGTTTTTACCAACATATAGTAAGATACAAGCAATATTATCGGCAGATGACTGGCAAAGTATTCAAGGAGCGGAAAAACTAGTTCGCTACTATCTCGAAGATAAAAGTATTAATGCCTTTATTTGGCATCGATTAGCGCAACAATATCCGACTCAATTAGAAAATGTGTTGCAAACATTTTTACAACGTCCAGAATTTAGCCTTGAAAGCGACTTGGATAAGCTTTTGCAAGAATTCCACAAACCTATTGAGCCAGAGTTACCAGATATTGCCAGTGTACCCATACATTTGCATAACTTATTTCAGGAAGCTTTAGGAGAAGTTAGCAAATCTAAGCCCAAGGGTAAGGGGCAACAAAAGCCAGCAAAGGGTTTTCAAAGAGGTTAGTAAATATATAGAAAACCTTACCATACACACGTAGTATTAGTACTCGGCTATAGCAAAGGTACTAGTACCGCAAGGCAGAATTCAAAATTCAAAATTAATGCAGCGTGAGCGTTTCGTTGATTTGGAATGGTCTGTTTATTTCCGCCGTGTTGTACTAGTGCAACACGGCAGGAGTCAATAAAGCTTATATAGTGAGCTTTTTAAATTAAACTGGATAGTTATTTCTGCCGTGCTGCACTAGCTTTTTATCTCTGGTAGATACTTTTAGATTGCCTTAGCGAACAAATTACTCAATGAATTTGTTCAAATGAATAAAGCTGAGTTTTAACAAATATTTGAAAAATCTTTTGATAATTAAGGCTAACAATAACTTACTATCTCCACCGCGCCAAGGAGGGAGAGCGATGAAACTAGCAACGATAAAACGTAGACTATGGACAAACTTACCCGTTTCGAGGTAAGCCAATCCCAAAACAGCCAGTGCAATCCCTTTAAATAAAGAATTGTTAACGTTTTGAGCGATCGCTAAAGCCTGTTCTCCATAATCTATGGCTTGAGGAATCTCTCCCATTGCGCTATGGAGATAAGAAAATTGTGATAACGACTGAGATTCGTGGTGTGGATAGTTAAATTGACGGGCAAGACTCAGACACTGACGAGTTTTTTCCATCGCCAGTTGAACTTCATCTTGCCAAATATGAATAAAAGCTAGGGTTAGTAAGGCATAACACTGAGCGCTGATATCACCATTCTGTTGATTAATTTCTAAAAGTTCTTGTCCGCAGTTGATGGCGGCTTGAAAGTTGCGCTGATAGCAGTAGACTAAGCCTAGATTCACTAATACGGCACTAACTTGGCGGCAATTGCGGTTTTGGTGTCGCTGTTGGTACTGTTGCTGTAAGGCATCCAAGGCTTTTTGGCGTTTTCCCAACTGAGCATTGGCGACTGCAAGCCGTCCAAGAGCGTACCATTGTGTTTGGGTATCATTGATGGTATGAGCGATCGCTAAAGCTTGCTGACAATAATAAATAGCCTTTCGGTAACGTCGCAGGTGAATTTCTAGATACCCCAGAGTCGCAAAGGTTTGACCCCTCTCAACTGCTGTAGACGGGCATTCACCATAACTATCTTGCTCCCATTCTAAACTTTCTACTGATATGGCATTCCCCGATTTAGTGCTAGAGCGAGATTCATCAATTCGATCTAATACCTGCAACTGCTGCTGACAGTAATTCCAAGCTGTTTGATATTGTCCCCAATTGCCATAGCAAAGCCCTAAACCCCCCAACGCTTTAGCTTGAGCTTCTGCATTGTGATTCTCTGTTGCTAGTTGTAATAAACGCTGGTAGTGACTAACTGCTGTTTGATACTGGCAGAGATGGGTATAGGCATAGCCTAGATTATTCAGACAAAGGCAGTCCAATTCATGATTGGCTTTACCTAACAAAGGTTGACACAAATCAATCTGTTCTCGATATAATCCCCAAATGCCAAGCTGCTGATGTAGCGGCAAATTCCGATCGCTATCAAGACGAACGAATAAAATTTGACGAATTAGATCCCAGGCTTCAAGCTGCCCTAAATGGTAAGCAGCTTCTAGGTAGCCTCGCACTTGCTCTAATTGAGAGGCTTGGCGATCAGGTTGATAATGCTTAAGCCAGTAAATAGCTGCTCGGAAATGCGCTTTTTGATGAAGAGTAGGTTGTCGGTCAAGATCGTTGGCGCTATCTAGAACCAATTGTCCTGTCGCTGTAAAGCAACAGTTCAAAATCTCTGTCTCTGTAAATGTCTTCAGTTGCAACTCTCGATCTGAAACGTTCATCGGGCTGCCTTTGACTCAGGATTGGTAAGATGCTGGAGCGCGATGCTGCGAATCAAACTGTGGAGTCGATACAAAACCCGACCAACAGTATAATCTGTTTCTAGTAAAAAGCGGCGTTGTAAGGTTTGAAATGCTGCTAATTGCGCTTCTTTGGAAGAATCTGCAATTAAAATTAACCAGGCCGTTCGTTCTACAGAGCATCGATATGTAGCTCCCATACAAAGCAGAACGTAAGCTAAATGAAATGAAACGTGCAGACGGGTAAATGTCCTTTCGACGCGGCACTTAACTAGATCGGTTAAACTGACGCTGTAATTGGCTAAAGTTACTGAATCTGCGGTTGAACGTAAATCAGAAGCCTGTTTTTGTTGTTCGATGGCGATCATCTCTTCCCCATAATCGTGCCAGTAGGCTTGGATGTCGCAATTGTATGGACTTTCTCGAATTTCTCCAGCGATTACCCGCAAGGCCAGAGGATGACCTTCATAAACCCTAATGATGCGCTGGAGATATTCATGTTCGGAGGCTGTCTGAGGATGAACCTCCCAAATCCCAAAAAGTTCGAGGGCTTCTTCGGGATTTAAGCCTTTGAGCCATTCTAGGTGCGATCGCTCTAAATACCGTCCCTCGACCATCACAGGGAGTTTATCCTGAGAAGTTAGAATCAGACGGGATGGCATTGTTTCTGCTTGCGTAAACAGATCAAAAAACTTGGCAAATAAGGGATCTTTGTAGTGAAACTCGCCACGATCGCCCATTTCGAGAATTTCCTCAACCATATCAAGAACGAGCAAACAGGCATGGGTTTGCAAATACGTAACGAGGTCAATGACCAGTTTTTGAGAATTCTGTCCTAACTCCGGCTCTGATGGCATCTGCTCCTCTAAGAGTTGGTGAGCAAACTGTTTAAATATATGCAAATTGTCATCAAAGCGAATTAGTTTAAGCACCGGCCAGGTATGAGCCATTGCTGGTTCTAAGCCCAGTCGAACCGCAAGGGATGACTTACCAATACCTGTAATCCCGACTAGCATCAGTACACGGCAATTGCTCTGAATCTTCTTCCTCAGTGCATCAACTAACAATTCACGCCCGATCCAGCGAGTTTCATCCTCTCCAATCAAAGAAGTAGAATATTCTGGTGATGGCGAACTCCCTAATGGTTTAACTTCTGGTCTAGGAGAAGCTGATTGACTGGGGAACTTAGATTTTTGATGTTTAGCGTAATACTTGAGGACACTTTGAAAGTTTAATTTTGTCACTTTCTGTCCCAGATTAGCTGAGAGCATCTGCCAAAGTTGCGAACCAGTATCTTTAATGTAGCCATAGTCATAGTCAAAACCATTGGCAATCTCCATGTAAGACCGTCCTTCCCAAGACTGGGAAAAGACAATCTTTTGTACCTTATTCAGCTGCTCTATCTCTAAAATCTCTTCAAGGATATTTAGTGCCTCATCAACAGTCATTTTTTACAATTAAATTTCTGGGATACCTATTCCTACTCGTTCCCCAGTAGTCATTCCGCACTGCTAAAGATGAATTAGCGTGGATGTTTACAGTTACGGCAGCTTTATTATTTCAAAAAATTTTAATAGGTAATTGGAGAAAAGCTATACCTAATTACCTATGATTCATTACCGACTCTGCGCCTGAGTTGACACTGTTAAGACTTGTGGTGGCGTAGCATCCGGCGGATAAAGAAAGTCTACTTCTACTAAAGAGCGATCGCCAGCTTTCATCTTTAATGAAACTAACGGTTCTCCTGGTTGACCTCTCTTTTGCACTAAATGTACAAATTGAGTTTGTGGCTGACCTTGGTCATCTTTATAACGTACCCGAACTGTCCCTCGGAAAAATACTTCACGGGCTGGTATATTCAAAAAGCGTAACCCTGGTTTGCCTAACTCATTCTCCTTGAGTGGGGTTTGTATGGATACACTCACAGTTTGAGAAGTTTGAGTATTGTTGTATAGCGGCAACTTCAGATTATATTGAATTCCATAGTTGCCATGAGCGCGATATGCGGTGTCAGGATAGCGCACCAGCATCGGCGCACTTTGAATTTGACCAGTTCCCAATGTTCCGCCATGCACCGTACTCAAAGCGTAAGAAAATACTTGACCAGGCTGAGGAATAGTCAGATACCTAACTTTAGGATTATCCACTAATAAGGCTCTCCATCGCGAACCACTAGCTACTCCAGCAACCCGCCCATAAATTATCGGCTTGGCAGTTTCTTCTAGGGGAGTGGGCGCTTTATCTCGTGGCCCAGCCAGATCGCCATTATCTAGTAAATTCTGCCACTCTTCTAAAGTAGGCGATCGCTCACTGCCATCAGGATTCACCTTTGCAAACATGGCGAGGCTAGCTGCATAAACAATGCCATTACTTTGCAATCGGATCAATGTAGACCGACCATTCAGAGGCGGTGTCAATCCCTGCACAGGAATTGGTAAATTTAGTAACATCCGACTTTGCTTTGCTGGAATCTCAATTTGGTTCGGGAAAATCTCTTCTCGTAGTCCCCTCAACACATCAGACATAACGCGATCGCCTGGGCCAGCAAAAATTGTCCCTAAAGGATTTTGGCTAAAGGATGGTAACTGAATAAATGGTGCATCCGGTTGACTCAAATAACTCGCCGCCTGCAAAATATTCACCTTTACTGCTTCCGAAGCAGGGTTGTGCAAAATTATCCCTAAATAGAGCGAGCGCAAATTTTCTGGAGGTTCAGCCCTAGCAACGTGATGGGCAAAAATATCAAATCGTCCTCGAAAGGGAAAATTCAAATGCGCTGTTGGCACTTTTTTGCCTTCTGGTGGAAAAGTGGAGAGCAAAATTCCTTCTTTCAACACCAATTCTGGACTATTGCTGTTAAAGGTTGGTACTGTATCCAATTTACCTGGTAGAGGACGTACTTCTTGTGGTTGTACGACTTCTTCAGGTGCTGGTGTCGCAGGAGTTGATTGAGCAATTGGGAAAATTAGTAACAATGGCAACATATACTTAGATATTTCTTTCACCATACAGACATTAACAACTTGATGAAAGTGCCAGTTTGTTAATAATTAATACGAAATCCCAAGAATCCCCATCAAATTTTCTTGGTTTAGAACGGGAATGTGGATAAGAAGATAACGGATCGTGAGTTGATTTTGGTCTAAGTAGTCCAAGACTGAATAGTAAAGACAAACTTACCACAGTCGTGACTAATCTGAATTGCCACTTCTTTCCGCACTAATTTTTCTATATCAACTTCTACTTTATCTACAGCTAGCAAATGCTTCCACACTTAATTGTGTAAGGATTCCAGCCTGCCCATAACAGATGATGTATTCAGGTTGAATTGCATTGATTTTTTCCATTACCTGAGTATTGGCAAGTTGCACATCTCCGGGTAACTGGCGTAAAAAACTTAAGTCATCTGGTATCAGATCGAGTTTGGTAACTTCAAGTAATAAATCATCAGCAGAATTCGACTGTTGATCTTTTAGGCAAATGTCAAAAGAAGTTAATAGAATTCTTTTCTTAATATCAAATATTATTTAGAATAGAAAAACATAGAAGAACCCTCCAATAATAAATTTACAAGGAGCAGGTGAATGCCAGTAATTGCGGTCGTAGATTATGAGATGGGAAATTTGCACTCAGTCTGTAAAGGCTTAGAAAAAGCTGGGGCAACTCCTAATGTTACTTATTCTCCAAAGGAATTAGAGCAGGCAGATGCAATAGTTTTGCCGGGAGTGGGAGCATTTGATCCAGCAGTGCAACACCTGCGATCGCGTGGTTTGGAACAACCTATTAAAGACGCGATCGCATCTGGTAAACCTTTCTTAGGAATTTGTTTAGGATTGCAAATTCTCTTTGAATCAAGTGCAGAAGGTACGCAACCAGGACTAGGAATTATTAAAGGAAAAGTGCGGCGCTTTCGTCCAGAACCTGACATCACTATTCCTCATACGGGTTGGAATCAGCTGGAAATGACTCAGGCAAAAAGTATTTTGTGGGAGCATTTACCGGCCGATCCTTGGGTATATTTTGTCCATTCTTATTATGTTGACCCAATAGACCCGCTAATCCGTGCAGCAACCATCACCCACGGGACTCAAACCGTCACAGCTGCGATCGCTCACGAAAATCTGATGGCAGTTCAATTTCACCCCGAAAAATCCTCTAATATCGGATTGCAAATCCTATCTAATTTTGTTGCTCAAGTCCGCGAAAAAATTCCTGCCTAAACTCTTTTTGTCATTTGTTCTTTGTCCTTTGTCTAAAACTAATGACCAATTACTAATGACTAATGACCAATGACTAATAACCAATGAGCCTGAGAATTTACGGGAATCGCCAGCTAAAAACTTTACCAGGGAAAGAAACTAGACCTACCAGTGCGCGGGTAAGGGAGGCAGTCTTTAATATTTGGCAGGGAGAAATTGCAGGTTGTCGCTGGCTAGATTTGTGCGCCGGAACTGGTTCAATGGGCGCAGAGGCTTTGTGTAGAGGAGCTAGCCTAGCAGTGGGAATTGAACAATCCAGCCGAGCCTGTGCCACCATTCAACAAAATTGGCAGCAGGTAGCTAATGCCGAGCAAGAATTTCGGGTATTGCGGGGAGATATTACGCAGCAGTTAAAGACTTTATCAGGCAAGCAATTCCATAGAATTTACTTCGATCCACCTTATGCCAGTGGATTGTACCAGCCAGTATTAGAAGCGATCGCTCACCATCAACTCTTAGATCCTAGTGGCGAAATCGCAGTTGAACACGCCTCACAAGGTTGGATACCGCCAGAGATTCCCGATTGGGAAATTTGCCGCGAGAAAGTTTACGGCAACACATCACTTACTTTCTACAGAATTCGGAGTGAGGAATCAGGGGCAAATAAAGGAGATGAGGAACAACATAACTCCTAACTCTTCACTCCTAACTCCTCACTCCTAACTCAGCACTGGGAACTCAGCCCTCACTGCTTCCTCAACCGCCCAACTGATTGGGGCGCTTGTATTGCTTATAGGCAGCGTAAAACAGTCCGGCGAGGGTGACGAAAACTAGACCAAGGACAATACCTGATAGCAGGGGTTCAACCACTGGAAATCTCCTCTTTGTAATTATTAAATATTCGTTGCCTGTTTTTGATTTTACCAAATTTGGTATGAATCCTGCGCCCTACAGACTTTTTGGAAGGCGACTGCTCAAAAGAAAATAGTCTTCTGTGCTTGCAGACACCATCAAGAACTTTTAAGCTATGTGTAGGAAAAGAAAACTTTTTAGCACACCTAGACTTTCACCGCAAACCTTTTGGATAACCAGATTACCAAACCTGAAATTTTGATTCAGCGCATCGTTTTATTGACGCTGGCCATACTGCTATCAGTCCCTTTGGGCTTTTTTGGTGTTCAGTTGGTTCAAGCCTCCGATCCCTATGTCAAGAGTGTTTTATCCCTAACAGGAAACCCAGTTCAAGGACACGCGATCTTTCAAATTAACTGTGCTGGTTGTCACGGCTTGGAAGCAGACGGGCGAGTAGGGCCAAGTTTGCAAGCTGTTTCCAAGCATAAGTCTCAATATGGATTGATTCATCAGGTAATCAGTGGCGAAACGCCGCCAATGCCAAAATTTCAGCCTAGCACCCAAGAAATGGCAGATCTTTTGAGCTATTTAGAGTCGTTGTAAATGATTTCTGGAATGTCATTGTGAGCGAAGCGAAGCAATCCCAAGGGCTACGATTGCTTTGCTTCGCTCTCAATGACGGGTTTTGGATCATTTATTTTTTGGAACACTCTTACTCGCTTACAAAGATTATCCCACTTAGCAAGCCACAGAAAAACGACAGTCTGAGTTTGTCAGCTTTTTGCCACCATCAGTGGTTATCAGGAATTAAATGAACGAAAAAACCGATTAACTGCTGCCAAGATATCGGAATTACTAGTGAGGTTACTGTACCTAACTCGGTAAGATTAAGACAAAAGCTCCTAGCGAATGGCTACCATTTAGCTTCTTTAACAAACCAGATATTCTTGAGATGCCCGAAAGCTAATGACTGAAGCGATCCAAATCGGTAATCGGACAATCACAGCGAGTGAACTGATTTCCTTGCTGGCAAGTTACCAAATGCTGCCACAGTTGCAGCGAGAATTGATCATTGATGAGGCGATAGAGCAAAACTCACGCTCCGAGAAGGTAAGGATAGAGTGTACACCTGAGGAAGTAGCCCAGGCCAAACAGCAGTTTTACGCCGAAAAACAGTTCAAAAATGAAGAAGACATTCAGGCTTGGATGGCACATCAAGGGCTGATTCCTGAACAACTAGAAGTTATTACCACTCGTAAGCTGAAAATTGAAAAATTCAAGCAAGCTAATTGGGGTAATAAACTAGAATCCTACTTTTTTCAGTCCAAGGCAAAACTAGACAAAGTGATTTATTCACTACTACGAACTCAGGATGTGGGAATTGCCCAAGAACTTTACTTTCGGATTCAGGCAAAAGAAAACTCTTTTGCTGACTTAGCACGGGAATACTCACTCGGGCCAGAAGCCCAGACTGGTGGCTTAGTTGGCCCGATTGAACTGAATGCACTACATCCAGTAATGGTGCAAATGCTCTCTAGCAGTCAACCAAGTCAGATATTGCCCCCTACCCGCATCGCTGACTGGTTCGTGATTTTGCGACTGGAAAAATTTATCCCCGCACAACTGGATGAATTTATGAAAGTGCGCCTCTTGAATGAGCTCTTTGAAACCTGGCTACAAGAACACCAAAAACAAATAATGTCTGCACCACGAGGGGAGGCAGGGGCACAAGGACAGGGAAAGGGCGATCAACCTTTAACCTAAGTATGAGGACTCGCTTCCCATACTTGACTTCAAAAGTGCAGTACATAATGGGAAATGGGACTTCAAAAGAATAGAGGGAAGTGGGTAAATTTATACTTCCCCGTTTATTATCCCAGTGCCAAAAAACATTAATTCAGCAAATCAGGTTCTTCGCGAACAATTCTGTCGTAAAGGGGCTGGAAACCGAACCACCCACTTGTCCGTGAACCCACTTGAGTTTGGGTTAAACGGGCTGTTTCGTGTTTGATAGTAGTTGGTCTACCGGCAGCTTCTGCCAGTAGTTGGGCTTGGCACGATCGCTCTAAGCTAATGTACCAATAGGCAGCTTCATCTACCGTATGTCCCACAGTTAAAATACTGTGGTTACGGAGAATTATGGCTTTCTTTGGCCCCAAAGTTTCCGCCAGTCTCAGACCTTCAGAAGTTTCTAAAACCACACCTGTGAAATCATCAAATAGCGCGTGGTCTTCGTAAAAAGCACAGGAATCTTGAGTCAAGGGGTCAAGGAGACGACCCAAACTAGACCAAGCTTTACCATAAAGTGAATGGGCGTGAGCCGCCGCAATTACATCAGGTCGAGCTTCATGAATCTGAGAATGGATGGCGAAAGCGGCTCGATTTACTTCGGCATCGCCTTTAACCACCTCACCTTCTCTGTTAACTAAGATCAGGTCAGAAACTCGGATGTGACCGAAATATGTTCCTAATGGATTGACCCAAAAATGGTCTGTAAATTCTGGATCGCGAGCTGTAATATGGCCTGCAACTCCTTCGGTGAACCCAAACTTACCAAATAGGCGGAAAGCTGCGGCGAGGCGTTGCTGACGGTGCAGACGTTCGTCTTCAATTCGCTCAAATATAGGAGGTTGTGGTCTATCGTACCTGGGCATGTTCTTTTTCCTCTTCCTCTTTACAGGGAGCGTTAGAATATCCAGAGCGAAAGGATTTGACGCTATGAGATTCTGGGATGAACTGGTGACGCAGGATGCAGCCAGTATCATTACCCAGAATATGAATAGATACAGATGCGCTCTGGGATGTAGTTTTGACGGCGTGGATGTCACCATCTGGGGGTAAGAGGCGGTAGATATCCCCTGGTTGAAGCCTACGCACTTCAGTTACTTGTAATTGTGCGTGTCCTTCAGCATCGCCGTTGTCTACACGGCGATAGACTGTTTCTTCTTGATTGCCTTTGTATAAACCAATCAATCCCCAGGCTAAATGGTCGTGGACGCGAGTCGTGGAACCTGGGGGAATCACCAAACTGAAGACTGAGAGGGAGCGGTCTTTGGCGCGATAAAGGAGCCACTGACCTATACCGCCGCCCATCTTGCTTTCAGGATTAATTTGGGCAAACTTTTCAGGTAGCCATTCCTGTTGGGCAAGCAGTTCTTGAAAATATGGTTCTAATCTGGCGAGAGTTTGTGGGCGATCGCACTGCTGACGATCGCTAATTTCTCGCACTGTTGCTATAAAGGATAGTAATTCCTGGCTCTCAATAAACCATTGGTCTTCTGGTAATGGTTCCAAAATGGTATGGTTTCTCATCTATAATTCCTCGGTTTTGGAGGTGACTAAGATTAAGTAATTACGGATTACGAATTATTTTAATGCTGGGGTGAATCTTAAAGCCAAGTTGCTCAAGTTTTAGATGAGATAGAGACTCCTTGAGAATGATAGTAAAGGGATACCGTTGAAATACAGTAGCTTTACCTTGTGACAATAGCAGCCTAGCATGGCTAATGTGTACTGGATACAACGGTTGTTGGTTGGCATTGAGAATGAGGACTTTAGTCATGCAGTTTTGAAATAATCAAATTATTTACAAAAGTTTTCAGATATTTAAGCATAGGAATGGCGAGTAGTTAAATTGCTTGAAAAGACTCTGCGTACCTCTGCGTTTGAAAATACTACAATTTTCCGCAAAGCTTTACTAAGCAATAACAGCTGCTTGTCGCTCCCGCTTTTGCACTTCTGCCCGGATTAGGGGAATCACGTCACAACCGTAAGCTTAAGCCTGTTTCCTACTTCAAGATTTCTTGACTCTCGCGTTATCATCTGAAAAAGATGCAACTATTGCGATCGCGGGGAGGTCTTTCTCACTTTGAGAGTTCCAACAACTAAATCATCCCGTAAAATAGACAGGCGGAAACCCTGCTCGATATAAAAAATATGGGAAAATTTTTTGGGAATCCCTCAAGACTCAGGAATCGCTACTTATCTGCTCACTCAGGAATCAGGACTCTTTATGTTAGCAGGCACAATTTTGCAGGATGGAAAATATACCCTAATTCAAGAAATAGGGCGGGGTGGCTTTGGCATTACGTTTAGTGCGATTCGTTGGCTAGTGAATCACGGTATCCAGTCCGTAAATAACTAACCCAGCCCGTCAGCAGATTACTGACACTAAAGGCTGAACTCTCGGTTTGATGTAGGTGAAAGCCCTACCAATCAGACTCAGATTTGACTCCTTAACTGCCCACACCGAACAAGCTCGGTTCTTGTAGAGTGAAGCTGGGAAAAGGGCGCAATCAGACAACCGTTACGGGTTGACACTGGCGCTAACAGGGAGTTCCCACGGTGAAACCGGGTCTAGAAAAGCAACTTAGATGCAAGCAGGGCGTAACACAACATCCCTGACTCCACTGGAGAATTAATTCCCGCCGCATTATTGAACGGATATCGGCAAGAGTCATGGGAATCCAGTAGTTGAATTGACCACACCTAACGGAACAATCAATCTTACCGAGGGAACGAATAAAAACGAATCAAAGGTCTTGGGGGAGTCGAACCCCAGGTAGGTAAGACGGGATACGGAATCCCTCTGATTCGGGTAGGACAGACCGTAATTGGTCTGAGGTGTTCAGAATACACAAACTCTAGAAGAGAAAATGATTAGACACAGTTTAAAAACTAGTGAATCTTGGAGAGCCTTACCGTGGAAGAAATTCCGCCGTACCCTTTTCCGCCTTCAAAAGCGAGTGTACAAAGCGGTTCTTGTTGGAGACAAGCGGAAAGCTAGGTCACTCCAAAAGCTTATTCTAAAATCAACCTCGGCTCGATTTCTTGCAATTAGACTTGTATCTCAGCTAAATGCTGGTAAAAAGACGGCTGGTATTGATGGTAAGAAATCCCTCTCATTTGAAGAACGCTTCAATCTTGAAGAACTACTGAAAATGAACAGTGGAAATTGGAAACATCAAGGACTAAGGGAAATCCCTATCCCTAAAAAGGACGGAACTACCAGAATACTTAAGATACCAACCATCTCGGATAGAGCTTGGCAATGCCTAGCAAAATATGCACTAGAACCAGCACACGAAGCCACTTTCCACGCCAGGAGTTACGGGTTCAGAACAGGGCGCTCTGCCCACGACGCACAAAGGTACATCTTTAACAACCTTAACTCCAGTAGTAATGGAATAGAGAAACGAGTTATAGAACTCGACATCGAAAAGTGCTTCGATAGGATTAACCACTCAGTAATAATGGATGAACTCATATCGCCCAAAGGCTTAAAACTCGGTATTTTCCGATGCCTCAAGGCAGGAGTAAACCCAGAATTCCCCGAACAGGGAACACCCCAAGGGGGAGTAGTTAGCCCACTATTAGCAAATATTGCACTCAACGGGATTGAGAGTATACATAGACATCACGAAAGACGAGGATTCAGAATAACTGCTAAAACCTCAGCCAGTAATATCATCGAGCCATCAATCCGATACGCAGATGACATGGTTATTATACTCCGCCCCGAAGATAATGCGACAGAGATACTTGAAAGAATCAGCGAGTTCCTCCGCAAACGCGGAATGAATGTAAGCCAAAAGAAAACCAAAATTACCGCCGCGACAGATGGGTTTGATTTCCTCGACTGGCACTTTCAAGTCCAGAAAAACGGAAAACTCAAAAGTACTCCCTCAGTGGATAACTTCAAAGCATTTCGTAAGAAAGTAAAACACATTGTCAACAACTCGAATTATGGTGCTACCGCAAAGGCTGAGAAATTAGCCCCGATAGTTAGAGGCTGGAGAAATTACCACAAGTTCTGCAAGATGGACGGGACAAAGCACTCGCTTTGGTTCATAAACCGCAGAGCCTACACGGTATTTAACAAGGAAACAAAGCTTACACGCCACACTAGCAAGGAGCTAATTAAAAAGGCATTCCCAACAGTTTCCTACTCCGAAGGAAAACACGTCATGGTTAAAGGAATAAAATCCCCCTATGACGGAGATACCGTCTACTGGAGCGAACGTAACAGTAAACTCTATGACGGTGAAACCTCTAAAGCCCTTAAAAAGCAAAACCATAAATGTGCTTCCTGCGGTTTAAAATTTATCGATGAAGAACGGGTAAACCTGCATCACATCGATAAAAATCACGCCAACTGGAAGAAAAGTAATCTGGAAGCAATTCATGAGAGTTGCCACGATTACAAACACATGAGCAAAAGCGCAAGCTGAGAACATCGGAAGCTGGGTGCGGTGAAAGTCGCACGCCCAGATTTAACTGAGAGGTGCGGGGAATAATATCCCCCATCGACTCAACCAAGCTACCCATCACTACTTAGGTCAGGAGGTGGTGATGAAAACCATCAATGAACGGCTGCGACAACATCCTGATTTTGCGAAATTTGAGCGCCAATTCCAAGATGAAGCCAGACGATTAGCTACGTGTATCCACCCCAATATAGTCCGAGTCAGTGACTTTTTTGTGGAAGCCGGATTGTCTTACATGGTGATGGAATACATTCGTGGCGAAACCTTGGGAGACGCATTTGTATTACCAGGAATAACCTTACCTGAAGCCACAGCAATTCATTACATCCGGCAAATTGGGGCAGCTTTGCAGGTAGTACATAATAATGGTTTGCTACACCGAGATGTCAAACCAGATAATATTATCCAACGCCTTGGAACCCAAGAAGTAGTACTAATTGATTTTGGCATTGCCAGGGAATTTAATGGCAGTGTCCGGCAGACTCACACCGGTCTAGTTTCTGAAGGCTATTCTCCACTTGAGCAGTATTTGACGCAAGCGCCGCGCACACCCGCCACCGATGTTTATGGTTTAGCCGCAACCTTATATGCACTGTTGACAGCCCAAGTTCCGATGCCAGCATTATTGCGCGATCGCGAACAAATGCCTTCTCCCCGCGAACTGCAACCACACTTGAGTGCTGCTCTCAACCAGGCAGTAATGCGCGGGATGGCGGTGGAATCTCGTTTTCGCCCAGCGACAGTTGCTGAATGGTTACAACTGCTACCTGGAAATGAGGCGAATCTGTCACCGCAAGCCTTAGCAAGTTATGCAGTTCCAACAGTCAATTTATCTGCCCAACAAGCCGCAACTTTGCTGGGGAAAACGGCCCAAAATGGAATTCATAAACCATCCGTGTTGGCGCAGCCCAACCCAAGTATCGCCAAGGAAAATGTACTGACTAAAAAACCTGGCTCATCAATATTGATTGCTATCGGTGTAGCCCTGGTTGCTGCTACGGCAGGTTTTGGCATCACTAGCATCTTACCGAAATCTCAGCCGCAGCCAACTGCAAAGCCGCTTTTTGAACAGCCAACTCAAGAACCAGATGCGAAAGTACCTAACCCGGATAATGGTAAAGAGACTAACGCCACCTCAACAACCGAATCAACACCTGTTTATAATTCCAAGCGGCGGCGTAATCGCCGTTCTTCCCCACAAGAAACTCCCAGCAGCCCTACACAAGAATCACAACGCAGCGATTTGGAGCAATCTGCACCATCACCTAGCGTTTCCCCCACACCCTCGCTAGTGGAGAAATTACGGGCAATCAGGTCATCTCGGAGTGCTTCGCCCGCACCATTGCCACAAAAGAACTTACCCACTTCTAATCAGAATTCGGCTTCCCCTCAACCGGTGATTCCGCCAAATTCTGTGGTTATACCAACAACACCACCCACACAATCCAAACAGTCAGATCCTTCTGCGGTGGTAGTACCAACACTGGAAAAGCAAAATTCACAGACTGATAATCAACCGCAGAGCGATCGCAAATTGCAGGAAAAGCTACAAGATGATAATAATTAGTCAATTTTAGATTTTGTCTTCAAGTTAAAATTAATCTCACATTTATTTCCTTTTCTGGACAACAACTTCTCCCTTCTTATTAATCTTCATCGGATTTTTGGGAAAAGCTTGATTACTCCCGGTTCGCCCATTTTTTTAAGTTCTAAAAATTGGTAAATAACGTATTCATAAGGGTTTGAGATAAATCAAGTTTTTGGATGGTACCAAATGGTCAACCAATACCGAAGATTAATTCGCAACGCTTGCGATCGCAATCTGGGAGAAACGCTATAACCCTAATTATTCCGTTCCGTCTTTTTTCTAACCGCCTAGAAAATGAGCGAACCAGGAGTTAAGCTAATCGTCATTCATTTTTCCAGAATGATTCGCTCGTAGTAAGGGCTTCAGCCCTGCTTTTATGCAACTTAAATGCTCATTAGCTTATCAGCAGATAAAGCAAATGTTAGGACTAGGAGATGAATTATTAGTACGAATATCAAGTAGTTATGTTGACTTAAATCACACACAAGTAATGATTTACATTACGTATATTACTGTAGTATTACGTATATTGCTGTAGTATAATGATACAATATTTTCCGTAAAATATCAATAAAATGTATAATAATGCACTAGTTATTACTCGTCACATAATTTTTTTGACGAGAAAATCAAAATATTCATTATTATTTATAATATTTTTCTCTTTTTGTATATCATAGGACTTACGCATTGACAGAGAAGCCAAAGTAACAGGTATAGTTTTCAAGGCTTCTAGCTAGATTTTTCAATGATATTTTGGCGATTGCAGCAAATCTTGAGTGATTAATAAAAGCCTGAAACAACGTATTTACGTTGATACACAAGATAGTTATTTTGTACAGTGCGTAAGTCCTAATATTGTACTTCTATTGAAGGTAAAAGGATGTCTGTACCCGCTTACAAAATAAGGAAAGACGGAGAGGGGGGGATTCGAACCCCCGTTGGGTTTCCCCAAAACGCATTTCGAGTGCGTCACCATGAACCGCTCGGACACCTCTCCAGGTACTTTTCACACATTTGAGTATCCATCTCTATATTCAAATGTCGTGAATTTAGGGAAATGTTAGTGCATTACCCACAGTACTATAACATTACTCTCAATCAGGCGATCGCTTCAGTCCAGATTTTTGCGCTCTCCCTTTAGCAGTTTCTCCTGCAAGAACTGCCTTTACCTTTTCAAATACTACTGTTTTTCGATATCATTTTTTAGTTAATGGATTGTTATATACTACCGAAAGTGTGAATTTAGTAGTTGTGAATAAGCTAAAACACATCTAATTTGCATATTCAAATTTGCTCAATATCTTGTGGGGTGGGCATCTTGCCCGCCCTGATTATGTAACTCAAATGCCGATTAGCTTACCAATCTTTAAACTTGCAACGATTCAAGCCCCCTAAATTTAAGGCAATTGGCAATTCCAAGTAACAGCTTAATGAACACTAATTAACTAAACTCGATATATCTTTATAAAGAATGACAACACAAATAGTCTTAAACCAAAAAGTATCTCTATCCGCAAATGTTCTAACTCAAGACTTAGCAGGGGAGTCCGTTTTGTTGAATCTACAAAGCGAAGAATATTTTAGTCAAAACGAAGTTGGTACAAAAATATTTTTTCTGCTAACTGAGTCAGATTCTATCCAGACAGCTTATGACACCTTGCTAAAAGAGTATGAGGTAGAGCCAGAGAGGTTAAAACAAGATTTGTTCAAGTTTATTGAGAAATTAGTCAAAGCTGGACTAGTGGAAATTACTGATTCTTAACGTAAATAATCAAATTATGCGTGTACTGATGATTGGTGCTGGGGGCGTTGCCTTGACAAGACCCTTAGATTGGGTAGTCAAAGCAGGTTATGAAGTTTGGCTACTAGGAGATGTAGACCCCTATGAAACCGAAGCTCCTAAAAACTACCGCTATTTCCCCACTGTTTGGCGAAAGTATCTAGAGGAGTTTACCGACACCTACCCTCATGAAGAACAGATGGCTGAGGAAATGGCGGAGCCGTTACGTAAACTTGTAGAGGAATTCCAGCCTGATATTATCCATGTCCATGCCATTGGCTGGCACGCCCAGTGTTGCGCCCTAGCGAATCTAAGTCCTCTTGTTGTCTCTGCTTGGGGCTTTTTAAATCATCTACTACAACCAGAAAGGGAACAAAGCAAACAGAAAGATCGGGTTAGCCAAGTATTTAAGAATACTGGTGTGCTGATTGTAGAGACACCTAGTTTGATAGAGAAATCTAAAGCACTCCTGAACTCTGATCAACGGGTAGAATTAATTCCTCTAGGGGCAAACCCCCAACATTTTCGCTCTGGAGTCACCAAGGATTTACCAAAGTGGCGGCGGGAAGTATTGAAGATTAACGAAGCAGCCACAATTCTGCTTTCGCCCCGTGGCTGGGCTAAAGTGTACAATCATGAGCAGATATTTGCAGCCTATGCACAGGCTTTTCCTCAATTCACCAAACCGACGATACTTCTCTTTTTAAAGTTAGGGCGTGCCGGTGGTAAGGAAGCGGTAGCTATTTACGAAAACATCCGCAACCAAGCAGAAGAACTTGGCTTATTAGACAACCTACGCTGGATGCCTGGTCTACCTTACAGTCTAATGCCTACAGTCCACAACTTAGCAGATGTAATTATCAATTATCCTGCCAGCGATGCCTTTCCTTCGACACTCATTGAAGCTGTTGCTTGCGAACGCCCGGTGATTACCTGTGATTTATTAGCTTATCGGGGTACGTTCGTTGAAGAATTTTGTACTTTGGTAGAACCTGAAAACCCAGATGCTTTAGCAGAGGCAATGATCAAAGTCGTCAATCAACCCACCCAAGAGCGACAAGCACATCTTGCACAAGCACGGCAAGTTATTGTCGAGCAGTATGATGAGGCAATTTTACAAAAGCGGATGCTAAAGATATATCAAGATTTGGTATCTAAGCAACAGTCATGAACTAATTACACCAGAACATATAAAAAAGAGACTAGTACCTCTGCGCGGAAGTCAAAAGTCTTATGTTTAAGACTTACGCATTGACAGAAGTAATTAAATACGGGTATGAATTTTCAGGCATTTAAGTTTGATTTTTTCACTATTATTCAGCGATCGCTAACGATCTAAGAGGTTGTTTGAAAAGTATTTAGCTGTGATTTTAGGCACTTATTGATCCCCCCTAACCCCTCTTTTTTAAGCTATCCATTATAAACATCTTTCTTAACAGAAAACTTGACAGAAGTAAGCAGTTATGTAGTAGAGGATTCAGACAAAAAAATCATCAGTAGGACTTACGCATTGATAAATGATATAGAATGTGAGTTTCCATTAGCAAGGAAAAGAAGACACAACCAGAACCCTTCCTTATTCGGTTCTTTCTAGTTCTTGTGCGATCCATTGTTCCATTTGCTGACTAAGGTATGTTTCCACCTCTTGATATAGACAATACACAACTTCTGGCTTCTCTCAAACTTTCTGTTAAGAAAGATGTTTATAATGGATAGCTTAAAAAGGGGGACTTTGATTCTTCCCCCTTTTTAAGGAAGGCTATACTAAACTCGAAATAAGTTTGCTACTTGCGTAACATCAATGGGAAGTTGGTTATAGTTTCCCAGTGAATACCCTCTCAGCCGGGCCTGTCATGTAAACCCGTTGGTCTACTTCTGACCATTCAATTTGTAAGGGGCCACCTGGTAATTCTATAGTGGCGGTGCGATCGCATTTCCCGGTTAATACTCCAGCCACCAAGGAAGCACAAGCACCAGTTCCGCAAGCTAATGTAATCCCAGCCCCCCTTTCCCAAACCCGCATTTTCAAATAATCACGGCGTACCACTTGAATAAATTCGGTATTTATGCGTTGGGGAAAAGCTGGGTGATGCTCAAATTTAGGGCCGATGCTTTCTAACTCAATTGCTGATACATCTTCTACAAAAATAATGCAGTGCGGATTCCCCATATTTACACAGGTGACTTCCCAAGTTTGTCCCGCCACCTCCAACGGCTGAGAAATTACTTTTTCTTGAGCAGGTGCAAGATTAGTCGGAATTTCGCCAGCCAGTAATCTGGGTAAACCCATATCTACTTTAACTAGACCATCAGATAAGAGTTGGGGAGTCATTACGCCACCCAAAGTATGAATGCGATATGAATCTTTATTCCGGGATTCGCCTTCTAAATCTGCCAAAAAGCCAGCTAAACAGCGAATGCCATTGCCACACATTTCTGGTTCTGAACCATCGGAATTAAAAATCCGCATGGTGTAGTCAGTGCCGTTTTCTCCAGGTAGGGCAAAAATAACACCATCAGCACCGATACCAAAATGGCGATCGCACACCTTGATGGCTTGCTCTGGAGTCACTACAGGCACTGATGACGAGCGATTGTCAATCAGAATAAAATCGTTGCCTAGACCATGATACTTAGTAAATTCGATTGCCATTTCTTCAAGGATGAATTATCAAGGATTAGTTACTCTTTATTTTGCCTTGTAGGTTCATCTTTACTAAAAATGCTTACCGAATTTGACACCACTTTACCCAGTATTAGACAAGTCCAAAACCTGATTAAACAAACAACGCCAGTGGAATTAAAGCTGCTGACTGGCGATGTACTGACAGGGAAGGTTTTATGGCAAGACCCACAGTGTATCTCTCTTGCGGATGAAAACAGTCACCAAACTACTGTTTGGAAACATGCGATCGCATACATCAAGCCGAAAATGAGTTCCGAGTGAGGCAAAAAAATCACAACTGATTGCTTGTTGGCATTAGTGCCTGGGAACTCTTTTATTGCTGGGTAGCGCTAAAGTCGCTCTCAGCAATCTACCCCCCAGATTTAGAGTTTTGCAGCACAAACCCACCTATTACGTCCTTGTTCTTTAGCTTTATACAAAGCTTTGTCGGCTGCGTTAATCAAATCTTGAGCTGAACTTTTAGCTGTTGGTTTTTGAGTCGCAACACCTAAACTGACGGTCACAAAATATTTAAAGTTATTATTCTTCTTATGGGGAATCTTTAATTCTTGAATAGAATTTTGAATCAACCTAGTCAGTTTAATCGCACCTGATTCGCTCGTGTTTGGCAAAATGACAATAAATTCTTCACCACCATAACGAGCTAGTAGATCGGTAGGACGCTTTAATGCAGCTTGGGCTGCACGAGCAACTTGTATTAAGCACTCATCTCCAGCTAGGTGTCCATAAGAATCGTTATAATCCTTAAAATAATCAATATCAAATAGAACTAAAGATAAAAATTTTTCTGTTAGTCTTAGTCGATTCCATTCCTGCTCTAAAAATTCATTAAAACAATGACGATTTGCGATTTGGGTTAAAGCATCTAGGTTACTGATTTTTTCTAGCTGAGAGTTTGCAACTTCTAAAGCATGGTTCGCTTGAGCAAGTTGATTAGCTTGAGAGCGGGATTGCTCTAATAATTCGGAATGTTCTAAAGCGACATTAAACTGAGCACCTAACTGTCGGATAAATTGAATTTCAGATGTTTTCCATTTGCGCGGACAACGGCACTGATGAACACATAGTAACCCCCATAAGGTTTTTCCTTTCATTAGAGGTGCAACAATTTGCGCCTTGATTTGAAATTGCTCTAACAGTTGCAGGTGACAATCCTTTAGCCCAGCTTGATAAATATCTGATAATACCTGTATCCGCCCTTGGTGATAAGGATCTGCATATTTTTCACCAAAACAACCATCCTTTACTTTGATGGCGATCATAGAATCGTAGTCAGGCAATACATTCTCGCAGACAAATTCCCCAGAAGTATAGTTCGATTCCGGGTCAAATCGAAAGATACTGACGCGATCGCTACGGAGAGCTTTCCGAATTTCTCGTGCAGTAGTTTTAAACAAGGTGTCTAGATTAAGAGATTCACGAATTTCAGCAACTAAATTAAACAGAATATTCTGTTGCTGATTCGCTTTATACAGTTCTGCGGCTTTTTGTTCTGCTTGAGCTAAAAATTCTGCTTGTTTAACTGCAAATCCTAACTGCGTTGCAATCTGAGACAGAAATTGAATTTCTAATTTTTTCCATTCGTGTGGTTGTGAGTGCTGATAAGCAGCAAGCACTCCCCACAATTTTTTTCCAACAAAAATTGGTGCAGTTGCATAAGCTCGAATATGGAACTGTTCTAAAATTTCTAAATGGCATTGAGACAAGCCTATTGTATAGACATCTGAAGCAACTAAAGTTTCATTATTACGATACCGTCCACCTTGATGTTCTTGGAGGTAAGAGTCATTCCAAACTGTATTTTTTCCTAATGTCTCGACATCATCCCATCCAGTCTCTGCAAACTCGAAGTCGCTGACAAATTCTCCACCCCAGTTTTCATGGAAACGATAGACAGCAATCCGCTCGACGCGGAGCAACTTGCAAGTTTCCTTAGTAGCTGTACGAAAAATTGTTTCTAACTCAAGAGAAGCTCGGATTTTACTAATAACTCGGTAAAGCGCCCTTTCTTGCTCTTCTATCTGCTGAATTTGAACGTGTTGATCGTGCAGTTTACTTTCTAAATTACTAACACTAGGCTGTCCTAAAAGCTTACAGAGGAGATTAGCAGATACTTTTGTGATGATATTTAAATTCTTGTATAACATTATAATTATAATTTTAGTAATATTAGAGATGAGAATAGGCAGCTACAATGCTATGGCAACGTAACTTTTCGTAGTTTATATCTATTATCGCGCAAGCAAGTTTTGTGGTAGCTTATCTACATCTAACTTTTACAATTAAGTCTTAAAAAGCTTGCTCACAAAGAATTATGGATAAAGCACAGCATATATATGCATATATATAATATATAGCAATGGCTTCGATGATACCCACAGTTAACACATCTACCTCTAAAACTGATGCCAGAAATAAGGGCAACACAGAATGAATCATCTCAGAGTTAATATCTGTTAGCAGACCGACAAATCCCAATATCCAAACAGTGCAGGTAATTGTCTGGATTTTTTTGTAGTTGCATATTTACTGTTTAACTGACTGGCATTTTCTACATCATCTCTGTAATTATTGAGAACCGATAGATGATTTATGGAACGCTGAAAGTAGTTAATTTACTCATGTCTTGCACCTCTCTGTATAAACCCAGATTTAGTTAACACAAGTGCAATAAAGCTACATTCTTTTTATTGAACTTTATCGCTAAACTAATGGTTTTAGATTCAATACTGAGTGACTAAATCCCATAATTCAGATTGGTGCAAGATCGATTACAAAATATAAACTCAGAGGATGTTTAAGTGGTATTAGCTGCTCACAACTCAGGAGTCAGGACTATGGAAAGAGCTAGTTGATAGAGTTGGCGACGGGGAAGGGAGGTAAATTTTGCTAACTGACGGCTAGCTTGCGATCGCGATATTCCCTGACTAATTAACTCTTTCAATTCGGCTTTCAACTCCTCTTCTGTCAATTGGGGCTGATTGGCTGGAATTCCTGCCACTACTAATGTATATTCACCTTGGGGTTCTCGTTGGCTGTAGTGAGCGATCGCCTCGGCAATTGTCCCCCGCCAAAATTCTTCATACAATTTTGTTAACTCTCGCCCCAGCACAATTTGGCGATCGCTTCCCCAAACTTCTGCTAAGTCTTGCAAAGTATCTCGCAAGCGATGGGGCGATTCATAGAAAATCAATGTGCGAGATTCTGTTTGCAGAGATTCTAAGTGTTCTTGTCTCTGTTGAGTTTTCGCCGGGAGAAAGCCTTCAAAGACAAATCGATTCGTTGGTAATCCAGCCGCACTCAAAGCGGTAATTGCTGCACTAGCGCCAGGAATGGGAACTACGGAAATCCCCGCCTCTATACAAGCTTTCACCAGTTCATATCCCGGATCGGAAATACCTGGCATTCCAGCATCACTCACAAGAGCGATCGCTTTATTGTTAATTAAATGCTCTAATAATTCTGGAATGCGACTGGTACGATTGTGTTCGTGGTAACTCACTTGGGGAGTCTTAACTTGAAAATGTTGTAGCAGCTTCCCTGTATGACGGGTGTCTTCCGCAGCAATAATATCTACAGTCTGCAAAATTCGCACCGCCCGAAAGGTTATATCTTCCAGATTACCAATTGGTGTGCCGACAACATAAAGTGTTCCTGGTTTTGGATCGGTTTGCATTAGGGAGAGTTAGGAGTTATGAGTTAAAAATAAGAATTTATGCACCTATAGGAAAATATATGATGACTAATCCAAAATCTAAAATCCAAAATCCAAAATTAGATCGGGGGTTATTTGTGGGTTTAGTAACCTTGGATTTGATTTACCTTGCCGACTCTGCCCCTAAGAATAATCAAAAGATTGTCGCTACTGACTATACTGTAGCGGCAGGTGGCCCAGCAACTAACGCGGCTGTAACTTTCAGTTATTTAGGTAATCAGGCTACAGTCTTAGGTGTAGTTGGTTCTCACCCAATGACGCAGCTAATCCGAGATGATTTGGCAAATTACCAAGTTGCGATCGCAGACCTTGAGCCTACCACTGATTTAGCACCGCCTGTCTCCTCAATCATTGTCACCCAAGCCACAGGTGAACGGGCTGTGGTTTCCATCAATGCTGTCAAAACTCCAGCCAGCGAAGCATCTATCCCGCCAGATATTTTATCAAATGTCGATATAGTACTGATTGATGGACATCAAATTGCTGTTGGTTATTCTATAGCTAAAATGGCTAAAGCTAAGAATATCCCAATAGTAATTGATGGTGGTAGTTGGAAACCTGGATTTGAGGAAATTCTACCGTTTGTGGATTATGCCATCTGTTCAGCTAATTTTTATCCCCCTAATTGCCAGACTGGAGAAGACGTTTTTGCTTATCTGAGCGAATTTAACATTGCTCACATCGCCATTACCCACGGGCAAAAACCAATTGAATACTTGAGTAGCACTAAAACTGGTATCGTAGATATTCCACTGATTCAAGCGGTTGATACATTGGGGGCTGGAGATATTTTCCACGGTGCTTTTTGTGATTACATTTTACGGGAAAGTTTTACTGATACACTGGCGCTAGCAGCTAATATTGCAGCTGATTCCTGCAAATTTTTTGGGACTCGGCGCTGGATGGATTTAAAATAATTCGTAATTTTAAGACTGTTAGATCGCAAAGTGCGCCTCTACTCATATTATACATATTTTTAATTGGGCTAAATTAATGAAAGATTTACAAGAAATATTAGCGATCGCCCGTGAGATCGGTTGGGGCGCAGCAGATATACTGCGATCGTATTACCACGGCACCGCAAAAGATCCTAATTTAGATGTTCAATATAAACAGAATGAGCCTGTTACCGTTGCCGATGTAGCTGTGAGTCAATATATTTTGCAGAAGCTACAAGCAAGTTTGGGTAATGAAGATTTTGCTTACATCAGCGAAGAAACTTATCAATTGCCAAGTACAGGCGCACACTCTTCTTTGCCTTGGGTATGGATAATTGATCCTTTAGATGGTACGCGAGACTTTATCGAAAAAACTGGTGACTATGCAGTTCACATTGCTTTAGTCAAGGAAACACGCCCAGTATTGGCAGTGGTGGCAGTACCAGAGGCAGAAAAGTTATATTATGCTACCAAAGGTGGGGGAGCATTTGTAGAAACCCGCGATCGCTCTATTCCTTTACAAGTGTCGTTAGGTAAACGAGTTGAAGATTTAACTTTAGTCGTTAGCCGCTCTCACCGCAACCAACGATTAGATTACTTGCTCCAAAATTTACCCTGTCAAAATCAGAAAGGTGTGGGTAGTGTAGGCTGCAAAATCGCCACCATTGTCGAGCAACAAGCAGATATCTATATTTCCCTTTCTGGTAAGTCTGCGCCCAAAGACTGGGATATAGCAGCCCCAGAACTGATTCTAACAGAAGCTGGTGGTAAGTTTACGCATTTTGATGGGACTCCGTTGCAGTATAACACTGGTGATATCAATCAATGGGGAGGTTTGCTAGCTAGTAATGGTGAATATCACGAAGCCCTGTGCCAGGAAGCAGAAAAAATTCTAGCACAGTTCGATCGCAGCTAATGGCGCATTTGAGGGTGAATATTTTTTAATTTGCTTTTACATGCAGCCAGGATCTCTTCATTATTGCCATACCTCCAGCGAAACACAAAAATTAGGCATAAAGAAGCGCTATAGTTTGTTGAGTTCCATTTGCGGAACTCGCAGCAATATAAATGTATTCTTCCTTTATACCCATAAAGTATTGTAGATATCGTTAGTCTGCAATCATTGGCTCTGGATTTTGAAAAAATGTTACGACTTTATCATTTATTACTAGGTTCTATTTTGGTAGTGTCGATACCTGTGGGAGCAAAATTTGTTATTCCCCAATTTTTTCCACCCAAAGCGGTAAAACCTCCGACTGTTGCCAAACTTGCCAACTCAAAAGAGGGAAATATCTGGCAGAAAATACTGGGAAACGCTGCTGCTCCAACTAACTGGCAAGTTGCCCCTTGTGAAGGAAATGCACCGTTATTGTGTATCTCCTCCAAAGGGGAACGTTTGGGTACAGTTGAGATTAACGTTTACCCATTAGCAAACAATGAGGATTTCCGAAAGAAACTTGTAGCAGATAATATTCCAATTGGTTCCCAAGTGGATTATCAAAGTCCTAAGTATCAAAACCAGGTATTACCAGCACTCAAAGCTTGGGTTACAGACCACTACACTGCTTTTGCAAAAGATCGTCAGAGTGAATATGGCAAAGAGATTACTTTCTCAGCCTACCCACCGCAAGCAGTACCCATTGGTAAGCTTCAGGGAATCCGCTATGGGTTCGCTGGAATTAAGCAAAAAGGTGGAGTACAAGAGCAACATATCGGTCATGTTGCTTTTGATGGTACTAAACTTTATGTAATTACCACTGCATTTGACACAGGTACGCAAACGGGTAAGTTTGATAAACTAGAAGACTTGGCTATTTTTCAACCTTACTTGTATGCGATCGCAGCAGATTTGCATTTACCCTAATGGGAATTGGGAATTGGGAATTGGTTATTTTTCCCATCACTCCCTATTTCCCACTTTCCCAATCAATCTAAATCTCAGCTATCGCCCGTTCAATCAAGCGACGTGCTAAAGTTTGCGTGCCAGTGTGTTCATAATAATTCGTTGCTACATCTAGGAACGCCGCCAGATAGTCTAACTTGTCATCGGCAATAGCGACAAAACTTTGCAAATTGCCAACTACTTTTTCTGGCGTTAAATTATTCGCACTGACAATACCACTCATCCAACCTTTAACTGAGTCAAAGCTTTCGCCGATAAAGTTGAGTTTACTACCAGCATTGCTCCCTGGAATCACATCTTTGATGCTTTGGAAAGTCGAGTTCTGTTCTAACTCCTGTGGATTGGTTTGATTAAGTCCAGATATTGCTTTGCTGATGAAGTCTGGCCCCAGAGGAATCAAACCATCAACGCAAACTAACGCCACCATGCGGATGAGTGACTCACCACTATATTCACCTAAAGAGGCGACAAAATCACCAATACTATCTCCAGGAATACCGTTAATTTGGCAAAAAGCCACCAACTCAGCCACTAATTTTAATGTCAGATCGATGGTTTGGGCTTTGTCTGGTTTGGGAGTGACAGAGTTTAAAAAACCCAATAAAGGGATTTTTTCACTAACTTTGTTAGCTAAAGCGGCTGCACCAAGGGCTTTATCTGTATTATCAACGGTTTGATATAGCCACAAAGCTGTTTGGTATCCTTGGGACTTGTCGTTGAATAGATAAATCGCTCTTTCGCCAATTTGCTGAATTAAATCTTCGTCGTCTTCGCCTGTAACAGTCTTAATAGTATTGACAAAGCCGACGGTATTTTGCCACTCTCCAGGAGCAACAAAATCAAGGGACTTCAACATAGAAACAGTTAATCCACCAGTTGGTAGTTGATCTACCAATTCAAAAATCGATTTGCTCACAAAAATCTCCTTGCTTAGATTTTATTATCTTCAATGTCGAGTATCCGGCTTATTTGAGGCTAGCCAGACGATTCAGATTAAACTTCTCTATCCAATCGGCGCGATCGCTAGCTTTAAATGACGGATCGCGGGAAAGTACTTTTACTTGGTACTTACCTACCAAAATTGCGGTTTGCGTCTTCCCAACTTCGATTGCGGGATAACCGCCAATTTTTTTGCTACTCTTTGAGAACTTTGCTGCTGCACCAGGTGTACTTGTAGTATCAGAAATAGATAGCAACGCTAGTTCTTTACCGCCTTTTTTCAACTTCGCTTCTGCAAAGCCTTTTTTCTCTTGGGTATAGACACGCTGGTAGCCATCACCACCTTCTGGGAAAAGTTTATTAAATTCGCTACCCTGAGTTGCTGTTTTAGCAACCCCTTGGCCGCTTTTTTGTTGAGTGCTTTCTTTTTGTACCTGGTCAAAACGTCCAGGTGTTTTTGGAGTACAGGCGGTTGTAAGTAGTACCACTGACAGCAATAAAGCAGCTACTACCCTACGCCCACGGTGTAAAATCATTCTTGGCTTCTCCTTATAGTTGAGCTTTGAGGCAATTATCTGCGCTGCTAGCAATTATTACCCGTAAAATTTACTTTTTGATAATTATTGCCTAAATTCTGAAGTAATGAACGTTAACCAATGCAAAAACGCCCTCCCTTTCGGGAGAGCGTCTTTTACTTACAGATAATCGTAAAGTATTTCAGATTATCATTAACCGGATTAACCGTTGATAGCAGGAGCGGAAAGAGCAACAGGAGCAAGATCCCCAGCAGCCAAATCTAGAGGGAAGTTGTGAGCATTGCGCTCGTGCATT
>NZ_JBALBW010000079.1:0-39911 GCF_036919895.1 Nostoc sp.
TTGACCTGTAAGATTTTTACGCCGTCCTCGCTTACCCCAGTTTTTGCGGCGAATCACGCGTAAACTGAAACCGCTCTCGTCCCAAAACCATACCTACATCCGCTCTGGCTGCTCTCTCGCTATTGTTAAATACAGCACTTCCGGCAGCTATGAGGTACACCTTAAAGCTGCCGGAAGTGCTGTATTAGTCAATTCCATAATTTTTTCAAATTGAAATTCATGAGCTAAATTATTAATAAAATTTTGCAGTTCCTCATTTTCTGAAGGGATTTGCTCAATCAATTCTAAAATTAAGTCATCGCTACATTGGGCTGCGGCGGTATACAACTGGTTCACCCATTCAGGGGACATTTCAGATAACATAGGCACTAAATCTGCAAGCTTTAAGATTGATTCTGTTATTCGTTGTTTTGAGTTTGTTATCTGATATTTATCTTCTTGATAAAGATATTCAACTCCTAAATATTCGCTCAACTTTTCTAATAATTTTTCCTCGCGGAAAGGCTTGTTAATATAATCATCACAACCTGCTTTAATCATTGCCTCTCGCTGCTCTTCAAAGGCATTAGCCGTTAAGGCAATAATAATAGTCTGACAATTTGAGATTGAGGTTTCTTCTCTAGCTTTAATAATTTGTGTGGCTTCGTAGCCGTCCATAATTGGCATCCGCATATCCATTAAAATTAGCTGTGGTTGCCATTTCTGCCAAAGTGCGATCGCTTCGGTACCATTTGCCGCTTCCTGGACTACAAAGCCGATAGATGTCAGAATTTTCACTAGCACTAAACGGCTGTCTATGGAGTCATCAACCACCAAGATCCGATATTCGCTTTGATCTGGTGCTAAACTCAGAACTTGCCGTCTAATTTGCTTAATCTGGATTTCGCTGGCTGCGGATAAACTAATTTGAATATCAAAGGCAAATTTACTTCCCTCACCAATAATGCTGGTAACACTAATATTTCCCCCCATTAATTGCACATATTTGCGGCTAATTGCTAAACCTAATCCTGTTCCCTGTTGCGATTTTCTTCCAGTTTCAGTTTGCCCAAAAGCTTCAAACAACAAGTCAATTTCTTGTGGGGCTATACCGCGGCCAGTATCCGTAACCTCGAAGATTAAGAATTGGGCATTGGGTATTGTCCCCTGCTCCCCTGCTCCCTGCTCCCCTGCTCCCTGCTCCCTGCTCCCTGCCCCCTTCTCCCCTGCTCCCCAGTCCCCAGTCCCAATCCCCACCCGTAATATAACTCTTCCTGTATCGGTAAATTTGATTGCATTTCCTAAGAGGTTAAGCAAGACTTGACGCAGTTTGCTTTCATCAACTTGGATGTACTGAGGAAGGTGAGATGTATATTCAAATACTAATTCTAATCCTTTGGACGTAGCACGAAAGCGCAACATCTCTTCGAGATTTTCTAAGAGGCGAATTAAGTCAAAGCTGTTGAGGTTTAATGTGATTCTACCAGCTTCAATTTTAGACATTTCCAAAATGTCGTTGATTAAGCTGAGGAGATGTTCGCCAGCCCGATTGATGATTGCTAGATTTTGCTGATGTTCAGTAGATAAAGCCCGATCGTGGCTCATGACTTGGGTAAAACCAAGGATGGCGTTGAGTGGGGTACGTAGTTCGTGGCTCATGTTGGCAAGGAATTCGCTTTTGGCGCGGTTTGCAGCATCAGCAGCGATCGCAGCTTCTTGCAATGCTTGTGACTGCCTTTGAGTTTGGGCGAGCAATTGTGCTTGCTGTAGAGCAACACCCAACTGATTGCCAATTTGAACTACGATGTTGATTTCTCCTGGTTTCCATTGCCGGGGAGCAGAATTTTGATAACTCGCTAGTAATCCCCAAAGCTGAGTACCATATAATATTGGGACAATAATGTAGGCTTTTGCTTGAAAGCGTTCTAAAAGGCTGATGTAAGAAGGATGAAACTCAGCGTTGTAAATGTCTGAGACACTGCGGAAACTTGCACCTTGGGTTGCTTGCAGATCAGGATCTTCCAGATGGTTATCCACGCTATCCAAGATTTTTGCTAGGCAACGATCGTTTTGTAAGACACCTTCTGTGAGATTAGGGTCATTGTTGTGTTCTTCTATCAAAGAAATCCAACCATTACCCACAGACTCGGAGACAAATTCGCCATTCCATTGGGGATTGAAACGATAGACAACAACCCGATCGCAATTGAGTACTTGCCGTAATTCTTGGGTTGTAGCTGCAAATATAGTCTCTAAATCCAGTGTTTGGCGCATCCTTTGAATAACTTGGGCGATCGCTCTTTCCCGTTCGGCACTCTCACGCAGGGCTTCTTCTGCCAATTTTCTCTCGGTAATATCTGTAATAGTACCGATGTAGCCTTTGATTTCTCCATCATCTCGAAATTCTGGTAAAGCCTGACAAATTACCCAGACAACTGTATTATCATTACGCAAAAAGCGATGTTCGTACTTATATGTGGCTTTAGCAGTTCTTGCTTGATTCCATATCAACAATAGCTGGTCGAGATCGTTTGGATGTACGGCTTTTTTCCAACCTTTTCCCAGAGACTCTTCTATACTGCATCCAGTAATCTCACTCCAGCGTTGATTAAAATATAAGACATTGCAATCTGCATCAGTATGAAATATACAAACTGGTGAAGCTTCTGCTAAAAGTTTATATTGCTGCCTACCTGACTGCAAAGCTAATTCCGCCAGTTTAGCCTCGTTGATGTCTGCCCAATAACCAACGCATTCTATAGGTTTACCAGTTTCGTCACGGATTAACCTCATCTTTTCGTAAAACCAGTGATAAGTTCCGTCAGCGTGTAACCATTGGTATTCATAAGAATTATACTCCTGCTCAACCAACTGAGAAAATTTTTCTGAGATCAGTTCAACATCTTCTGGATGGACATGATGGAGCCAGAAATTGGGATTTTCGAGAAATTCCCGCGCTTCGTAGCCAACCATTGCCTTAACGTTCTCACTAATAAAAGTAGTGCTAAACTTGCCTGATGTTTTTTTGCTGCTATAAATCACCACAGGGCTAGAGGTGAGCAGATATTGGAGGCGTTCGTTAGCTAAACGCAGTTCTTGTTCGACGTGTTTGCGTTCGCGTAGCGCTGCTTGCAGTTCGCTAATTTCTACTAAAACCGTGCCGACACCAGAGGGGCGATCGTCTTCACCAGGAATCGGAAAATAAGAAGCTAAGAAGTGGCGGATAATATCTGGTTGTTTAATTGATGCGGCGCTTAATTCTTGATTGAGAATGGGTTGACCAGTTAACAGAACTTGTTGATAAATTGGTTGCATTAAGGGGGCGATATGGGGCAAGACTTCATGAATGGTTTTGCCAATATGATCTTGCTGGGATAGTCCATTAATTTCTGCCAGGGGTTGGTTGATTTGCACAAACCGCAGCTGGTTATCTACAATATTCATGCCGACGGGAGCGCTGCGAAAAAAGGCATTGAGGCGGGCTTCTCTGAGTGCTAGTTCTTGTTCTAGGGTTTTGCGCTCAATCAATCCACCTAACTGAGCAGCAACAGCATTGACTAGTAAAAGCAAACGTCTATCCACCAATACTGAACTACGTTTAAAAAACACCAAAACAGATAATACTTGCTTTCCAGCCAATATGGGAACACCAAAACCAGCTTTCAATCCTACCTTGGCTGCTTCTTGCGATCGCAAAAAAATTGGTTCTGTAACTTGCGAAACATCTTCTATCCATTCTGGCTGCTGATTTTGCCAAACTCTTCCTGGTAGTCCCACTCCTAGAGGAAATTTTACGGTTTGGCTTTGGCGACAAAATTCTTCTAAACTGCTTTCTTCTCCGTACCAGCCGAGACTATGTTCTAAAACAGTACCATCTTCATTAGGTATCCATGCTTCACCAAAATCCCAGCCAATGGTGTGACAAATTAAGCGCAATACTAGGGCTAATGCGCTATTGACATCATTGGCGCGAGCGATCGCTTGGGTTGTCAATAGTAACAAACGGCTTTCATTTTCTGCCTGCTTGCGTTCAGTAATATCTTTCGCTGTACCGAGTACATAACATTGCCCATCAATCTCGATCATTTCCGCACTCAACAATGTTGTCTTAATTTCTCCTGAACAAGTGCAGACATCGACCTCATAGTTACGGATGGCTTTGCTTTTTTGCAATATTCGGGCAAGGAAATTATATTCTTCTGGATTCGCCCAAATATTCAATTCTTCATCGGTGCGATCGATCACTTGAGAACGAGAATAACCAAAAAACCGACAAAAGCTGTCGTTAACTTCAATATAGTGTTTGTGGGGAAGAGTAATTAAGGCAATTGGATCGGGAGATGACCGAAAAGCTGATGCTAACTTTTCTTCAGAAGCCCGTCGCGCTGCTTCAGCCCGTTGGCGTTCTATTGCTTCCAATACCAGAGAGGCTAAATTACCTAGAGAGCGAGCGAAGTTTTGGTCTTCTAAAGTCCAATGATGAGCAACTCCCACAGCCTCCATACATAATACTCCTACGGTTTTACCCTCCAGCCGAATGGGTGTATCAAGTACGGAAGTAATGTTTAATCTTGAGTAAGATGCAGAAAATTCTCCAATTCTAGGATCTTGATAAGCATCATCTGTGGCGATCGCTTGGTCTTGTTGCAAAGCGGCAAAATAAACTGGATAGTCTGCTGCTGATAACAACAATCCTTCGCTATGTTGATTGCGACTGCCTTCAAATAGGTCAAAACACTGGATTTTCAAGCCTGTTTCGTCATACAACCAGACACTGGCTCGTTCCATTCCAATATTTTTGACGGCTGTTTCTGTAATTTTACTTAAAGCTGCTTTCAAGTCACCCTGATAAAGCGTCTGATTTTGTGCCAGTTGGGTTAGCACTAGGTTATGATTGCGGAGCTTAATCGCGCTTTCTTGGAGCAATTTTTCTACACCTCGACGCTGTGTAATATTACTAGCAGTGCCTGTCATGCCTATAACTAAACCTTCTTCGTTGCGTAATGCGATCGCATTAAACATTAAATAAAGCAAACTACCATCTTTAGCTACACAGGTAGTTTCATGCTGAAAGAGCGACTTTCCCTGTAAAACACGCTCAAAGGCTACTTTATCTTGAGCAATTTGTTTTGGCGAGATGAAATCAGTCCAGGGCCGCCCAATCATTTCCTGGGGTTCGTAGCCATAAATCTGCTTAACTGCTGGGTTGACAAAGGTAATTAATCCATCAATATCCACCGACCAGATCATATCCTGGGATGTCTCCACTAGGTGGCGATACTGACTTTCACTCTTTTTGAGGGCGGCTTCGACTAAAAGGCGTTCGCTTTGGTAAACTTCTCTACAAAAGGCTTTCCCAAGGTTAACGGGAATTTTTTTGAAAATTTCTTCTATTTGTTTGTTGCGAATATTTAACTCAACAGCAATCCGTTGACGTTCTTGAATCTCCTGTTGCAGTCTGGCGTTTTGTTCTTTTAACTGTTTTTTCAGTTTTTGGAGAGTCAATTGATTTTGAATACGTAATAAAACTTCTTGAGTTTTGAATGGTTGAGTAATATAGTCAACATCGCATAAATCAAAAAGTTTGAGTTCTTCAGATAATTCATTTAAAACACCGAAAATAATTATCGGAATATCCTGGTTTTCCAAATATCGACAAATTTCATCACCATTCATCTCTGATATGGAAACGTTTAGCAAAAATAAATCAGGCGAGGAAGTAAGCGCTATATTGATTGCCAATTGTCCAGATATGGCACTTTGCACCTCATAACCTTGATGTTGAAGGATGTCTGATAAAAAATGTAAATTCTCTAAGTTATCATCAACTAATAAAATTTTTATTTTTTGAGCATCCATATCATGAATAAATTGTTGAAAAAAACCGAATATTAAATCAAAGAACCAAATTATTTTACAAGATTGCAAAGAAAATCATCATCCCTTACCACCATACTTCAGCGCCAGGTATTGGTGTCAACTTCAGCCAAAACCTTTCTAAACGTTGTTAAGAGCCTCTAACTGGAAATGCTGTGAGTAAAAAACTCTTAACGAAGTAATGTCTCAAAATAATCTTGCCCACTTGCAAGATTATATCGTTTACGGTGAGGAATAATGTGACATTTAGTACAATCTTAGAAACGATCTATGCTTGTATAGGGTTCTCGTTTACGTGAGGTACATCCGTAGGGGTACGGCACTACCTGGTGAGGTATCTTTTTAAAGCTGCTTATTTTGCTAGGAAAGATTTAGGTGAATTGTGAAAAAACCCCAGCTAATAAGTTTAGCTGGGGTTTTATATTGCTTAACTATTAAAAGGCTGATATAGCCTAATTGAGATGCTCTTATCCTGGGCTATATTGATAAAATAAGGATTAGAGCAAACGATGGAAGCGGAGGTTACTTTTGTCAAGCCTCCGTTATTGCATACAAACGATCGCACGCTATAGGCAAAATGTTGGCAAAAGTGTAACTTCAGATATTTACCTAATAGCAGTAAATTCAAAGAGGGTGCTATTCCTCTTGCACATCAACCCAGATACTGCCTTCTTCCACACGAAGAGGAAACACTGGTAGCGCCTTTGGTTGTGAAACCAACGAGAGTACTTTACCTACACCAGGTGGCCAAGAACACCAGTCTTGTACTTCACCAGTCCGCAGGTCAAAAGCGCTGTGATGGAAGGAACAAACAATTGCCCCATCTTTGATTTTGCCACTTTTGAGCGGTAATTTTAAGTGAGGACAGGTATTATCTACAGCATAAAGCTGATTTTCGTGATTCAGAAGCAGAATTTTCCGGTTGCCAACTTTCACCACTTCTCGCGCACCAGGGGAAAGTGCTTCAACTGCAAGAACTTTAGTCCAACTCATTAGGTTCTCCTTTCCTAATTGATCTGCTTTTAGTTTCCCGCAATTGTGACCAGTGCGATCGCCTTTCAGTAGTTGGGAAAAGTTAGTAGATAGCAAACTTTTCTCAAAAGGACGGGCTTTGCCGATACTGACGAGATGCCAAAACTATAAAATTTTACATTAAATACATTTTTCACACTGAATAAAATATTTTCTGGGTACACTAAATAAAGTACTTCCTATCCAAGCATCATCTGGTTTGTAGCTCATAACAGACAATTTTAAGGGATATAAAAAATGATTAAGACAAGTTACGAATTTGACCAGTCTATTCTTCCCGTGGGATCTTCATTAAAGACTAATATTCTGCTACGTTTTCGTGCTGACATAGCTGAATCTCCCCGACGTAACCTTAACCTTTCTCTTGTAATTGACCGTTCCGGCTCTATGGCAGGCGCTCCCTTACATCATGCACTCAAAGCTGCTGAGTCTGTGGTAGATCAACTGGAGCCAGATGACATTCTCTCAGTAGTTGTTTATGACGATGAAATAGACAGCGTTGTGCCACCCCAAGCTGTGACTAACAAAGCCACACTGAAAAATTCTATCCGCAAAGTAAGAGCAGGCGGTATTACCAACTTATCGGGGGGATGGCTCAAAGGCTGCGAACACGTCAAAACGCGACTCGATCCGCAAAAAATAAACCGTGTTCTTCTGCTTACCGATGGTCACGCCAACATGGGCATTCAAGACCCCAAACTACTAACGGCGACATCAGCGCAAAAAGCTGAGGAAGGCATTACCACAACTACATTAGGTTTTGCTCAGGGTTTTAATGAAGATTTGCTAATTGGTATGGCAAGAGCAGCCACGGGCAACTTTTACTTTATTCAAAGCATTGATGATGCAACTGAAGTTTTTAGTATTGAGCTAGACAGTCTGAGAGCAGTTGTGGGACAAAACCTCAAGGTGACACTTGAGTTGGCTGATGGTGTCAGCCTTGCTGATACCTTAAGTCTTGCTAAAGTTAGCCAGAATGATGCTGGTCAAGCTGTCATTACCTTGGGAGAGCTTTACGAGGGTGAAGACAAACTTCTCGGCTTAAGTTTGGCGATATCAAGCGCTCAAGTTGGTGAGTTACCTGTGATGAAACTGCATTACAGCGCCGATGTTGTCCAAAATGACCTCATTCAAAGCGTGTCAGGCACAGCAGATGTCATCGCCAAAGTTGGCACCGTTGAGGAAGCAGCTTTTGCCTCTACAAGCAATATCATTTTGGAACTAAGTCGCCTCACCATCGCTAAAGCTAAAGAGACTGCCCTCGATTTAGCTGAACATGGCAAACACCAACAAGCGGAAGAAATTCTCCGTACCGTCGTGAAAGATTTGCGGGATAAAGGGCTGAACGAGAATTTTGAAATTGCTGAAGAGATCGATCAGCTTGAGTATTTCGCGGGTCGAATCGCTCAAAAAGCTCTCGGTAATGCTGGACGTAAAGAATTGCGAGATCAGTCTTACCAGACGATGAACCGCAATCGCAACGATCTGGTGGGACGAGGTGTGACTGCTGGTGATGAAGTATACGCAATGCCTGTTGTCAATGAAGTTGGTTCAGGTGTTGAACTGCATTGTGTTCGTGAAGGGGGTAAATTACGGATCAAAGTCATATCTGAGGGCTACGATTCAACCAAAAATATCCAGTTTCCCCGGAGCATTCGGGCTGAGGCAGCAAGGTACGTTGTTGAAGGACTGGAACTCTCAAGCGAAGGCACTTTCTATCGTGTACGTGGCAATATCACTCGTTTTGCTCAACCCGGCGCAACAGATATCTTCGTTGCTCCTAGACAATCAAATGTAGCGTACACAGGCAAAGCCTCTAAAGGCCCTGCCAGTGCTGCCGACCTTCCCACAACTGACACTGTAAATGATGCTATTCTTGTTCAGTGTGTCAAGGATGGCAGCAAGTTACGCGCTAGGGTAGTTTCCGACGGATATGAACCAGATTGGAATATGCGTTTTCCGCGATCGGTTCGTGAAGAAGGAATGCTTTATGTCGTTGATGAAGTCAAAACAGCACCTGATGGAAAGTCTTATATTGCATGTGGTGAAATTAAGCGATTTATGCAACCCACTATTACTATGTCGCCGTAAAAAATCCGGTAGTGACTAACTACTAATACTACCTTGAAGGAAATTCTGAAAATATTGAGATGTCTAGATTGTAGGGTGTGTTAGAACGGAGTTCGTAACACACCATTCATTATCGAGGGTTTGGTGCGTTACGCGATCGCTAACACACCTTACTGGTGCGGCAAGGCTAAAATTTAGCCTTGAGCTTTAGTTTTCGACGGTTTAGGTCTAGAGGGTATTTATAGGATTAGCAGCGTTATGGTAACAAAACAGCAATAAATAACATTATTTCCCTTGATAAGAACTAATATGTAAGCGCGTTAGGTTTGTGAAGGAGGTTTTGCTAACTCAACCAAGGATTTTCGCTGAAACTTGCGGTATCTAAGCTGTCCTTCTGTTGTTTAAAGCAATATTTCCACATCAAAAGTACTCCATGAGGGTACTATCCATCCTTCACACACCTATCCGAAAATACAGAGGATAAAATTTTCTTCAGAAAAGATAACAGAAACACGCGATTTAAATTCGTTTTTCTGCTTCTTTCTCCAGTGGAGTTAAAGCCATTGTAAGAATCACTTAGTTTTAAAAGGAGAATATTTTGGATGGCTCGAAATAAAAAGAAATCAGCCGGGTTCGAGTATGAGCATCCACTTGACTCAAGATGCCCGATTTGTTGTATTGTCCCGCCCCACATGCTTAAAAATGTCGTGCTGAATGGCAATCTCCAGCAACGGACTTGGGCTTTTCATACATTAAATATTTCGGCGCAATTTCTGGGACGGAGAAATGTCGTAGGTAATGTCTCATTTGCACCTTCTCCGGGTGAAAAACGTCGCACCATTTACGATGCAAAATATGGCCAGCAACTCCCTGGTACACTAGTGCGGAGTGAGGGAGATCCTCCTAGCAGTGATGCAGCAGTGAATGAAGCCTACGATGCTGCTGGTGCTACTTATGACTTGTTTCATGAAATATTCGATCGCAACTCTGTTGACGACAAAGGACTACGTTTAGACTCCACCGTGCATTATGGCGTTAAATATGACAATGCCTTTTGGAACGGCGACCAAATGGTTTATGGTGATGGCGACGGAGAACTGTTTCAACGCTTCACGACATCAATTGACGTGATTGGACATGAACTAACTCATGGTATAACCCAGTATGAAGCTGGTTTACAGTACTATGGCGAACCAGGGGCATTAAATGAATCGTTTTCTGATGTGTTTGGTTCTTTGGTGAAACAGAAGATCAAAAATCAGACTGCACAAGAGGCTGATTGGCTGATTGGCCAAGGTCTTTTGGTACCAACTGTCAAAGGTACTGCCCTCCGCTCGATGAAAGCACCAGGAACAGCTTATGACGATCCAGTATTGGGTAAAGATCCTCAACCAGCCCATGTAAAAAATAAATATACAGGTACTGATGATAACGGCGGGGTGCATATCAACTCAGGAATCCCTAACTATGCCTTTTATTTAACGGCCGTTGCGATTGGTGGTTATGCTTGGGAAAAAGCTGGCAAAATCTGGTATATAACTTTACGCGATCGCTTGAATGCTAAAGCAGATTTTAAAAAAGCTGCCAACGTCACCATTCAAGTTGCTGGCGAACTCTACGGTAATGGTAGTGATGAGCAAAAAGCTGTACAGAATGCTTGGCAAAAAGTAGGAGTTATCTAAAAGTGTTGAGTGAGGAGTTAGGAATAAATAGTCAATACCTTGCACTGCCTCACTCAACACTCAAGAATGATAAATGTGTTGTTTGTTGTTGCTAAACTGGGAACCAAGAACTAAAATTTCCCAGTTTAAGTATTTATCCCAACTAAATAACACAACTGAGAGCAAAAAAATGCGGATATCCTTTGAACGCACAGGCGGTTTTGCTGGAATCAGCAAGAAGGCAACCGTTGATACAGACACTCTCCCGCCAGATGAAGCTGCCACACTTGCGCGACTGGTGGAGGTTGCAGATTTATTTAGGCTACCTGAAGTAATTACCTCGCCAAATCCCCAGAGCGATCGCTTTCAATATAAGTTAACAGTAGAAGATAACGGCAAGCAGCATACGGTAACTGTCAGTGAAGCAGCATTGCCAGGAACCTTAAGACCCCTAATTGAATGGCTACAAACAGTAGCACAGAAAAGGTAATTTGCTGAAGAGGTTAAATGAAAGCTGACATAAATCCTAAATTTATCAGGGTGTTATGAATCAACCAATCAAGCGAGCTTTTTTAGACACTGAAGATGGACAAATTCTTTATCGGATTGGCGGTGAGGGAGAGCCTTTGTTATTACTGCACATGAACCCCCGCAGTAGTGATGAATATCGTGAATTAATGTCCATTTTGGTAAAAAAGTACCGCGTGATAGCGATGGATTTTATGGGGTTTGGTGATTCAGACAAACCACCAAAATTGTATTCAGTGGCAGATTACGCTAAAACTGTTATTGCCCTGTTGGATGAATTAGGTATTGAACAAACAAACATTCTGGGAAACCATACAGGCGCTTTCGTTTCTGGAGAAGTAGCCGCAGCTTACCCGAAAAGAGTCAACAATTTAATTTTGTGTAACGTTGCTGGTTTTGGTGAAGCAGGAAAAGCAGATTTAATGAGGAGATTTCAGGAGGGCTTCGTCATTAAAGAAGACGGTTCGCACCTGATGGAAAGATGGTTAGCCCGTTCCAGATACGTAGGTTCTGCTGATTTGAATCATCGTTGGGTTCTAGATGATTTGAAATGTTTTGGCTATCCTTTGTACGCAGTTTGGGCAGTAGGAAATTACTGTATGGATGCTGCCCAAAGGTTTACTTTAATCAAGTGTTCTACACTTATAGTCTGGGGAATTGACGATGTAAAAGAATTTCAAAAATTAGGTTTAGCACTAGCAGAAGACCGATATTTTCTATCACAAGCAATTCCCCACGCTAAGGTTGTGGAATTGCCAGGTGGAACCATCTGCATGATGAACCAAATACCTGAAGAAATATCAAAGGTAGTTATAGAGTTTCTGGACAATACAAGTGTTTAAAACTCTATATTCTTTTTAAATAGCGCCCAGTGGGTGAACCCAAAACTCGCCCATTGTTGTAGATAAGATTTCCGCGCAAAAAAGTACTCTTCACCCGCCCAGTTAACTCCACTCCTTCAAAGGGTGTATAACCTTGTTGTGATTCCGACTCAGCAGCATGTACCACAAAGCTTTCATTTGGATTTACCAGCACCAAATCAGCATCATAGCCAACAGCAATATCACCTTTTTCTAACAACCCAAAGCGCCGCGATGGGTTCCACGAAAGTAACCTAGCCATCTGGTTGTAAGACATCCCTCGCTTACTACCTTCACTAAATACACCAGAAAGTAAATATTCAGTACCGCCAAAACCAGACTTTGCTAACCAAATATTATTTGGGTCTTTATTACTTCTTTTTTGTTCAGCAGAACAGCAAGCGTGGTCGCTAACTATCCAATCTACTTGATTATTTAATACAGCTTGCCACAAGTATTCTACATCAGCCCGAGGGCGAATAGGGGGGTTGACTTTTGCCCAAATACCATTAGGAGTATCGACATCTAATAGCAAATGTCCGACAGTAACTTCTCGCCGAAAATTGATATGAGGAAAAGCAGTTTGCATAGTCAAAGCTGCTTCCATAGCCTTACGCGAACTCAGGTGCAATAAATTGATATTTGCACAGTTAGTTTCATTGGCCAAATAAGAAGCAATACAAATTGCTAAACCTTCAGAATGAGGCGGACGCGCTGCACTGTAAGCGTGTAATCCGCTCAGACTAGAATCATTTTCAACTATTTTGGTATAAGCGTTGAGAATTTCTGCAACTTCACAGTGCAAACTCAAGCTGATAGTATCTCGCGCTTCTGGATGTTTTTCCATCAAGCGGGTTAGACCACGCATAATAAATTCAAAATGGGCGAAGTCGTACCGTTCCTCTTTATTAATCATCAAAAAGAGGTTTTGCTGGTCTGATAAACCATGCAACCCATAGCCGCCATAAAACATGAAGATTTTGAACGAAGATATACCATGTTCCTCAAACAATAGAGGTATTTCGTCGATATGCTGGCTAGCTATAGGTGCAATGTGATAGCCGTAATCTACAAAAAAATTACCTGCGGATAACGCCAAAACCTCTGGAAAAAAATCGCGGTAGGAGCCGCCTTTGTTAAGATAATACTGCCCTGTACGGATGTAATTCAGGCTGGTAGTCACGCCTCCCATTGCGGCTGCTTTGCTTTCAGTCACAGCATCTTTATCGAGGGGTTGATAGATACCGACGTGCATGTGGGCATCCACGACTCCAGGAAAGCCTAGCAGGTTTTTGCCATCAAATACCTGTTTGCCTGTGTCTGCGCTAATATTAGAGGCAATCTGAGCAAATTTTCCATCCTTAATGCCTAAATCAAGTAGTTCGATTGCATCCTGATGGGGACGAACTACCCGCACATTTTTAATAATTTGATCTAATAGGGGAGTTTCAGACACAGTAGACCTCACACTAAAATAAGTTTAGTTAGGAATTCCAAAATTGAATCGGGACGAAGACCAAATCTTATTATATAACGGTTTTTTATGAAATCACCTTCAGGAGAAAAGACAATGGAAAGCTTTAATGAATATCATATAGATCCGAATAAATTTACTTTTCTCAAAACTTTTGCAGATAACTGGCAAGTAATTAGAGAGGAATTTAAACGCTTTATTAACCAGGCATCTGATGAAGAACTAAAGTTAACTTACAATATTCTGGGGCCTAAAAGTAAAACGATTCAAACCAAAGGTGATTCAAAGTACAGTGCTTTTGGTATTTTATTTCAAGGTCTTTTTATTGAAAAATATATTCAGGCACATCAAATACAATATCCTGATTACGGGTCGGATGAGGCATCCCAAAAGGCACTGATATTAAGAAAGAAATATTTTCCGAATTTAGCTAAAGTAATAAAAAATGTGAACTCTATTGATAATGAAATTATCAGAAACGTATATTATGGTACATTCCATCCTGGTTTAGATATTAAACTGCATGTAAACTATAATCCTCATACGAATCGTGGTTATCTGGGATTAATCGTGCCAGAGGGAGATGTGGCTATGAAAATATGCCACGAACAACTTTATTGGCATGAAGGAAAATTCCTGGTTTTAGATCACAGTTATCCACACTGCCCGCATAATTATACCAATCATGATAGAACTGTCTTGGTTGTAGACTTTTTTAAGCCGGATAAACCTAGAGAGGAAGTTATTCGATTTGAGAAAGAGCAAGTCACACAAAGGATGCAAGATAATCCTTACAGTTTAGGTGTTTTTGGTAAAAGCGATAAAGCTAAAGAAGAAGATTTTATCAAGTATGGTTTAGCTCATCAATTAGAGTGGGATAAAGCTTTGATTTAGAAATGAACGTAACAACCTACAAAAAGTTAATAGCAAAGCAATTTAATCAAGATTTTAAATCTGCCGTTGAAGTTGTCGAAATTCCTATTTCCAAACCTGCTGCTAGCCAAGTTTTAATTCAAAACAAATTTGCTGGTGTTAACGGTGGATTTGATACCTTACTTTGCCGTGGTGATGTTCCATATCTTAATTTAATTCCTCCCTTTGATTTAGGTGTCGAAGCTGTAGGGGAAGTTATCGCTATGGGTGAAAATGTCAAAGATTTTCAAATTGGGGATGCTGTCATAACTACGGCGCGTGGCGGCGGTTATCGAGAATATCAGGTTGTAGATGCAAACTTAGCGGTGAAAGTGCGTGAAGCTACACCAGAAGTTTTAACCTTGATTCCTACAGGTGTATCAGCCTTGGTTGCATTAGAACAAGCGGGGGAGATGAAAAGTAATGAAGTGGTTTTAGTGACAGCAGCAGCAGGGGGAACCGGTCATATTGCAGTGCAATTGGCAAAATTAGCTGGTAATCATGTCATTGGTACTTGCAGTTCTGAGGCGAAAGCAAGGTTACTGAGAAAATTAGGGTGCGATCGCATTATCAACTATCGTACAGAAAATCTCAATCAAGTCCTCAAGCAAGAATATCCCAATGGGATTAATTTAATTTTTGACTGTGTAGGTAAAACCGTATTTGATACCTGCGTTGAAAACTTGGCAGTGCGGGGACGGTTAGTAGTGGTTGGTTTTATCTCCGAATACGTAAATAATATAGAACAAATTACACAACCCCGCATTTATCACCAGCTATTTTGGAAAGCTGCTTCTGTGAGAGCCTTTCTCATGCCCCATTATAAAGAATATATGGCAGAGGCAAGCGATCGCCTATTAAACCTCTTCTACTCTAGAAAACTCAAAGTTGCCGTTGATCCAACCCAGTTTAACAGCATAGAATCCATTCCGGCTGCCGTTGAATATCTACTTAGTGGTAAAAATTGCGGTAAAGTAGTTGTCAGGTTTTAGCTGTCAACAATTGCCATACACTTAATCTCAACAATAAGTCCTGGGGTAGATAATCCGACTATCCCAAGACCAGTCCAGGTAGGAAAGTTATTGCTGAAATAGCGGTCTTTTACCTGCATAAAAATTGGCAAGAATGGAATGATATCAGGTGATTGACTAGAAGCTATTGCTTCTGTTTGAAGTTCACCTAGTCCTACTCCGGTAACATGATATGTAATCATTTCAACTACATTATCAAATGTAGCCCCTCCTGCTTCTAGCACCAGATTAACATTCTCAAAAGCCTGAATAAACTGGGCTTCTATTCCCTTAACAACTTGTAAATTCTCATCTCTGCCTACTTGTCCTGAAATATATAAGGTATTCCCAACTTTAATACCAGGACAATAATGAAACTTTTCAAAAAGAATTTCCATCCCTTTGGGAATAATCACTTCACGAGAGGACATCATGCATTTCCTTAATTTGGCAATTAACGGACTTTCAACGACACAAATACTTTTACGATTAATTAAACTATGTATAATTTTTGCAAGATGAATTAGCAAAACTCACTAATCATAGTAATTTTACAATTTAAAAAGCAAAATTGTATAAAAGTTAGATATTAAATAAAAGGGAGCCATAATGACACAAAATTCAGAAAACACTTTAAAAGTTGCTCGACAGGCATTTGAGAATCTGACGTATGGTATGGCAACAGGAGAGTGGAAACCATTGTTAGATATGCTCACAGAAGACTTCACCCTTTGGTTTCCAATGGGTAAATTTCACGGTTTGAATGTTGGAAAAGAACGAGCTAGAGAATTTTTCGAGTACGTTTTTGAATCCTTTAATCCTGGTTTGAATCTGACTGGTTTAGACCGTGTTACGAGCAATGAAACAACGGCTGTCTTTGAGTTTCGAGATGAGGGACTTCTGTTCGGACAGCTTTACAAAAATCGGGTAGCAGTTTCTTTTGATGTGCGTGGAGACAAAATTTGTGGCTATAGAGAATACTTTGGCAGTGACGGAAAATCATCTTAAATAACTCGTAATTCGTAATTGGTAATTACAAGTTACGAATTATTTAGTTTATCTCAGGGTTGAGTTGGTTGATTTCTTTGCATTTAGCTTCTGCGGCTTGATATGCTGCCAAATAGTCTTGACCACCCAACATCACATCACCGTAATATTCATAAGGTGCCTCGCCATAAATTGGCAATGGTTCATCTTCTGGATAATCTTCTTTCGATTCTTCAATAATGGCTTTCAGTTTTTTAACCGTCAGCCTTTGTGCTGCAAAATACCAAAGTTCTTGGGGATTTTTGTTTAGGTGCGGTAATGTGGGATCGATAATGCGTACCTCAGAAGCATCGCCTAATTCAATCCAACTGTGTTCAATTGGTTTGTATGGCTTTCCCACAAAAGCTAAAAATCCCTGAATATATCTTGCTCCCTCTGTGGATAATGCTGCTTTGTAAGCATTATCAAAGGGAGTACTAGCTCTGCTATTTATGCGTTCAGCAGTTTCGATTGACAGCGTTTCATCCAGTAATTTGTTCATTGATAGCAAGGATTAGAGCAGCCATGAAAATATATTACCACTCATAGCGTTAGCGAGTCTTCTCCTGTCGGAGACGCTATGCGAACGAGTGTCACAGCCCGTCGGAGAAATCGCACACCTCTCCTTATTCCTCATCCCGATATAATTCTTGCAAGTCCTGTAACTGAGTCTTGCGGGAAATCCGGCGATATTTTTTACTTTCTAACTTGGGTTCGTATTGACTTTGACCTTTGCCTTTACTTTTGCTTTTTAACTTCATGGTGGATTCAGGATCGGCTTGTTGGTGTAGCTGAGTTTGATGAGCGATCGCAGCATCCAAAAATTCTAAATAATGTTCATATCGTTCCCAGTCTCCCTGTACCACACATTCAGGTTCATCTCGATGCAGACAATCACTAAACCGACAGCTAGCAACTGCTAACCGTTTTCTTGCTTCTGGGAAATAATGGATTAATTCTTCTGGGATACAATCCATATCCGGCTGATTAAAGCCGGGAGTGTCTGCCAGTAAACCACCTTCAGGTAACTCAAATAATTCTATATGGCGAGTGGTATGACGACCACGAGCTAGTTTACCAGAAACTTCTCCCACTCGTAGTTTGGCAGAATCAATCAGCGTATTAATCAGGCTGGATTTACCCACGCCGGAAGGCCCAGCAATTACAGTAATTTTATTACTCAAATATTTGGCTGCTTGGTCGGTATTTATGCCATCTTTGACACTGATAAAGATTGGTTGATAGCCCCAAGCAAGTAAGCGATCGCTAACTTTTTGCTGTTCTTGCTCTGAAATTAAATCACTTTTATTCAAACATAAAAGCACATCCAAGCCAGTAGACTCAGCCTTAATCAGAAACCGACTCAGTTGATAAGGTTCCAAAGGTGGATCGGCTACGGCAAATACCAAGAGGATTTGGTTGACATTAGCGATCGCTGGACGATCTAATTCGCTGTGACGGGGTAAGACATCAGCGATCGCTCCCCGTCCCCCAGCCCAATCTGGCTCTTCAACCACTACGCGATCGCCTACCATCACCTGTTGCCCGATTTTTTTCAGGCGTGTCCGGCGAGTACAGAGGAGGAGAGGGGGATCAGGAAGATGAGAATCTCGATCCCCCATCTCCCTGATCTCCCCCTGTTTTTGATCCAGCTGTACTCGGTAAAAATTAGCCTGTACAGCCACTACCGTACCCAATAACTGTCCAGTTGCGGCAAAATCTGTCATTGGCTAGCAACTGGACGACGCACTAACAGAGAAAAATAACTAGTGCAGTCTGTAATTTCTTCAACCTGATAACCTGCCATTGTCAGACTATCAGGAACCTGCTCAATCGGCTCACCAGGGTCTAGCCAGACTTCTAGCAAACCTCCCAATGGCATTTTCTCCAAACATAATTTTGTGCGGACAAAATTAATTGGGCAAGGAGTGCCGCGTAAATCAAGTTGAGCATCGGGAGTTAAAAGAGAAGAGGGCATCATTACTTAAATAAATTTCCCAAGAATCCTTCTAGACCGCCTTTACCAGTGCGATCGCCCTTAATTTTAGCCAGCTTCTCTAACAGTTCCCTCTCCTCTGGGGTGACTTTGTTAGGAATATCAATTAATACGTTCAGCATGTGATCCCCACGACTGACAGGATTACCCAAGCGAGGTACGCCGCGATTTTCCAACTTCATCACCGTATTTGGCTGAGTTCCGGCTGGAATAATCAATTCTACAAGGCCATCTACCGTATCTACCTCTAACCGACAACCTAAAATTGCTTGCAGGTAGCTAACTTTGATTTCCGAAAGAATATTAATGCCATCCCGTTGGAATTCTTCGTCCTCATTTACGAACAAGTAAACGTATAAATCCCCAGGAGGGCCACTACGTTGACCGGCATCTCCTTCACTAGAAATCCGCAAGCGAGTACCATTATCTACCCCAGCCGGAATGGTAATTTTGAGTTTCTTGGTGACTTGATTTGCCCCCTTGCCATCACAGGCATCACACTTATCTTCTATTACCATCCCTGTCCCATTGCAGGTGGGACAAGTCGAAACTTGGGTAAAACTGCCAAAGGGTGTTCTAGTAACACGGCGGACTTGACCAGATCCGCTACAAGTCGAACAAGTGCGGGGGCGAGTTCCAGGTTTAGCACCAGAACCGCTACAGACTTCACAATTTTCTAAATGTGAGATGCGAATTTCTTTTTCGCCGCCAAATACTGCTTCCCGAAAGTCTAATTTCAGGTCTAGCCGTAGATCGTCGCCTCTTGCAGGCCCACTGCGCCGTCTTTGTTGCGTAGGATTACCCATACCGCCACCAAAGCCACTAAAAATGCTTTCAAAGATATCGGCAAAACCGCCCATATCACCGACATCTTGGAAGCCCCCGCCAGCAGCACCTGAGACACCCTCTGGCCCAAAGCGATCGTAACGAGCGCGGGTTTCGGGTTCTGAGAGTACCTCATAAGCACGGTTAATCTCTTTAAAGCGATCCTCCGCCCCCGGTTCTTTGTTCACATCTGGGTGAAACTTTCGGGCTAAACGGCGATAGGCTTGTTTGAGTTCTTCTTTGTCGGTGTCACGAGAGACACCCAGGATTTCATAATAGTCGCGGGCCATATAGCAAAGGTAAAAGTTAGAAGGAAGAAAGCAGAAGGTGAGCCAGCGCGGTCTTGGGGGTTTCCCCCATGAGCGACTGGCGTTAGCGCAGCGTTAGCGACGCAGGAGCGTCACCCGAAGGGCAGCAGAACGTCACGGTCACTTGCTACCCTACAGGAAAGCATTTTGCCTATAACTCTTGAAGAGCAACGCAGTGTCCTTCAGAGGGTGGCTTGCCGGAGGTGAGGCAGAAGATAAAATTAATTTTTGTTAATAACTGATTTTACCCTTTACCTTTTACAAAAATCACCGATAAATTTCGAGCAACAGGTGCTTTCCTCGTCGAAGACGACAAAAGCCACAGAAGTTATGAGCAGGGGAAGCCTTTGCTCCGACTTCTCACTGCCGAGTCGGCTGTCTCTTTTACAATTGTGCTACTTAGGAGAGGAAAACCCCGCCCATCAACCAGAGGGGCTAGCCGCACCATTAGGTGTGGAAAACCACCCTTATGCTTTGGATCGGATCTGAATCGGCATACTGCCTAGCAGTAATTTGCTTCTACAATCTAGCAAACCCCTGGGGTCTTGTGAAACTTCGCTAAATCCATAATAAATATTAAATATATTAAGATATCTTAATAAAAATCTGCAATTTAGGGGATTGGGGATGGGGTCTGAAGAGCTAGAGGTTTAGTGGAGAAGGGTTCAGAGGGATTTTCGCTCTGCTTTCCTGTTTCTTTCCCAGTCCTTAGTCCCCAATCCTTAGTCCCCAATCCCTAATCTATAGCCTCATAATCAGCCTGTGCGGTACTTTCTTCGTCAAAATCAAAGTTGAATTGTGGTATTAATGTACCGTTCATTGGTGAGTCTCCCTCTGGAGTAAAAGCACTAGCTGAAGCCTCCTCAATCTCATCACTTTGGCTGTTAGCTCGATTGTAGACATCAGCACCAATGGCAAACAAAGTTTGTTGGAAGTCGTCTAAACGCTGCTTAAATTCCACCGTGGAGATGTTGGAGTCAGTCATTGCGGCTTGGAGTTGTGAAACTTTTTCACTAGCCAAGGTTTTTATCTGGTCGCCGATAAAGCTGCTATTATCCTTGATGGTGGATTCGTAACTAAACAACAGATTATCTGCTTGGTTTCTTAGTTCAACCAGTTCCTTACGTCTTCTATCTTCTTCGGAAAACAATTCGGCCTCTTGGCGCATCCGTTCGACTTCGTTGGTACTCAAACCACCTGTATTAGTAATCCTGATACTTTGTTCTCTGCCTGTACCTTTATCTTGAGCAGAAACCTTCAGGATGCCGTTGACATCGATTTCAAAGGATACTTCAATTTGCGGCACACCACGGGGCGATGGGGGAATTCCTGCGAGGAGAAACTTACCGAGACTTTTGTTATCTCGTGACATTGCCCGTTCACCTTGGAGAATGTGAATTTCTACCGAGATTTGCCCATCAACGGCTGTAGAAAAAATTTGTGACTTACTTGTAGGAATTGTGGTGTTGCGTTCAATAATTTTGGTGAACACTTCGCCCAAGGTTTCAATTCCCAAAGACAAGGGGGTGACATCCAATAGTAAGAGATTATCGACTTCGCCACCCAATACCCCTGCTTGGATTGCTGCTCCTAATGCTACCGCTTCGTCAGGGTTGATAGAGCGATCGGGAGCTTTGCCATCGAAAAATTTAATCAGCGCGTTTTGGACTGCGGGAATACGAGTAGAACCACCTACTAAAATAATCCGATCTATGGCTGATGGTTTGAGATCCGCATCTTTGAGCGCTTGGATCATCGGTTCGATGGTCGCTTCAATTAATTTTCCTGCAAGCTCTTCAAATTTAGAGCGGCTGAGTTCCATCTCCAGATGTTTTGGCCCACTGTCATCAGCCGTGATAAACGGTAAATTGATGGAGGTATTTACCATGCTGGAGAGTTCAATTTTTGCCTTTTCTGCTGCTTCCCGTAGGCGTTGCAGTGCCATCTTATCTTTGGAAAGGTCGATTTTCTCTTCTTGCAGGAAGCGTTCCATCAGCCAAAGCACGATCGCATTATCAAAGTCGTCTCCACCCAAGTGGTTGTTACCACAAGTCGCCTTAACTTCAAAAACGCCATCTCCAAGTTGCAGGATCGATACGTCAAAAGTACCGCCTCCCAAGTCAAATACTAAAATTAGTTGCTCTTGGTCTTGCTTTTCCAATCCGAAAGCTAAAGCCGCAGCTGTTGGTTCATTGATGATTCGCAGGACTTCTAATCCGGCGATCGTGCCAGCATCTTTAGTGGCTTGTCTTTGAGCATCTGTGAAATATGCTGGTACGGTGATCACTGCTTGCGTGACTTCTTCACCCAAGAAGTTTTCCGCATCCTGCTTGAGCTTTTGCAGGATCATCGCGGATAATTCTTGTGGCGTGTAATTTTTTGAGCGAATTTGGACATCAACGGTATCATCTCGACCTTTGATGCAGTTGTAGGGGACGCGATCGCGTTCTACCTCAGTATCTTCCCAACGTCGCCCGATAAATCGTTTAATACTGTAAATTGTGTTTTCCGCATTGGTTACGGCTTGGCGCTTGGCCAATTGACCAACCAAGCGATCGCCACTCTTGCCAAATCCCACAATACTTGGAGTAGTTCGTCCGCCTTCAGAATTGGAGATCACCAGTGGTTGACCGCCCTCCAGAACTGCGACGCAACTGTTGGTAGTGCCTAAATCGATTCCAATAACTTTTCCCATAATTGGCAGTATTTTTACTGATTTTTTATGCTGTAATATGTCGCGGACTAACTTTTTTGCTCCGAATCAAGGCTAGCGGATAACGTCTGTGGAACCCATATTGCTGGTAGCAAGAGAGAAGTTGAAACACAGAGAGTTATCCAAAGCCTTGTCCAAGTTTTAGGTACGCGATGCTCGTCCTTGCTAGAAGCCAGGCACTTTTGGTCAGCGAGACGAGCGACTACAGCTTAACTGAAGGCTTGACTCGACTGATCTTGCTCCGTAGAAGGTGTATCTTCCTTTGGAGCAGCTACTTTGACCATTGCATGGCGTAGCACGCGCTCGCCCAAGTAATATCCGCGCACTAACTCTTCTAACACTGTTCCTTCAGGATGTTCATCCGTAGGTTCCCGCATTACTGCTTCATGGAGGTTAGGATCGAATTCTTGACCTTCAGGACGCATTGGTGATACACCTAAGCGCTTCAGGCTGTCTACTAATTGTTTGTAAACGCCTTGGTAGCTTTTGTGCATGGTCATTTCGCCATCGGATTGTGGTTTGAGGTGCGCTCGCGCCCGCTCAAAATTATCGACCACTGGCAGCAATTCTAGAATCGTGTTCCGCTTCATCAGCGTCTCTAGCTCTTCTTTTTCTTTGCTAGTCCGTTTGCGGTAATTCTCAAAATCAGCAGCAATCCGCATATATTGAGTACTACGCTCTTCTAACTGCGTTTTGAGAGACTCAATTTGTTGAGTTAGTTCTGCCAAAGCTGCCGTTTCTACTCCAGTGTTATCGGTTGCAGCAACGCCAGTTTCTGCATTGATAGTAGCTGCATCTCCCGATACATTAGCTTGGGATGCCACTTGCTCTGTCACCTCGCTACCAGATTCATTGAAATTAATTTGGGCTGGGGAGTCACTCTTCATTGCTTGCTTTACCTCTGTTGGTTCACCCAATTGCTGGCTAGTATTGTTTATCTGTTTATTTTCATCCATCATTGTCCACTCATTCCAGATACTTGCTATTTATGGCAGTGTATCTCCATAGCTTGCAACCGTCGTCATCCACGACTTGCAACTGAGGCTGATTTTGTTGCCGACAAGTTTCTGGAAGTGATGTAACCGTTTTCTTATTGTGACAAATGGCGAACGCGTTAGTGTAGACACTATCAAGGCGGGAACCCGAACGAGTAGTGTACCTCCAGAAGTAAGTAATTTGAAAGAGTGGCGCTTAATCTCATTCGCCCCTGTGAGTCAGGAATTGATATTTTCTCTACTATTACTTATTTTTCACTCACCATTTAACGAGAACTCCGAACAACAGTTTTCGTTGCTCAGAATTTCAATGACTTTTTTGGCAAATGAGAATTCTATCTCACCGGCTGGGAATACTTTAAGCAGAGGTTCCCCTACTCATTCGCTCATTTATGAACTCGTCACCACAACGGCGCAGTACCGCTCTAACTACCAGAACAGAGTTTTCGCCCTTCGGCAACAAGCTAGTCCAATCTGGCTATGTCAATACCGAACAGATGAGGCAGGCACTAATTGAAAGCCGCAAATCTGGCCGACCCTTAACGGAAGTACTAGAGTCCCTTACTGGACAACAACTATCACCTGAGTTGCTCAGGCAATACAAAAAACAGCAGCTATTTGAACTTAAAATACTATACGGAGTTGAATTTCTCGATCCGGAAGTCAACTCCATTGCTAACACGATGATGGGGAACCTGATTGAAACCCTCATCCCAGTAGATATTTGCCGTCGCCATCGTTTAGTACCACTGTCGAAACACGAAGACCAAACCCCGCCCTCAGTTTTAGTGGCGATGGTGGCTCCAGATAATCTAGAAGCTTCCGATGACCTGAATCGCATCTTGCGCCCCCAAGGACTGGCATTGCAGCGCATGGTGATTACCCAGGAAGATTACCAGCAGCTAATCAACCAATATTTGGATGAAATGGCTGTTAAGCAAAAGCATCTAGACCAAGAAAAGTTTACAGATATTAATCAGGATTTAGAAAACCTCGGAAATCTCGATATTTCCGATGCTCCTGAAGAAATGGAGGCCGATCTAGGGGCAGCGATGAAGGGTGCAGAAGATGCCCCAGTCATCAACCTAGTGAACAGAATCCTGGCTAAAGCCTTGCATGAGGGCGTTTCTGACATTCATATCGAACCGCAAGAAGAAAACTTACGCATTCGCTTTCGGAAGGATGGCGTACTGAAGGAAGCTTTCGATCCCCTACCGAAAAAAATCATCCCGGCGGTGACAGCCCGATTTAAAATCATCTCGAATCTAGACATTGCCGAACGCCGTTTACCCCAAGATGGACGCATCCGGCGGCTGTTTGAGGGACGTAAGGTAGACTTCCGGGTGAATACCTTGCCCAGTCGCTACGGGGAAAAGGTGGTACTGCGGATTTTGGATAACTCCTCCACCCAACTGGGATTAGATAAGTTAATTACCGATCCAGAGACTTTACATATTGTCCAGGATATGGTTAGCCGTCCCTTTGGGCTAATTTTGGTAACTGGGCCAACTGGTTCTGGGAAAACAACTTCGTTGTATTCTGCACTCTCAGAAAAGAACGATCCCGGTATTAATATCAGTACTGTGGAAGACCCAATTGAGTACAGCCTTCCAGGGATTACTCAAGTCCAGGTAATTCGGGAAAAAGGGCTGGATTTTGCTACCGCTCTGCGGGCTTTCTTGCGACAAGATCCAGATGTGCTACTGGTGGGTGAAACGCGGGATAAGGAAACGGCAAAAACAGCAATTGAGGCTGCCTTGACTGGTCACTTAGTATTAACTACCTTACATACAAATGATGCCCCAGGTGCGATCGCTCGTTTGGGAGAAATGGGCATTGAACCTTTCATGGTTTCTAGTTCCCTAATTGGCGTTCTAGCTCAACGTTTGGTGCGCCGTGTATGTTCTGAATGTCGTATTCCCTACACTCCTACAACCGAGGAACTCGCTCGTTACGGTCTATCAGCTTCCTCAGATGTGGGAGTCACTTTTTATAAAGCTAACACCTTGACATTAGATGCGATCGCAGATGCCAAAGCCAAAAATCAGCTTTGCCCAAAATGTAATGGTGGCGGCTACAAAGGGCGTTGTGGTGTTTATGAAGTCATGCGAGTTACCGAAAACCTGCAAACTCTCATCAACGAAGATGCACCCACGGAACGCATCAAGGAAGTGGCAATAGAAGAGGGCATGAAAACCTTGCTGGCTTACAGTTTGGACTTAGTGCGCGAAGGTTCCACAACTCTAGAAGAAGTAGAACGAGTGACGTTTACTGATACTGGTCTGGAAGCAGAATTAAAAGCTAAACGCAAGACTGGTCTTACCTGCCGGAGTTGCGATGCCACATTGAAACAAGAATGGCTGGATTGTCCCTACTGTATGACATCTAGGTTTTGAGATTAGTCATTAGTCATTGGTCATTAGTCGATGGTTAGTAACTTTAAACAAATGACAAAGGACAACTGACAAATGACAAATAAAAACATTAAAAGGAAGCAGAACTATGGAAATGATGATTGAAGACTTGATGGAACAGTTGATTGAAATGGGTGGCTCGGATTTGCATTTATCCGCAGGTTTGCCTCCGTACTTCCGCATCAGTGGCAAACTCACCCCCATCGGTGAGCATATATTGACAGCCGATCAATGTCAAAGGCTAATTTTTAGTATGCTCAACAACACCCAGCGTAAAACCTTAGAGCAGAACTGGGAATTGGATTGTTCTTATGGCGTTAAGGGTTTGGCACGTTTCCGGGTCAATGTTTACAAAGAACGTGGTTCTTATGCTGCTTGCTTACGGGCATTAAGTTCTAAGATTCCTAACTTTGAAAAATTAGGTTTGCCAGATATCGTGCGGGAAATGACAGATAAGCCCAGAGGACTGATTCTGGTGACAGGCCCTACAGGTTCTGGGAAAACAACTACCCTAGCGGCGATGATCGACTTGATTAACCGCACCAAGGCAGAGCATATTTTAACGGTGGAAGATCCAATTGAATTTGTCTATGAACCCATTAAAAGTTTGGTTCACCAACGACAACTGGGTGAAGATACTAAGAGCTTTGCTAATGCCTTGAAAGCAGCTTTACGGGAAGATCCAGATATTGTTCTGGTGGGAGAAATGCGCGATTTGGAAACGATTTCTTTGGCGATTTCCGCAGCAGAAACGGGACACTTGGTATTTGGTACTCTTCACACCAGTTCTGCCGCCCAGACAGTTGACCGGATTATTGACGTTTTCCCCCATGAAAGACAAACCCAGGTGCGGGTGCAATTATCTAACTCATTAGTGGCGGTATTTAGCCAAACTTTGGTATCCAAGAAAAGCCCTAAACCCGGTGAATATGGTCGGGTGATGGCTCAAGAAATTCTGATTGTCACTCCCGCTATTTCCAACTTGATTCGAGAAGGCAAAACGGCTCAAATTTACTCAGCTATTCAAACTGGCGGCAAATTGGGGATGCAAACTCTGGAGAAGGTTTTAGCCGATTTTTACAAAGCAGGAACAATTTCCTTTGAAGCGGCGATGTCTAAGACTTCTAAGCCAGATGAAATCCAACGTCTTATCGGTACTTCTGTCCCACCCCAGGCAGCAGGTGCGAAACCCGGTGTGGCTGCCAAAGCGCATTAAAGGAATTGGGGAGATAAGGGAGAGGATATTTTAGTAAGTCTTTCCCTTTTGCCTAATAAATAACAACTATTTTGAATTTATTTATGCCAAACTTTGTTGCTCGTGTTCGGGATTCTCAAGGAAAATCCCGAACAGAAAAAATTACTGCTGAATCCTTGGTACAAGCTCGGACTAATCTCAGAGATCAAGGTTTTGTAATCCAAGAACTCAAACAATCTCAAGGATTTCAGCCAGATGTTGCCTTAAAAAAATTCCAGAATTCCTTAGTTAAGGTTTCTGTGAAAGATAAAGCCGTTTTTTCCCGTCAATTTGCCGTTTTGATGAATGCGGGGGTTGCGATCGTTAGAAGTCTGGGGGTACTTTCCGAACAGTGTAGTAATACTAAACTCAAACAAGCCCTAGTTGAGATTAGCACTGATGTTCAAAGTGGAATGAACCTTTCAGAAGCAATGCGGAAACATCCTGACTGCTTTGATGGGTTATATGTGAGTATGATTCAAGCCGGTGAAGTGGGTGGTGTTTTAGATGAAGTATTGAATCGTTTAGCTAAGTTGTTAGAAGATGTTGCTCGTCTACAAAACCAAATTAAATCAGCGTTGTCTTATCCAACTGTTGTGGGTTTTATCGCAGTTGCAATTTTTCTGGGCATGACTATTTTTCTCATTCCCATTTTTGCCACGATTTTTACACAAATTGGAATCTCATTACCACCTCTAACGCAATTCTTGATGGATGCTAGTAAATTTCTGAGAAGTCCTGGTGCTTTCGTACTTCTAGGTATTCTTATAGCATTGAAATTTGCTTATGGACAATATGCTAAAACTCCTGTTGGTCGCATAACAATCGATCGCCTTTCCCTCAAAATGCCGTTATTTGGTGACTTAATTCAAAAATCTTCAGTTGCCCGCTTTAGTCGGACTTTTGGTTCTTTGACTCGTTCAGGCGTACCAATTTTAACTTGCTTAGAAATTGTCCGAGATACATCAGGAAATCAAGTAATTGCTAATGCCATAGACGCAGCCCGGATGGAAATTCAACAAGGAGGTATGATTAGCATTGCTTTACAACAAAGTGATGGCGTTTTTCCGGCTATGGCAATTCAGATGATTAGTATCGGAGAAGAAACTGGAGAATTAGATGCAATGTTGATGAAAGTTGCCGATTTCTATGAAGATGAAGTCGAGCAAGCAGTAAAAGCAATGACCAGTATTTTGGAACCAGTGATGATTGTAGTTTTAGGGGGAATGGTTGGAACCATCTTGCTAGCAATGTATTTGCCTATGTTCGCGGTCTTTGAAAAGCTGGGATAGGGGATTAAAGGTTAGGAGTTAATAGTTAGGAATAAGGAGTTTAAACTCCTTATTTCTCATCCTGATTCTTAACTCTTAACTACTTAGTTTTATTTCTAACTCCTAACTATTGAATAAACTATGACTGTGCAAAAATCTCACTACGAAGCGAGTTTGGCAGAGTACAGCAATCATCTAGCTGCGATCGCCTTACTAAAGCAATATCGGCCATACTTAGAGATGATTCCCAGTTTGCGCCGTCCCGATGAAAGTGTCATTACTATCCCCTTGCCGATTGTCCGTCTTCGCAACACAGCTACAACAACTCCACAAACAATCTGTTTACCCTGTGATGTGGCAATTTTGATGTGCGATCCCGAATGGAAAATCAAAACCGGAGCCGAAATTTTAGTCTTTATTCATCGCGCTCACGAAGACTTTTCTGATTTGTTAGGACGTTGGCGACAAACCCAAGTTTTCCTAGACAATGATTATGAGTGGTTGATGCCTCTGCGCCACAGTCATATTTTGAGTGAGGGAGCTAATACAACATATCCTCTGTTTGTCGTTTTTAGCGATACCTTAGAACGCATCCAACGAGGACTTGTAGGAGCCGAACTTCCATTTATTATCCAAACGTCAGATTTGCTGCTTGAGGAAAATTTCACAGACACTTTTTGTCCAGAAATACCACCAGCTTAGAAAAAGTTAGGAGTTAATAGTGAGGAGTGAGGAGTTAAAAGTTAGGGATTAAAAGTTTGGAGTTAAGAGTTTTAAATTGCAAGTTGTGAATGAAACCAGAGATTTTTAAGTCTCAAGTTTAGTTTTTTAACTCCTAACTCCTAACTCCTAACTCCTAACTATTACCTAACAAACTGCGGCATAATTTCGGCAGCAGTGAATATTCCATAGATGCCGCGTTGGTGCAATTGCTTACCAGCTTTGAGATAGCCAAAGGCAGGCCCGCAGACATTGGCTGCCATACTGGTTTCATCTCCCAGAGTAAAGGTATGGGTGGAAATCTTGCCTTCAAAAGTGCGCCCTGTTACCTTAACGTTGGTGCTGAGGGGCTTTTTAGGATTGCGAGTATCGACTACACCACCAACTGTAACGCGATCGCGATCGCAAATTCCCGCTACCTCTAGCATCACATCATCAGCGTGTTCCATATTCTTCAACGTAAGCACGCCATTAGTTTTATCTAGTAGTGCTTCTACTTCTGCGTCAGTCATTGCCCTAGCAGTTTCCACTGTGTAACCAGGCATGTGGCCAATGTCTTCCCGAACCGTGGCGCGGTAAGCTTCCCAGTTGGCAATTCCCACCCCGAAGGTAATTTCGACTTGATGAATTTCGGCGTAGCTTTGGGCGGCTAATGCGGCGGCGGCGGTTAACAGTCCGGGTGTAGCACCACAGCCTGTCATGTACGTAATCCCTGCGGCTTGCAGTTCTTCTTTCATCGCTAGTAGTTGTTCTACAGCAGTGGTGCGCTTAATTGCATCCACTAGCACCCCGCGCCAACCAGATTTAATAAACTCTTTGGCTACAGAGGGGATAAAATCATTTGGTAGGTTGGGTAAAGCCAGAAAATACCCATCCACAGGTTGAGCTATTGCAATTACATCCTGAATACTTTGATTTGTTAATGTACCAACTGGCTCTAAATAACCTACAGAACCTTGAGACTGGTAAGTTGCAATGCAATCTTGAGTATTTAAACCTTCAGCAGCGTAAGCGTAACCTTTTTGATCTGCTGCTGCGACTAAAATCATTTCCTGTTTAGCAGCAAGTACCTTGGCGGCGGCTTGTCCGAGTCCGCCGAAACCTAGTACTCCCACGCGGATAGCTGGCGAAATATTTAGAGAATTTTTGACTTTTTCGGAATTCATAGTCAATTAGTTAAGTTGAATCAAAAGCCTTTAGCATTCTGCATCTCAGCTTCCGGCTTGTAACTGGCGGCTGATGGCTGATAGCTAAAAGCTATAGAGGTTAATTATGCTTTATTATCCTTGGTTCTTCTGCTGACAGATCGTTTTTTTACTGGAAAGTCTTTGTTGGTAATTTGGGATTCATCAAGATTGCATCAGTGTTAAAACTGATGCAAATTTAGTATCAATTATGCTCTAGTAGTATTAGATCGCGCACCAGAGTAGGAAAAATTGATTTATGAGTTTTGAAGATATTGCCAATAAAGCTGTTGAAAAAGGTACAGAAATTGCTGTAGAAAAAACTTTAGGCGTTAAAGACCTAAAGACGGTAAAAGCTGTTGTAGAGACTGGTGCGGCGGCAGGGGCTGCTGTCAGTGCTGCTACAGGGTTATCTGTTGCGGCAACTTCAGGAGCAGGAATTACTTCCGGTCTAGCTGCGGCAGGTGGTGTGGTTGGTGGTGGTATGGCGGCTGCTCCTGCTGTATTGGCAGCAGGCCCAGCTTATGCTGGGGCAAAAATAATGAATGAAACTTTGTTCAAAGACCAACCGAATTTGTCTCAGGAAGAACGTGAAGCTCGTTCAGCTGCAAGAACAGCTACAAACATAGGGGCTGCTGCTGGTGTAGCTAGTGCTGGTGCTGTAACAGTAGCTGCTGGTGCTTCTGGTGCTGCAATTATGAGTACCCTTGCTGGTATCGGTGGTTTTGTTGGGGGAGGTGCAATTGCCGGTACTGCGATAGTTGCTGCTGCACCTGTTGCTGCTGCGGCAGCGATTGGATACGGAATATACAAACTCTTTGGTGGCGGTAAGGAATAGCATTAACTCAGTTCAAAAGTTGAATAAAATTCAATAGATATACCCTTGCTATAAAATTAATGTATAATATGTAGTAAGGAAATAAAATTGAAGTGCCTGTGTATTTTAAGTGCAAATAGCCCGTTGGCTGTAAAACTTAATTTACACAGGCATTTTTCATGTTTATATTCCCTAATATCTATACCTACTCTAAATATAGAAATTATGTCTAATTCAGCCAATCTAATCCCAAATGCAGAAAATGCAGTCGTTGATATTCGTAAACTGCGTGAGTATTGTCTTAATCCAGAGCATGATAAAGGAAAAGATAAAGCCCGTCTCTTTTCAGCAAGTCTGGGTATGAAGGATGAAAACGCTGAAGAATTGCGCCAGATTCTTTTAGAAGCAGTCAGAATTCAAGAAGTTAGTTTGGGACGACGTGATGAATTTGGACAGCGTTACATACTAGATTTCATGCTCAAATGGCAAAATAAAAGTACGATCATTCGCAGTGCTTGGATTATCGAAGAAGGTTCTGATGTCCCAAGATTAACAACCTGCTATCCTCTCTAATATCTGGAAGTGATACAAGATGAATAAAAGTAGAATTGAGTTGTTGGATGTAGTGGCACTGACAGTTGATTTGTCTGAATACAACCTGTACCGTGGTCAAGTTGGTACAGTAGTAGAATTATTAGCTGGCGGTGCTGCCTTTGAGGTTGAATTTAGCGATCGCAACGGACGCACTTATGAATCTGTTGGTTTACGCCCAGAGCAAATAATGGTGTTACATTTCGAGCCAGCATCCCCTGATTCAGTCCCGGAAATGGTTACAGCGTAGGGAACAGAAAGCTTTATATAGATAATACACAAAGAAGATTGTGCGATCGCTTATTGTAGTACGCTTCTAGTAGAAGTAATTCCGAGTTAGGATCGTAGCTAAATATTGCCAAATAAATGTCTAGAGTTATTATAATGCCAACATCGCGTATCGTTCATAGTGACCCAGATATATTAGGGGGAACTACTGTCTTTGTTGGAACTCGCGTACCAATTAAGACCTTGCTTGATTATCTAGAAGCAGGTGATTCGCTAAATGAGTTTTTAGATCATTTTCCCAGTGTTAGCCGTGAGCAAGCGATCGCAGCATTAGAATTAGCAAAAGAAATGCTGACTGCTTATGCGAATCCTGCTTGATGAATGTGTTCCCCGTCCTCTCAAACGTGAATTCAAAGATTACGAAGTACGCACAGTTGTTGAGATGAGATGGTCAGGGAAAAAGAATGGTGAACTTTTACAACTCATGAAACAAGAAAGCTTCACTATTCTACTGACTACAGATCAAAATTTGCGATACCAGCAAAACTTAGAACAAGCAGGAGTTGCGGTTATTGTGTTGATCGCATCCAAAAATCGTCTTCCTGATTTAATACCGCTCATACCAGAAGTACAAAAATTGCTAAATGGCATCCTTCCTGGTGAGGTAATTGAAGTAGGACTTTCCTAATTAGGCTACGCTTACACATATTACAAATCTACCATCAAGCGATCGCCTACTCATAGGTTGGGTTGATGCAACAAAACCCAAGATTTGATTATATTTATTTTTTATATTCTGGCGATCGCAGTCTAGAAATCCGTTGATACACGATTGTAAATAAAGTTATTCCTACGTATGGCTCATCATCTGGCTCTAAGTTAACACTGCACTGCACTCAGCTTACTTAGAAAGCCTTAAGAAAATAAAATAAATCTAAATAGTAATGATAAATTTTTTCAATAATTTTTATATTTTTGTAACTCAACTAGCTGGCTATAACTACCTCTAATGCTTATTTTTAGCACTTTTGGAGCTTACTTAGCAAACTCAGTTTTTACCTTGACTAATCGATGAGGTTAAGAGAAACTAACTAAATACTGATGTCCCTGCTTATAAAATTTATAATTTTTGTAAAGATTCTGAGATATATATATTGAGAGATGGAACATTAGTTAACAAATGGTAAGTTTGGATCTAACTAAAAATGTTCCTAGGGCTATATTTGTAGCTTTCTGCTAAGGCAGTAGAATTTAAGCGTACTTATCGTGGTTGGCCAAGAGCATGGAGACATTAGAGTTCATAATCTATCCAGACGGTCGGGTACAAGAGAAAGTCACTGGCATTGTGGGTGCTTCGTGCGCTGAGGTTACAGCAGCAATAGAGGCACAGCTGGGGCAAGTACTTAATCATGAGCCAACCTCAGAATATTTCGCCGCGAAGGTGCAGCAATCTAATGTGGCGAATACACACACCACTTACAGCGATTGGTAAGTTTTCACAGTAGTTTAGTGTTATTAATTCACAACCACCATGTCACACTTTAGCCAAATTAAGACTCAAATCCGTAACCTTGATTCTTTGAAAGATGCTTTGACTGAATTGGGCGTAGACTGGAAACCTGGCCCACGCGAAGTCCGTGGCTATCGCGGTCAAACCCATCCTGCGGAAGTTAGTATTGAGCAGGAAAATGGCTATGACATCGGCTTTAGATGGAATGGCAAGGAATATGAATTAGTGGCTGATTTGCAATATTGGCAGCAAAACCTGTCTGTGGATGGATTTTTGCGCCAGGTAACACAGCGCTATGCTTATCAAACAGTTGTGAAAGAAACCGCTCGTGTTGGTTTTCAAGTCTCTGAACAACAAAAAAATGAAGATGGTTCAATTCGCCTGGTAGTACAGCGCTGGAGTGCGTAATGGCTGATTTTCTGCCGTCGCTGGAAGAAGAAGATAACCGTTCCGGTTTGGAACCAGAATTAGGGGGTTTTTTACGGGATACCCCAGAACGTTCTGGTTTGGAACCGGAATTAGGTGGTTTGCTGCGCCAAAATGGTGTTTATGTTGATGAAATCACCTGTATTGGTTGCAAGCATTGCGCTCATGTTGCGCGTAACACCTTTTATATTGAACCAGATTACGGGCGATCGCGCGTGGTTCGCCAAGATGGGGACGCTGAAGAAATTATCCAAGAAGCAATTGACACTTGTCCGGTTGATTGCATTCACTGGGTTGATTACACTGAAGTTAAAAAGTTAGAAGAAGAACGCAAATATCAGGTAATTCCTGTAGTGGGTTATCCGGTGGAACATGCGGTTGCTGCTAGCGAACGTCGGCGTAAAAAGCAAAAGTTAAAAACCAAAAAATCCCGTTATTAAGATAAAAACGTTAAATCAATATAAATTAAGGACTGGGTATATCCAGTCCTTTTGTTTTTCGTAATATAGTTACTTTTTGACAGCTTTTCGGTCAAGTCTTTTAATTCAAATAATTCAAAATTGTTATAGCTACCTTCATTTTAAATTTAGAGGATCGTGTTGTGAAAGCAATTTTTCTACTTTCGCCTCGTCTAACCTAGCGGTTAATCTTCTAGTTTCATGTAAGTCTCTAGTAGTTTTCGCCAAAGTAAAAGTTGAGCCAACAGAGAAAGCCATACCCATACCCATAAAGCCTTTCACCCAGCCATTTACAGGTAAGTTTACAATGCCGAAGGTGGTCATAGAAATAGAAATCACAAAAGCTGCCCAAGTTTGAATAACCCAAGCCGGACTGTCTTTTTGAGTACCAATTGTTTGCATATATCCTACCTTTGATTATGAGTGATTTATGCTAATTCGTAATTAAGAGGCATCAGATTTAATCTGGGTTTCCAGACCTGTATCTGTAGTTCAATGTTGAAAAAGTGGTGTTAAAAATGATTGTATTCATTGGTAGGTTTACTGGTATTAATAGTAAGACCAGTTTGGTAACTGGACTCTAAAAGGTAAGCTTAAGAGCAATTGAAGCAAATAAAAACTGGCACGAAGTTTGTACCAGTTTTACAAGCGGCATTAAACGGATTAATTTACTTATTCATCTGGAAAAGTCTGTACCTTACCATCAGGACTGAGAACAACTCGAATTCTGACATTTTGTCCGCGTGTATTAGCAGAAACAAAAGGTTTGCCAACTTCGGGCATCCCAGCGTTATCAACGAATTCTCTTGCTGCCTTATTGAGAGGAAAAATTCGTTCCACTGTGCCGTCAACACTGACTATTAAACTGTACTCTAATGTTTGTCCTAGTCCAGTAGGTGGTTGCCAACGCTTTTTGAGGTATTCTCTAGCTTCTGCAACTTGAGGTGTATCAAATAACGTACCAGTAGCCACTTCTCTAGATTTAGGGGTTTTGGGTGTGTCCCCTAATTGATCGATGAATGGATTATTATCCGCAGTTCTAGAGGAGGGAAGTTGTGAAACAGGTTTTTCGTCGGCAGAAGATTGCTGTAGGGAATTGATTCTTTCGTCTAGCTGTTGTGAGGTTAGTGGCGAGGCTTGGGTACGAGTATTGCCACCATTATTGGGAATAGTGCTAAGAGACGGGGGGGAGATTGGTGAGATATTAGTTGGTAAGGTGCTTGGGTTAGAAGATAACCTGGGTGGCAAATTCCGCAACTTAGGGAGAGTTCCAGCTTGAGAACTCGACCCTGTAGGGTTCTGTCCCAAATTTGGTAATATGGCAATTTCCTGGCCTGGGGTTTTGCTAGATGGTGCGATCGCTAGATTGCTGCGAAGGGTTGAAGTCCTGCCCTGGGCTGTTGCTGTTGTCACTGCATTATTTGGAAATAGAGGTGGTGGTGCAGCGAAACTAGAACTAGGGGCTGGGGCTGTTAGAGGTGCTTGGGGCAAAATCGATGTGGGAAGGGGAGGAGTGGAACCTAGCAAATTATCTGATGGAGTGGTGAGTCCAGGTTCAGGTGTAGGGAAGCCTAGTGAAGTTGAAGGTTCTAAAGCAGTCTTTACTGCTGCTGAATCTGATGTTTTGGCTGTCTGCTGTTCCTTTTCTCTAATGCTATTAGCATATTGCCAAGTAACTGGTAAGAAACCTACACCTAAGACTAATACTGCGGCAACAGGTGCCCAAGCAGGGAACCTCAGAGTCGAACTCGTGCTGTTGAGAGTTGGGAGTGCCATGACATCAGTTGAGTATTCATCTAAAGCACTGGCCAAATCGAATAATTGCAGCAGAGTGAGTTGAATTACAGGGCCGGATGAGTGGTTGGTGAGAGAACCGAGAACTAAGTTGTGAGTTAAATAGCTGCTTGGTTCTAACCGGATATTTGCCCTAGGAAGTTGGGTATTAAAAGAATTTAATGTTTGTGTTGAGGACTTTAATTCCGGCTCACCCAATGCTGTGTTTGACTGTTGAGTACCGGAGAAACTGACCCAAAAGCTCTCTGGAGACTGTTGGAGGAATTGCTGTACGTAATTTGTAACTGCATCACATAAAGCTTCAAGTTGATCGCGATCGCCCCGAATTGGGATTCTGTGTTCTTCTGGTAGTCGGGGATCGTCAAAACGTAGCTCAAAGCTTAGGTGTTTAAGGACAGTTTTCCCCATCCAACGGGACAGAGGCGAGCTTTGCGCGAATACTTCTAGCGTGCAAGTAGGGGGTGTATAGCGACGAATTACAGAATTTGATAGAGGCATAGCAGGAACTGCGAGGAAGACTATTTGGGATTTTGCAAAAAGTTAAGCCAGTTGCTTGCAAAGAAAAGTTGAACCGATGGATTCCTTCACTCACAAGGAAGTTGTCAGGTTTCTTCCGTTGTGTAGTTTTATGCGGGGAGGAAGCAGTGCTAATAGTGCATCGCCCAAGGGCTAACCACTATCAAAAAGGTTTCCCGATCTAGCAAACAAATCACAAGCGAATTTTGATTGAGGAATTTCAAATTTAAAATCTAAAATTTTGTCGAACGGTCTATAAGTGCTAGCCAGAGACGGCGATGCCCACCAGGGGCGCTGTAAAAAAGTAAATCTACAAGCAGTTTTAGTGCCAGGTTGGTAAGTAAATCCGTTGAGATTTTCTCGTCCTCTTCCATCCGATCTTGGTAGGTGTTGCAAAAAGCATCAATATAGTCTCCAAGTAAAGCAGCCTGGTGAGGTTCCCGGTTATTTTCTGCCATTTGTTCCAACAAGCCGACAGCGCGGCGAATCAATTCCTGGTGCTGTTTGGCTAGGTAGCAGATGATCAGAACAAGCGATCGCGCTTCTTCGACATCTAGCTTTTTTCGCCCTCCTTGACCCTTGCGTAGGGGATTTGACTGGCGTAGTCGCCACAAAGCTACGCGGTCTGGCACTCTTGACTCTAAATTCAGATCGGTTGCCGCCGAAAGCATAGCCTCGGAACCAATCCCAGTTAAGGTTTCTAGCGCCAACAGCACCAAGTCTAATTGGGTTTTGATATTATCCCATTGAACTGTGTTAGGGGCTGGAAGCTTGATTAAATCCTCCCACTGGGAATTTGGAGTGGCTGAGTTGGCGGCCGAGTGCATAACTTTTAGCATAGGTGATCGAGCGGATAGGGGATGTTGCTGTTACCCATTTTGAAACCAGACTCTCAAGCATCAAGCTTGGTTTCCCATAGCTATGAGCCAGAGGCTTCAGCTAGATTTTTTTTATGTGGTAAACAGCATGTATCTTTGTCCTACTCTAGATGAAAATTTATTTTCAACAAAGTAGAAAAGTATCAATTCTAATTAAGGTTTACCTAACTTTCATTGCTAATTCCGTACAAGAGTATAAATAAGCTATGTTTTGAATGCTAACTGCTAATTATTGTTAAGTAATTATGTAGAATACCTCCTACATTTATTTGCAGTTTGAAATATTGAAGTTTCTTGATGTTTATTACTTGTTCTTAATGTATACATAATTACTATACAAATCTTTTGGCTGTTTACTAAAGGTTCTTCTTGCTGCTACGGAGCAGTTTCACTTGTGTGCAGCCTGTTCTTTCAGGACACGCTGGGCAGCATCAGGACGATTGATCTGACTTTTCCCGTTAAGTATCTCTAGCAAGCTGCCAACCCTCTCCAAGAGACGCTACGCGAACACAGAGATTGTGCAATTAATTTTAACTACCCTGCCCACAGTAAGTAAGTTGGACAAAAATATTTACAGTCATTACGAGCGGAACGTTCCTACACTCGTCACTAAAATAGGGATTGGGGATTGGAATTATTCCCAACACTAATCTCTAATCTATAATCTGAGTCACGATCAAGTTAGCGGCTCTGCGCTAAAGTAAAAATATTGGGATCAAAATCTCTGGCAGTAAGTTCAATACACCACTAATCTTTACCACTGCGGCGATAATGTCTCAAGAGTATAACGAATCACTCCAAATTCAAGAGATCACCAAACTCAAACCGAAACACTTTGCTGATTTAATCAGATCGGCACAATTGATTTTCGACCCCACAGCAGGTGTTTCGGGAAGACATATAACAGTTGACTGGGAACAATTCGGAATTCCCGATGATGTAGCAGACAATCTCAGATCCCTTGGTCAACAGTACCAATATGCATCCCCTCACATCCCTGTTGAAGTCATTTGGAGTAAATTAACTCCCGAAACTCGTATTTGGTTCGTTCAAAACAAAGATAGGTTGTGGCAGCTTGAAGAAGCTTTCCCAGCCCTTGATGAAGATTAAACGGCTGAACCATTGAAAGGAATATAAATTATTTGTAGGGGCATAATAATCGTTGTGCCCCTATCCTGTCTCTATAGCGATTCTTGTGTAAGTTGATTTATGCGATCGCGTTAGCTTAAGTACATAAGTTAAATTAATAAAAAAGCTTTCTATTGATGAATCAAAGCCTAAGCGTTGCTTCTAGCCTGGAAGAACACACTCATGAAAATCCTGTTGTTAGCAAACAACAGCTATTTACGAAGCAACTAATTGTCCTTGTCTTAGAAATACTTCTAGCATTACCTCTGGGTTTGCTCCTCGCCAAGTTCCAGATTGGTAGAATTGCCTGGATATTTGGCGGGATTGCTGCTGGTACAGTAGTTCTTCAAGGGTGTCGAATTTTTTATCAATATTCTCCCCAACCTAACCGCATTGCTAGAAAAGTGGGAATGGCACTTGTAGGTTTAACTGTCGGTGCTTCCAATACCCACGGTAATCTAGCTAGTATTACTTCTAGTATTCCCATATTTATTTTTCTGACCTTGTTTCTGCTGCTGAGTGGAACCTGTATTGGTTATATTTACGCCCGCCTCAGTAAAATCAACCTATTGACAGCAATGCTGGCGACAGTTCCTGGTGGTGTCGGAATTATGGCTGCGATCGCAGCCGATTACAATAAAAATGTCAGCTTAGTTGCTCTAGTTCAGGCGATTCGCGTCACTTCAGTAGTTGTTTTGATTCCCTTCATCGCTAGGACATCAGCTGGTAATTACTATCCCCAACCACTCCCAATCAAAGGCATTTGGCTCAATCTCGATCCATCTCAACTAGAATTACTCTTGTTAGTACTCCTAATCACTGGATTAGTAGTTTATCCAGCTATATTATTTAAAATTCCCGCCGGCGATTTCTTTGGTGCATTGTTGATTGGTATTGGCTTTAATCCTTTGCTACATTGGCTGCCTTTTGTGGGCGATATTAGTTTTAGTCCGCCGCCTTTAATTAACTTATTGGGTCAAATGCTCCTGGGAATTACCATTGGTGAATATTGGGGAGACAAACCCAACTTTAAGAAGCGGACTGTCGGCTATGCCTTGATGTCTGTAGGAATGACCCTCATCGCCGGAGCGATCGCTGCTATACTTGCCATGCAATTAACCTCTTGGGACTGGTTAACCTGTCTCTTAGTCACAGCACCAGGAGGATCGGCAGAAATGATTTTGGTTTCCCTGGCATTAAATCATAATGTTGAAATTGTCACAACTGGTCACTTAGTGCGATTGATTGCGATTAATAGTTCCCTACCTCTTTGGGTGTTTTTGTTTCGCCGTCTGGATGAGCAAGTTTCTAAATCAGTTTAATTGATGAAGGTATTGGTAATGGGGCATTAGTTTTTGACAAATGACAAAGATGCAACTTAAATGCCAGCAATTCTCATTTTGAAAAAAAATCAGAGAAAATTCTTTATTTAAATAGAGAACTTGTGTCGAAGCATAATTTTTTGACAAATAATTA
>NZ_JBALBW010000080.1:0-21805 GCF_036919895.1 Nostoc sp.
GGGACAATATGTTTAAAAACATGGCACAAGCTCAACGTTTATGTTCTTTTGGACTAGACACACTCAAGCAGCTTTTTAGAATGAAATAGCCCTGGGATCGGCCACGCATTGGCACAAAAAACTGACTACAATGATGAATTTCGGATAGTTCGGTCAGACCAAAGCTTACATTGGATTTCTGCCAAGGGAAAATTTATCTATAACGATCGCGGACAAGCGGTGCGGATGATTGGTGTTTGCATGGAAACTACTGTGTGCAAGCAGGCAGAAGAAAGTACTCGTGAACTAACTACACAAGTTCAAGAACAGGCAAATATTTTAAATGCCATCCTCACCGCCTCTGTCGATCATATTTACATCTTTAATCGTAGAGGTTGCTATGAATATGTCAGTCGTGATGCAGCTATTATATTAGGTTTTCAACCCCAGGATATTATTGGAAAAAGTTTGCAAGAACTGGATTTACCCACAGACCTTGTACAACAGGTAGATAATCAACGACAAGCTGTGATGAGAACTGGGCAGCCAATCAAGGATGAGTGTACTTATGTAACTCCTGATGGAGTGCATTATTATGAATACATTATTACCGCATTACGGAATTTTGACCAAAGTATTGAAGGCGTAATTATTGTTTCTCGTGATATTACCGAACACAAACGGGCAGAAAAATTATTACGTGAAAGTGAAGCGCGATTTCGGCGTTTGTTTGAGTCTAACCTAATCGGGGTCGCTTTTTGGAATGTGGATGGCTTTGTGGTTGATGCCAATGATGCTTTTCTTCAGCTAGCTGGCTACACTCGTGACGAGTTGGCTACTTTAGGTAGAATTAATTGGCAAGAACTCACTCCTCTTGAGTATCAGCATTTAGACGATCGCGCTCTCTTGGAGGTGCAAACTACTGGAGTTTCCAAAATTTACGAGAAAGAGTTCATCCACCGCGACGGTAAGCGAGTCACAATTGTTTTGGGGATAGCCTTACTGCATGACTCCCAAGACAACTATCTTGCTTTTGTCCTAGATATTACCGATCGCAAATTGGCTGAAAAAGAATGCGATCGCCTCCTCAAATGCGAAAGAACAGCACGCCAACAAGCAGAGATTGCCAACACAATTAAAGATGAATTTTTAGCGGTTCTCTCCCATGAACTGCGAACTCCGCTAAACTCCGTTCTGGGATGGTCGAAAATGTTGCGGACTCGCAAGTTTGACGAACAAACCACTAATCGCGCCTTGGAAACCATTGAACGCAACGCCAAGTTACAAACCCAGTTAATTGAAGATTTGTTAGATGTGTCTCGCATCCTCCAAGGGAAATTAAACTTAAATATATGTCCAGTGAGCTTGGTAATGGTAGTTGAAGCAGCACTAGAAACAGTACGACTAGCAGCAGAAGCCAATTCAATTCAAATTCAAACCATCTTTGATCCCAATTTAGGGCAAGTTATGGGCGATCCCAATCGCCTCCAGCAAGTTCTGTGGAACCTGCTTTCCAATGCGGTAAAATTTACACCAGCAGGAGGACGGGTAGAAATTCGACTCATGGAAGTTGGTAATCAGATTCAAATTCAAGTCAGCGATACAGGTAAGGGAATTAGCCCAGACTTTTTGCCTTATGTCTTTGATTACTTTCGCCAAGCTGATGGCACAACTACACGCACATTTGGCGGACTAGGTTTAGGATTAGCGATCGTGCGGAAGGTGGTAGAAATGCATGGAGGAAAAGTTCAAGCCGAAAGTCTTGGAGAAGGATTAGGTGCAACCTTCAGTGTTGAGTTACCGCTTTTGATGAGAAGCGAACAAGTTCGGCAGGAAGAAAATGAGTCTTTCGATTGCGATCCTGAATCCTCACTCCTTTCAAACACTCAAGTTTTAGTGGTGGATGATGAACCAGATATCCGCGACTTAGTAAGCTTCATTTTGCAAGACTACGGTGTAGAAGTAACCGCCGTATCGTCAGCACAGGAGGCATTACAAGCACTGTCTGAGTCGATACCAGACGTTTTAATCAGCGATATAGGAATGCCAAAAACAGACGGTTACATGCTGATGCAGGAAGTGCGATCGCGATCGCCCCAACAAGGAGGACATGTACCTGCGATCGCTCTCACAGCTTATGCAGGTGAAATGAATCAGCAGCAAGCACTAGCAGCCGGATTTCAAATGCATATTTCTAAACCAGTAGATCCAGATGCATTGGTGAAAGCGATCGTCAATTTGATCGAGCCAAAACGATCTAGGTAAAAAAATTTATTTCTCATCTTCAAACAAAGATTCTAAATCTCTATAACCATTGAAAACACGAGTTACAAGAATTCCATCCTCGCTGGGATAGTAAAATATGATGTAATCATCTACAACAAAACCGCGCAAATTTGCTACAAGTATTCCGTAACTTTTCCCCATACTAGGAAAAGCTGCTACTAACTTACACTTATTACGAATATCATCAAAAAGCTTACTGGCTGCTTTTGGGTTACTGCGAGCAATATATTCACAAATTTCATCTAAATCTTGAATTGCCTCATCTGAAAATGAATAACTACTCATTCTTCAGACTCCTCAGCAATTTTTCGGATTTTTTCTTGAAATCTAGCGAAAACAACTTCACCATCAGTTAATTGCCCATTAGCGATTTGTTTAGTTCCCACTGAAATTTTTTGGCGTAATTCTTCAATTCGCTGTTCTCTTTCCTGAAGCAACTTAAAAGCTTCATTTATCACATCCTCTGCATTAGCAAATCTACCACTTGCAATTTGCGCTTGAATAAATTGCTCTATTTCTGACTTGAGTGTGATATTCATAACTTGTACCTCAAAAAAATGGATGCATTAACTTTGTTTTAACAACAGCGCCACATTCTCTGCAATTCTCTGGTTATGTTAATTAGGGAAAGCAAGCCGAACATTAGGATAACATCTCACTCGTAAGGGATTTCCAAGGAATAAATTATCCCAAAAAACGAACCACAGAGACGAGGGAGTGCGTTGGGCGGCCAATGCCCGACTTGTTCGCGTAGCGTAATCAAAAAACGCGCTCGCCTAAATTTATAACACTACTAACGGTACTAGTTATCCCTTTGATAATCACTATAAGATTAGTGAGAGGGTCTTCTACGTTTGAATGGAATATGACTGAGCAACGTGATGCTGACTTACCATCAACTGATTCTCAGCAATTGAGCGAACCGACCGACAAAACCATTACCAAGTCGATTGATAATTCTTGGACAAACCGTCTTGGTGGTGTCTGGAACAAAGCAACAACACGTCTAACCCAACTTTTACCTGTAGAACAAGTGGCACAGACAGTTGTTGAATGGTTTAGTGTGAGCGAAACTCAAGTTGCAGAGATTTTAGAGAAAATCCGAGCCGAATTGCCAACCACAGAAGCGCTGCTGATTGGTAAACCCCAAGCCGGAAAAAGTTCAATTGTCCGGGGATTGACAGGAGTTTCGGCTGAGATTATTGGTCAAGGATTTCGTCCCCACACACAACACACCCAGCGCTATGCTTATCCTTCTAATGACCTACCGTTACTAATTTTTACTGATACGGTGGGACTTGGTGATGTCAACCAAGACACTGAATTAATCATTCAGGAATTAGTTAGCGATTTACAAAAGGAAACTCGTTCCGCCAGAATCCTCCTATTGACGGTCAAAATCAATGATTTTGCAACTGACACACTCCGACAAATTGCTAAACAGTTACGCCAGAAGTATCCAAATATTCCCTGTCTACTAGTAGTTACCTGTTTGCATGAGGTTTATCCTACCGATACCGTCGATCATCCTAGCTATCCACCAGATTATGAAGAAGTTAACCGCGCCTTTGCCGCAATGCAACAAGCCTTCACAGGAATAACTGACCGCTCGGTACTTATTGACTTTACCTTAGAAGAAGATGGCTACAATCCGGTATTTTATGGCTTAGAAGCACTGCGAGATTCTTTAGCAGAACTACTCCCACAAGCAGAAGCCGAGGCAATTTATCAGCTATTAGATCGAGAAGAAGCTGGGAAGCAACTTAGCAACCTTTATCGAGATGCTGCACGTCGTTATATTTTGCCCTTTGCGATTATGTCTGCTACCCTGGCGGCTGTACCTTTGCCATTTGCGACAATGCCAGTACTCACTGCCTTACAAGTATCAATGGTGGGTCTGTTAGGTAAATTATATGGACAGACAATTACACCATCACAGGCGGGAGGGGTTGTGAGTGCGATCGCAGGTGGTTTTGTAGCACAAGCCATTGCACGGGAGTTAATTAAATTTATACCAGGTTTTGGAAGTGCGATCGCAGCCTCTTGGGCCGCCGCCTACACCTGGGCGCTAGGCGAAGCAGCCTGCGTTTACTTTGGCGATTTAATGGGAGGTAAGAAACCCGATCCCGAAAGGATTCAGTTAGTAATGCAAGAAGCATTTCAGGCGGCGCAAGAACGGTTTAAGGGAATCAAACATTAAAAAAATATCAGATGTTGGGTTAGCTGCTTCAAACTCAACTTACAGCAATAAGCGAGCGCACTGAGTTTAATCTATGAGTTTAATCTAAGCTACAGTCTTGTTTGTAGGATATTTACAAAAATGATTTATCATAAATATTTAGTAAACATGTACTATAGATTTACACGCTCCGATTACAATAGTATGTGTGAGTTACTCTTGAAACTTGTTAAAGTCGAAAGTCTGTTTTAATTTGTAGGTCTGAGTATGATCGATTGTCTCAATGCAGCTCGCTATTTTATCGCGAGAGCTTATGAGGACAGTATAGAAGCAGAAATGACCAATATGAAGGTTCAAAAGCTTCTGTATTACTCACAAAGCTTACATTTAGCCCTGTACGATGAGCCATTGTTTGAAGAAGAAATCCAAGCATGGCGATATGGCCCTGTGTGTCCTCCAGCTTACAGGTTTTACAGTGAATTTGAAGCTAAACAATTACCTATCCCTACTCAAGAATTCTTATTACAGATTCCTAACGACAAGAAACAACTTCTAGAAGAAATTTGGGAATATTTCGGTAGCTACCATGCCTATCTACTTAGTGATATGACCCATTTTGAGTTTCCTTGGAAGAAAGCTCGCAAAGGGCTGCCACCTGAAGCTAGCTCTACTGAGCCGATTCTTCTTGAGGATTTGAAAGCGTTAGGCTATCAGAAGTTAGACCTGATAGAGCGTGACAACCCTGTGTATAAACATGTAATGTCCGAAACTTTACAGGACGCTTTTACTTCGGAATCATCAACTCGTATTCGCAAAGGAGAAGTGCGTGACTGGCTCAACTCCCTTCTCGATTGAAAAATGCGAGAATTTCATACGTTCTTTCAAAAAACTTGCAAAAGCTCATAGAGCAGATTTTGTTGCACTTGTCGCAGAAGCTTTGGAAGATTTGATTGAAGACCAGTATCCTATCAATTCTCGTAACGAACCCTTACCTGCAAAGATTAAATTGCCTCAAGGATGGTCATTTCATAAGCTAGAGTTAAAGGTTTCTAAAGGAGCTTCTGGACAAATCAGATTGATGTATTTAGTCAATACAATTGACTGTGTAATTAAACTTGTATGGATTTATAGTCACGAGCAGTTTGCAAAACGTCCTGGCGACACAGATATAAAAAGCGTTATCAAAGACATCTTAGAGTCTTAGCTACTGCTGGATGTCCTTGTACTTTCACTTATGCTTCAAATGTAATTACATTATGCTATCTGTCCTACACTTTCTCCTTTGCTGCTGGCACAATGCCAAACTTATTTAAACCTGTATCGATTTCTTTAAGTAGTTTAAAATCTTCTTCTGGTAAGGGATATCTACTCAACAAACCCCCATTAACAGCAGACTGCTTTTCCAAAAAAGAGAAAGCTTGGCGAAACTGATGCGGTTCGGCTTTAATTGGTGAATCAAAGTGACAGGGAATAATCCACTGGAAGTCCCAGCTTGCAACTTTCTCAGCCCAGTCAATGGTTTCTTGGGGTGCGCGGTTGAGAATCAGCATCTGTAAAATTGGGGCGACAAACAACCGCCCATTCCCTCGCAGGGCATCAAACGATCGCAGCCAATCGGGATGCCATCTAAAGGGGTACAATCCAAAATAAGCTTTCCTTGAGCGTTCTGGGGCTTTGAAGGCATCTTGCAACACCTGACTCCATTGGGGTATATATAGTGCGCTTGGTTGAAAGTAGAAAGCAAACAGACAGATGCGCTGCCAACCCTTACAGCGATTTACCTGAATGTCTGCAACAATATCAGAAGCCCGATCTTTGGCATGAAATAATAGGGGATATGGATCTAATAGAACGATCGCAGGTGGATCGTCTGGGATCGAAAGTACAGAATCTGTTACTAAGAGAGTATGCGATCGCTTGTGGAAAAAAGCAACCTCCCCAAATCGACCAGGGCCAAGCTCGATGGGGCCTAGCATTGCATAATCAAACTCGTCAGCAAAGGGTGTTTTGCTACTATCTTCAGGGAGTACTTGAGTCCTTTTTCGGGGTAAACCAAGCCAGCTAAGGGGGAGATTTAGCGGAAAACTCCATTGATGGGGAGCCACAAACACCTGTGCAGTCGGAAAGTATCTAGCGAAGGGGCCGACGAAGACTTTATGTTCTATACCGGAGATAGTCGGCAGAATAATGTACTTAACATTACCGTGTTGCGCCACCAACTCATTCACAAGTCGGATGCACTCTGGAGTAGGTGCAACAGGCGCATAGATAAGAAGACCTCCGGTTTCGAGTTTAACCACAGTCATGCGAATCGGCACAACTACGTAGAAAATGCCTTGAATCTGGTCAAAATTCCAGATTGTGTCCTTAACCACTTCTTTGCGGATTGTCTGCCGCCTGCCATAAGGGTAAAGTGGCAGAACAGGCCATAATTTCCATGAAAAATCTCTTGGATGTATCTGTTGTGCATTGACTATGCGTTCATCATCAGCCACTCTGCAACCCCCCTCTCACTTCCCAACACTGAAATTATTTTATTTGCTATCCCTGAAGTTGGAGTTTAGCAAATTGTTGAGATAATCATATCAATTCCTAACTCATAATTTGTAATTCGTAATATCTCCGGCATAGTTCTTTCACAATAAAAAATCATGAATAAATATAGAATTTTAAAACCTGAGCAAAGTTACACCTTTAGTCAATACTTTTTGTTGCCTAATCCAACAATAGATGTAGTAGCTGAGTTTGAGTACAGTTACGATCGCACAGAGCTAAAATTACCAATATATTTGTCTGAGGTTAGCTATTTAGAATTTTTACAAAATTACTTGCAGCGCAATATAAAGCTTTTTAACCCGACGGCTGAGATATCAATCAGAGAATTTATGATTGCTCCTATCCTGGCTGAAATCTGCGATCAAACAAAAGCTCAACTATATAGTGAGTATCCAATTAATGTGGATGAAAAGCTTAAAGGTACTTTAGATTATTACTTACATAAATCTAACTCTTTATTAGTGATTGAAGCAAAACAATCAGATATTAGGAGAGGGTTTACACAACTAGCAGTAGAATTAATAGCTCTAGATCGGATTATAGATGAACAATCATCAATTTTATTTGGCGCAGTGACTAATGGAGATGACTGGAAATTTGGTACACTCAATAGACAACAAAAGCTAATTACAGAAGATATTAAACTTTATCGGGTTCCTGAAGGTTTAGAGGATTTGGTACGAGTACTAGTAGGCATCCTTTCATCTGAGGATTCATAAGTAATTAGGCAAATATGATATGACTCATTACATTTTAAAAGCTACAAAAGAAACCGTGCATTTGGGTGGTTTCTCCCATCTACTAGAACCAGCACTCACTATTGATTCTGGTGATACGGTTGACGTGGAAACTTATACTGGTTACTACGTTTATGACAAAGCACCACCTGAATTTGTCACACCAGAATTTCTCGACATCTGCCAAAATCTTCTACCAGAACGCAAGATTGCCGGAGGGCCGCATTTACTCACGGGGCCAATTTATGTGCGCGATGCCGAACCAGGGGATGTTTTAGAAGTACAATTAGATGCGATCGCACCTAGTTTACCTGTCGGCTTTAATGCCATTCGTACAGGCTGGGGAGCTTTACCACATCAGTTTCCTCAACCTGCCTTGAGATTTATTCCTCTAGATTTGGTCAACAATATCGCTGAATTTCCGGCGGGTGCTGGCATAAAAATTCCCCTCAAACCGTTTTTTGGGATTCTTGGTGTCGCTACTCCAGAAACCTCCCGAACTTCTGTCCCACCAGGTTCTTATGGTGGTAATATTGACAATCGGGAATTACTTGCTGGTTCTCGTTTATTTTTGCCAATTTTTGTAAAAGGTGCATTATTTTCTATTGGTGATGGGCATTCTGCACAAGGAGATGGCGAGGTAAATGTTACTGCCATTGAAACTTCCATGAATGGTAGAATTACCCTCAAACTTCGCAAAGATTTACAACTAACAACACCAATCGCCGAAACTCCAACCCATATCATCACAATGGGCTTTGCTCAAACCTTAGATGAAGCTTTAGAACTGGCTTTAAAAAACACGATCGATTTTCTGGAACGCTTTGCAAATTTGTCACCAGAAGATGCTTATGTATTGTGTAGTTTAGCTGTAAATTTTCACATCACTCAAGTTGTAAACAGTCCTAACAAAGGTGTTCATGGAATGTTACCCAAGTCAATGTTCTCTCAGAAAATTAATTTATAGTTTACAATCTAGCGACCATCTTTTATGTCTAATATCTTTATCCAACTATTGTTAATCGGTTTAGTTTCTGGCATTGCTGGCGGGATGTTTGGTATCGGTGGCGGCGCAATTATGATTCCAGCAATGGTGTTAGTAATTGGTTTAGATCAGAAGTTAGCTACAGGGACTTCTGTGGCTGCTCAAATTTTGCCAATTGGGATTTTAGCAGCCTTAGTTTACCATCGCAACGGTAATCTTAATATCAAATATGCCCTGATTATTGCAGTTGGTTTAATCGTGGGTAACTTCTTCGGAGCATTGTTTGCAAATCAGCCCTTTATTAGCAGCGAGTTGATGAGAAAGCTGTATGGTATCTTTGTGTTAATCATAGGTATTCGTTATTTACTATAAAATTGAACAATTTAGTTAAGCTTCAGCAATATTTTTGTTAAGCCATCGCCTAACTTTTCAATAGATTCTTGTTGTTTTGGATCTTTTAAAGTGCCATCAGCATTAAAGGCTTCGTAAGCTTTAGGTAATGCGATTTGGTCGGGAAGTACCAAAACTTTGATGTTTCCCAAAATAGACCGCAGGTGAACCAACCCGCGCAAACCACCAAGAGCGCCTGGGGAAGCACTCATAATAGTAGCAACCTTACCTGCAAAAGCAGCCAATGGCGCTTCATTTGGGGCTGGACGGGATGCCCAGTCAATGGCATTCTTCAAAACTGCTGTGAGTGAACTGTTATATTCCGGCGAAGCAATCAGCAATCCTTGATGAGAAATCAGCAAATCCTTAAAAGTGCGGGCGTTGGCAGGTAGTCCTTCTTGAGCTTCTAAATCTTCTTCAAATAGAGGTAGGGGCAAATCACGGAGGTCTAGATAAGTCACTTCTGCGCCTGCTGTCTTAGCGCCATCTGCCGCGATTTTTACCAATTTTTTGTTGTAAGAATCAATCCGGGTGCTGCCAGCAAAGGCGAGGATTTTAGGTGTGGATGCCATAATTCTAGGTTGAATGGTAAGGATTTGACAGTTCAACTGCATTATCCTGTTTTCAGGCGATCGCTATTTGCTACCTTTAGATTTTCTTTATAAACATCGTACCTACGGATAGTAATCCTAATATAGGAATCAGATTTGATTTATCAAAAAATCTAAGTATATGTAGCGTGTGTTAGCCGTAAGCCGTAACGCGCCTGGTTCCAAGGTTTTTGGTGCCTTACTCTCCGTGCTAATACATGCTACGTGTATTTCAAAAATCAAATAGGATTCCTATATAGGAATCCTATTTGATTTTTGAAAAAGATTACGAGATAATACGGATGAGTGTACAAGTGTAAGAACAGACAATGATAAACCAGCATCTACAAACGGCAACACTACCTGGGGGAGTGGCAACTGCGATCGCTTTTACGAAATTGGGGATCTATGGTTTTCAACGATCGCAAATTAAAAAAGCCTACGATGGTGTAAGAACAACCTAAAGTCCAAAATCATTTATTACCATTGTCGTTACCACCATTGCCATTGAGGACAATACCATCAGTTAATTTGCCCTGCCAAACACGCACGAGAGAAAGTTTGCCCCCTTGGGGAGTGTAGTAAGTTTTTAATACCTGCGCTAGAGGTTTATCACCCTTGATGTTTTTTAAACGACGTTCTGCTGTGGTTTCTGGTTCGGGGGCTTCTCGTAACAAGGCTTCTAATAGAGGTCTAACACCATAATCTTGTTCTGCCACACCAAAGAAAACGGGCACTACCAAATCTGCCCCTAATTCCATTTTTAAATCTTTGAGAATTTCCTCTTGGGGCGGTTCGATATCTTCTAAAAGTTCTTCGAGTAAATGGTCGTCAAAATTTGCTAAGGTTTCGAGCATTTCTGCCCGTGCTATATGTTCTTCTTCTTTTAAATTTTCGGGGAAGGGAATGGGGTCAGCAGGTGCGCCTGGATGATATTTATATGCTTGTTCGCTCACCATATCAATAAAGCCGGTGAGTTGTTCCCCGTTCATGATGGGATATTGATGTGCTACCAGGGGACGGCTAGATACTGCTTTCAGGGCGTGTAAAGTTTTCAAAACATGAATATTTGCCCGATCCATTTTGTTGACGAAGACGAGGTGGGGAATTTCCCAATCGTCCAGGAATTTAAATAGAGGAGCGAGGGTGAGGACGCGTAGGCTTTGCCCGTCGAAGGCATCGCGTATGGGTTCGCAAACTACAATTGCTGCATCCACTCCGATTAAAGCATTATAGGTTTATTGGGCAAATTCTACGCTTCCCGGACAGTCAATAAAAGTGAAGCGAATGTCGTTATACTCAGTGCTAGCGGCGCTGACTTCTACACTCATCTGGCGATCATGCGACTCAGCAGCACTGTCTCCTACTGTATTGCTGTCTTTAATACTCCCTTTGCGAGAAATGGCCCCTGTGACAAATAACAAGCTTTCTAGTAAAGTGGTTTTTCCACTTAAATAAGGCCCGACAATTGCAACATTCCGCGAACCCGATTTTACTTTTTCGTTCATAAAACCTCACTTGCGGTAAGTCTTTTATAACCGCATGATTCCGTATATATCAAGGGATAAAAAAATGGTTCTCTGGAGTCAAAATTACCCCTTCTTTAATTTGTTATTATCCACCCTTTAATCGAAAGTTTAAAAAAATGTAGCCTGTCGTAAGATTTAGCTTAACAAAAGTTAATGGTAGTAAAGTTTAATAGCGAATCTAAAATTTCTGTAAATAACTTTTTATGAAGTAAATTTAACTGAAAGTGTTGCAAATCAGAAAATCAATGGCATTATCATTCTCTAAATATCCCATAGCAGGGTTAGTAAGTTTGACTTTGTTGCTTGTTAGCATTCCCTGTCCGTCTTTTTCCCTCTCTCCGTCTGTCCCCTCAAAGCTGGCACAATCTAATCCTAAAACTGCCATAGATTCATTAAACCAAGGTTTACAGGCAATTCAGGCGGGAAAAGTACAAGATGCGATCGCAGCTTTTAAACAAGCAGCCAAGTTAGATCCGACATTAGCACCAGCGTACTATAATTTAGGGTTAGCATACCGACAAACGGGACAATTACAACCCTCTGCGGATGCATTTTATCGAGCAACCCAAGCCGATCCGAAATTTGCTCCAGCTTTTGCTAATTTAGGTGGTGCGTTGTTAGAAGGCAATAATTTACAGTTAGCTAACGATTATTTGCAGCGATCGCTAGAACTAGATCCTAAACTCGGATTTGCTCACTATAACTTGGGGTTGGTACGAGAGCAACAAGGAGATTGCGAGAAAGCGATCGCATCTTTTAAAAAAGCCATAGAATATAGCAAAAATGCACCAGAGCCTCCTTATCATATAGGGATGTGTTATCTCCACCAAGGTAAACTAGATCGAGCAAGAGATGCCTTTAATCAGGCAGTAAAAATTAATCCAAAATATCCAGAAGCTTACTACAATCTCGGTTCAATTTGGTTTCAACAACGCAAATCACAAGAAGCATTAGAGGCTTTTAGAAAATCAGCTGAAGCTAACTCTAACTATCCTAATGCTTATTATGGTGCAGGATTAGTTTTTATGCAGTTACAGCAATATGGAGATGCAGTACAAGTATTGCAATTCGCTAGAGATTTATACAAAGCTCAGGGTAATCCTCAATGGGCGAAAAATGCCGAGCAATTGTTGCAACAAGCACAAAATTTAAAATGAATAGTGAACAGTCATTTGTCATTTATCCTTTGTCTAAAACCCATGACAAATGACCAATGACTGATAAATTACCAACCTCGCTGAGGCACAAAATCTTAATATTATATAACATAAAACTATTGGGTTGACTGGCTGGTGTGGTCTGAACTTATCCCGATTGGAATGGAACCTACATGCAAAAGCGCCAGAAAAGTCGATTTTTATTTAGCGATCGCTGGCTCGATCGGCACTCAATTGTTCGCAACATGGAAGCCTTTCAAGACTTAATTGTGATTGTCTTGTGTTTAGGTTTATTCGCCGTTATGCTGATCCAATTGTGGGGAATAGCGATCGCCCTCATACAGCCACTAGACTATAAACATGTGACTGCAAAAATACTATTTGTGTTGATTTTAGTCGAGTTATTCCGACTATTAATGGTCTATTTGCAAGAACATAGTATCTCTGTAGGAGTGGCAGTTGAGGTAACAATTGTATCTCTACTCCGTGAGGTAGTGGTTCACGGAGCGCTGGAAATTTATTGGGTTAATACACTTGCAATTTGTGGTTTGTTGTTTGTTCTGGGTGGACTACTCGTGGTGTGTGCTAAAACTCCACACATGGATTGTACGAGCGCGGATACTAAGTTTTGTCCGGTTGTCCATAGAGGAGGTAGAGAACGGCAAAATGATTTGGAATTACAGTATTCACGTCAATGTGATGAAAAGCAACCTCTTGGCTAAATTCTGAGGAAAATGGGGAGTGTGAGAGACAAGATTCATCGCGTCTGTACTGGGGAGTGGGGAAAATACTTTTTCCCACTCCTTTGTTTAAAACTGAAATGCGTAGGCGTAGCTTATGCACTTGCTGATTACATTAGACACAAAGCGAAAATTCGATATTGAAAATCTATCGAAAATAGTGGAGATGCGTCTGTTTCAGCAGAAAAAAAGCAGATGGGAATAACCATCTGCTTTAATAAAATATTCGTTATCTTCTTTACATAGATACCAACTGATTAACTGGAGCAATCCCAGCCAAATCTAAAATTGGCGCGATCGCATCTTCCCGTTTCACGGCCATCATGTGGACACCTTGACATAATTGCCGCGCTATTTGCACTTGCTCGGCGGCAATTTTTATCCCTTCCTCAAAAGGATCTTTAGCTTTTGCCAATCTATCAATAATATGTTGGGGAATATTTACACCCGGAACACATCTATTAATAAACTGAGCATTCTTTGCCGATTTCAATAGAAAAATTCCTGCCAAAATTGGTTTTTTATAGCCAGCAGCAATTGTATCCATAAACTTTTCTAGAACATCAAAATCAGTAATCAACTGACTTTGAAAAAACTGCGCTCCTGCTTCGATTTTGCGTTCAAATCGACTTTGCAAACCCGACCAACTTTTACATTGCGGATCTACTGCTGCACCAACAAATAAATCTAACGCTCCATCAGTCAAGGGTTTTTCGTTACAATCAACCCCTTGATTCATTTTCCGAATTAGTTGCAGCAGTCGCACCGCTTCCAAGTCAAAAACTGCTTTGGCATCTGGATGATCCCCTGCTTTTACTGGGTCGCCAGTCAACGCTAAAATATTATGGATACCTAAAGCATGAGCGCCCATTAAATCAGCTTGTAAACTAATGCGGTTGCGATCGCGGCAAGCAATTTGACAAATTGGCTCTATGCCATTTTGTGACAAAATCACTGATGCCATTAACGAGGACATCCGTAACACTGCACGACTACCATCAGTAACATTGACAGCATGAACCCTTCCCTTAAGAGTCGCTGCCATTTGAATCATGTGTGTTGGATCTCCCCCTTTCGGCGGTGCTACCTCGGCGGTAACTAGAAATTCACCTGCTTGTACAGCTCTCTGGAAGGCTGTGGAGCTATGGGTGTAATGCATAAAATTAAGAATTTCAATTTCTTAAATGGTATAGCAAATCACACCTAAAAGCGAAAGCTTATAGAGGATGAGAATAGCCTAAAGCAGCTTTTACTTGTGATAAAGTTTGATTTGCGATCGCTCTAGCTTTTTCTCCTCCATCCCGCAACACAGACTCCAAATAGCTTTTGTCTGCCGTTATCACCTGATATTTTTCTTGAATTGGTTTCAGAGACTCAATTATCGTGTCCGTCAACAATGGTTTAAATTGTCCCCAGCCCATATCCTGACACTCAACTGCGACATCTTCCTTTTTCTTTCCAGCCAGCAATGTATACAGCGTCAACAAATTATTACACTCTGGACGCGCTGGATCGTCGAAAGTCAGCCCCCGAATCGGATCGGTTTTACAACGCTTAATTTTGTATTGAATCTGTTCTGGTGAATCTAGCAAACTGATTCGGCTTAAGTCAGAAGGATCGGACTTTGACATTTTGCGTGTACCGTCTGCTAAACTCATCACCCTTGCCCCTTCCTTACGAATCAAAGGGTCTGGTAACTTCAGAACTGGTTGATCTGGTTTCCCAAATTGGTGATTTAACCTAGCTGCAATATCCCGTGTCAATTCTAAGTGTTGCTTTTGGTCTTCACCCACTGGCACTTTATCAGCTTGGTAAAGCAAAATATCAGCTGCCATTAGCACAGGGTAATCCAACAACCCTGCGCTCACATTTTCTCCCTGCTTTACAGCCTTTTCCTTGAACTGGATCATATCTTGCAGCCAGTTTAGAGGTGTAATGCAGTTGAGCAACCAGGTGAGTTCGCTGTGGGCCGAAACGTGAGATTGGACAAAAATGGTGGAGTGATTTAAATCAAGACCACAAGCTAAATACAGAGCAGCAAGAGTGTAGGTATCAGCCGCTAACTGTTTTGGGTCATGTGGCACTGTAATCGCGTGTAAGTCAGCCACAAAGAGGTAATTTTCGTATTCGCTCTGACCTTCTACCCAGTTGCGAATGGCTCCTAAGTAGTTACCTAGATGGTAATTGCCCGTTGGTTGAACTCCAGAAAGAACACGTTGCTTGCCCATAAATTTCACTCTAGTTATCTCAATTCTGCACTATGCAAAGTGGCGATGTCTGGTGACAAGTCGCTTCTGTGTAGGAGTATGCGCCTACGCAAAACTCATTTAATTTTGACATTTTCCAGGTCAACTCGCCGTTCCAAGATGAAGATTTTAACTCAATCTCGGATTGCTATAGAAACTCTTAACGAAGGAAAACGACAACTTAGTGAAGTAATGACACAAGTTTGTGTGCTAATGATAGCTTGTAAGGTGGCTACTGTAGTCTCAATACAAAGCCAATGCAGAAGGTTGCGTTCAAATAACACAGCAATGCTGTTACCTACTGCGTGGTCTATTTGCCTGAAAATAGCTGTGATTTACAGAAATCAAAAAATTTAAGTTTTTGTCAGATAAAGTAGCACTAATCTGGAAATTGTGAATTAATTTTTCCATCCTAGTGACTTTACTGATGAAAGCTTGACTACTCTAATTCCATAATGGAATGACACTAGGTAGACTGGGTGTAGAGTGAGAGAAAAATAGAAACAAGTGCAAACATCAATAAATATTTGACTCACTACACCCATTACCATAAATAGCCTTGATAAACCAACTTTCCTTCTAGAGCTTTTCTCACACTGCTTTTTTGCAGCCGCTTGTGTTTGAATTGGACTTTTTATATTCTATGAAGCGAATTGTGCCAAGATATCCCTGTAGTGTTAGCGCTGGCAAGGGTGGGCATTATGTTGTCCGCAGGCTTAACTGCGACTAGGATGTAGTGCATTTGTATTTTGAAGATTAAGGACGTTAGAAGACGAATGAAGCAGTACTCTCGGCTCACGATGATTTCTTACATAATAGGCCCTACTTTGATCGTGATGAGTCATTTAGGATCGCTAATCATTATTTTTACTGGCTTATCGTGGGGTGCTGCCTTGTGGGCCGTGTTGTTATATGTAATACGAATGCTTGCAACTACTGGCATCTACCATAGGCTACTCACCCACAAGAGCTACCAGGCTCCAACGTCAGTTCTATGCGTTGGAAGCATCGTGGCTGCTTCATCTGGGCAGATGGGGCCAAGTTGGTGGAAAGCTCACCACATGGCCCATCATCAATCCTCAGACCAAGAAAAAGATCCTCATTCCCCTTATCTACCTTTCAAGGGAATCAAAGGATTCTGGTGGTCTCAGGCTGGATGGTTATTCTCCCCACAGTTTTTTCCCTCAAAGCTTCCCACGGATGTTGAGAGTAACGTGATTTTAAAGATTATTGACCGTTTGCACTTTATTCCTACCGTTGCTCTTGGTGCTATCTCTTACTACATTGGCGGAACTGAATATCTCGGCGCTTTTTTCCTCAGCACAACTGTCCTTTTCCACGGTGTCGCCACCGTCAACTCACTCAGCCACATACTTGGCGAGCAACCGTTCATAACTAACGACCATAGTAGGAACTATTGGCTTGTCGCATTTTTGACTCTGGGTGAAGGCTGGCATAATCTTCATCATGCATTCCAGTCGTCAGCTCGGCATGGCATAACCGTGCGAGAGGGCCGGGTTGCTTATCTTCCAGACCCTACATTTTGGTTCATAAGAATGCTTGAGTTCCTGAAGCTAGCGTCAAAAGTTAGAGTCCCTTCTGAAACAGAACTTCTTACCCGTGCCAAAAACCGAAACGCTCAGAACTTAGTGTTCCAGGCTGAAGCAAAGACATCTGTCTGATATTTCGGTTGGTAAATTGGTCAAACTAAATGATGGGGAATGTAATTGACACTCTGTTGTTCAACCCCTATCAGGGGAAACTCTAGCTTTGTCCGCTTAAGAATGAACCATTAAAAATTGACCATTACCATTATATTCTCCATCACAACTAGCAAAATTGCGAATAAACCATATCAAATAAAACCTCCATATCCGGCGAAACTTGGCATAGTCCATGCCATAATTTAATGTTTTTATTGTTGCCTGATTGTCGTCAAAATTTCGTAACCAATTAGTTAGTGTTCTAGAGTAATTAAAGCCATTGATATACCATTGCTTAACTGTTTTTAGGTCTTGTTGATGGCTAGGAACAGCATTGTAATTCCAGTATCTACCGTGTGGAAAAATATATTTGTGGGTGTAAACGCTAGACATATTGTTAGGGATGCGGACTGTGATGATGTGAATAAAAACTTTGCCATCATCTTTCAAAAACGAAGCTAATTTTTTAAAGGCTGCTGTTAAGTTACCAATATGACAAAAAACACCAATCGAGAGGATTTTATCAAACTTTGTCTCGAAATTTGCATTGTTCAAATCACCTTCATATAGGGTAAACCGATCTGAACTGAGATAACTTTCAGGATCTTGCATTTTGTGGCGTATATACTCACATTGCTCGTGGCTTAAATTAAGACCCGTAAACCTGACATTGGGAAACTTAGAAAGAATGTAATTAGGAACACATCCCCACCCGCACCCAAAGTCTAAGATATTGTCTCCATCCTGGATATCTAGCTTTTCAATCACATCATCAATCATCTGCATCTGCGATTGCTCAAGGTTTAATGCTCCTTTTTCCCACAATCCCATACTATACTTCGGATAAATGAGTTTCCCGTCCCACAACATAGTATTCAGCATGGCTTGAGGCAAGTCGTACTGAATTTTCATTAGTTCCCGCGATCCTTCGGCGAGATGATCGGTTTCTTTTAATACCCATTCATAGGGTGCTAGGAGGGATGGGAAATACTGAAAGAAAATTGGCATACAGGTATCGAAGAGCGATTCTAGAACTGAATCAGGAACTTCTAATCCGTTAATATAAGCCTCTGCCACTGCCATTTGGACTGTGTTGACTACCTCAACAGCCCCACGAGTTACTTGGTATGCTAATGGGCTTTTGATATTTATATCTCCCACAACAGGGATATACTTTTCTATTTCTTGCAACAGAGTATCAGCAGTCATAAGTCATACTCCTAAAAGCATTAAAAAACGCTACATGAGTATAATCTTTAGATTTTTTCAGTTTTTAACACTAAAACGTAAGAAGTTTTAACATACATTTAGGAATATTTTTGAAGATACAATACGGGATTGAGCCGAGATATGAAACTGTTGGCTAAATATTTCTCACCTTTCTGCTAAACCCACTTGTCCTCCAATTAGTCCCAAGAACCCAGTTCCAAAGTGCTGAATCTCCAAAAAACTTGCTTGCTCAGGTGAGGTTTTGTAAATGTGAAATGTCTTCATAATTCCCAAGGTGGCAGCACTTTCTAGAGGGCCAACGAAGCTAATATCTCGGTCAAGAAAATAAGTTTGATTAGCCCATTGAGCCATTTGATTTGCATTCAAAAAGTAGCAGCCTGCGTGAGGGTTGAGCGCACGAAGAAAGGTAATTGGTGCATTCATGATTGTACCCTTTAGTTCCTGTTGCTCTTGGACATTTTGAAAGGGAGCAGTTACTCGTGAAGCCAAATCCCCATCAATGTAAGCTTTGTGAACCAAACCGTCAGGGGAGACTTCATAACGATTTGGCTGGAGCAAATTTAAATCACCTGCTTGTTGGGTAAACCAGTTTAATTTTATAAAAAACCAAGGGTCATGGATAATTAGGTCATCTTCAAGGAAGCAGTAGTAATCATGCTGACCAAGATAACTTTGCAGAACAGCTTGGCACTCAAATCCTAAAAGCAGAGGTTCTGCATTGCTAGAATGATGCTTATATAAATGGGATGGCAAGGGAAGATGATTCAGAAGATGATCATCTTTGGTTGTACAAATAACAATATCTAGTTCGTGAGATTGAGGTTGGTTAGCAGGAAAAGCTAGTCTTTGAGCAATGTTGATAATACTTTGAGATTTGCCAAATAATTGGTGTAAGGCGGTAATGCTTTTAGTTAACGCCTGCAAGCGGGGTTGTGGATCTTTGCGTTGAGAAGCATGACGACCCTCATTGCTAGGTTCAAAAAAATGGGCAATAGTAAAAATAATCCGCATTTTAAATATCGCTTTTATATTTCTCTGTCATTTGTCCTTTGTTAGTTGTAACTAATGACCAATAACTAATGACTAATGCCATCTAATTTTTGCCAAATCCTTTAGAAACTGACCGCTTTTTCAAACTCTCAGAGTTTTTTCCAGCAAACATCCATTGTAAATGCTGTGGTAACAGTTTCGCTAAATCATAACGCTTCAGAATTGTCTCTCGGGCATTCGCACGAATTACGTTCATTTCTTGGGGATGATTCAGTGCCTCTTCAATCCGATTAGCAATGTTTTGGGGAGAAAAGAAATCTACTAGCAGTCCATTAACTCCATCTTGTACGACTTCTAATACTGGCGAAGTCTTAGAAGCTATTAGTAAACATTCTGCTGCCATTACTTCTAACATTGACCAAGATAAAACAAAAGGACGGGTTAAATAAATATGAGCAGAAGAAGCTTGTAAAACCTGAAGGTACTCATTGTAAGGAAGCCTATCTGTAAAGTGCAGCCTCGATAAATCCAAAGATGATTTTAATTTTTCTAGCATTAATTGTTTATAAGTCTGACCATCAGGGAGATTCTTCCCATAAGCCACCCGATCTTCTCCTACAACTACTACATGGCACTGAGGTCTTCGCTGCTGAATTAGCGCTACCGTTTCCATAAACTGCGGAAAACCTCTATAAGGTTCCATCCCGCGTCCTACATAAGTTACCAATTCTTCCACGTGGGAAAGATCCAGATTTATTCTTGGTAAAACTAACTTTGCACCTGGTTTGGGAACAAAAAAATTGGTATCAACACCATCATGAATTACAGTGAGTTTGCTATGATATTCTTTGGGAAATTGCTGTCGCTGCCAATACGTCGGAGAAAGACCGCGATCGCAGCTATATAAATCAGTCAAAATCGGCGTATTTTTCACGCGGATACGGCATTCATCATCAGCATTCAGTGGTTCATTGGGATCAAAATCTGCATCCGAACCGTGAGCGTGATAAAACCACTCGAAATAACACAATAATTCTGCTTTGGGAAAAACATCTTTCATAAATAAAGTTGGCCCCCAACCAGAATGGCCGTAAACTATATCTGGAACGAAACCCTCGGCTTTTAATTTTTCTGCCACGCGATAGACAGCCTGGGCGGTAAGAACAGCATTTTCCAGGCTGCGGACATAATGGTGGGTTTGGGGAGCAACTTCACGAGAAGGGGTGTAGATAGCTTTATAAACCCCAGGCATTTCCCCTTCACGACGATTTGTCCCAAAGACAACTTGACAATTAGGATCTTTACCTAAAACTGTCGCTAGGTTACGAAATTGCGAGGGGAAATTGGGATGTAAAAATAAGATTTTCATGGGAATAATCTTGATTAATTTATTGCCAGATAAAATAAATTAAAACAATCTTTTTAAGATTATAAGATTATTTTTCACGATTTTTAGCAAGAAAATTTAGGGAAATGGTTGCCCGTAAATGTGAAAATAAGTGCAAATTCGTGTTATTACAATGAAATTTATTGGCATTGATTTAGGCTGGCGATCGCAACCAAGTGGACTATGCTGTTTAGAATGGATAGATGGCCAACTGCAACTACTCGATCTAGACCGCAAAGAAGCCATTGCAGATATCCTCACCTGGATCGATCAAAGCGTCCAACCAGACGAACCAGCCATCATCGCTGTAGATGCACCTACCCTCATACCCAACGCCACCGGGAGTCGCTTACCCGATAAACTCAGTCACAAATACTTTGGTAAATATCACGCGGGATGCTACCCAGCTAACCAAAACTTACCCTTTGCCGATCGCACCATCAACTTCGGCTTAGAATTAGAATCACGCGGTTTTGCTCACGCACCCACCATTGAACCGCAAAAACTCAGCAGATATCAAATAGAAGTCTTCCCCCACCCAGCAATCGTTAACCTATTCAACTTAGAACGCATCCTCAAATACAAAAAAGGACGACTTAGCGATCGCCGCCTAGAACTAATCAAACTCCAAAATTATCTTCTCAATATCCTCCCCTCTCTTTCCCCCTCTCTGCGGACTCTGCGCCTCTGCGGTTCGTTCCCTCTTGAAATCCCCACCACAGGCGCAGCCCTCAAAGCAACCGAAGATCAACTAGATAGCCTAATTTGCGCTTACATTGGTGCATACTGGTGGTATTGGGGAGAAGAACGTAATTTGGTATTAGGCGATCGCACCACAGGCTACATTATCATCCCTCAAAGAATTTGAGCAAAGGCTTTCTCGACAAGAATTGCGATCGCTTCCCAAAACGACTTGCATTGAGCAATGGAATGCGAGATGCTAAAAATAGCACCCCGTAAATCGGATTGCTTGGTAATGGCAGAGCGATAATAAAGATTAAACAACCACAAAATTGTTGTTAGTTAGTGCAATACCTTAGCCAAAATAAGAGGATGAGGAGAGAGGGCCGATGTAGTAGAGTTATTGTCTCTCACAACGACAACTCAAAAACCACAATCAG
>NZ_JBALBW010000081.1:0-57995 GCF_036919895.1 Nostoc sp.
TTTGAAAAGATACGTAGGGTGTGTTAGCGTCAGCATAACGCACCAAAACCTTGGAATCAGGTGCGTTACGGCTTACGCCTAACACACGCTACATACAGCACTTCCGGCAGCTATGAGGTACATCTTAAAAGCTGAAAGCGATGATAGGAGAGAGGTAAGGATAAAAACTATATTGCATAATAGCCGGAAGCGCTGTATACTTAGATTTTTTCATAAATCAAATCGGATTCCTATATGAATAACGCCCAAAGCATATAGAGAAATGATATGATATATAGTTTTTAGGATTTTGCAAGATTTCAACATTTTGAAAGCAAGTTTTGAGAAGATAGTAGCGTTACTCACAACTTATTCTCATAATTTATCAGTCCAACGAAAACTCATAAATCTCTAATGGCAAATTATCAGGGTCTTTAAAGAAAGTGAATTTCTTACCTGTAATTTCGTCAATTCTGATATTTTCTGTTTCTACACCTTGCAAGTTTAAGTAAAAAACAGTTTCCTCAATATCATCAACTTTAAAAGCAAGATGTCTTAAACCACAAGCTTCTGGCTTACTGGGCCGTTCTGGAGGATTTGGGAAAGAGAATAGCTCTATTTGAGCATTTTCTCCAACTTGTAAATCTAATTTATAAGAATGTCTCTCGGCGCGAAAAGTCTCTTGGATTATCGAAAAGCCTAAAACTTCTACATAAAATTTTTTTGAGCGATCATAGTCAGAACAAATGATAGCTACATGATCAATACCAGTAGTTTTCATAAAATCTAGGAGTTAAGAGTTATTTAGAGGCTTATTCTTGTAAAACGGTTTTTGATACAATTCTAGTTTTCTTGAGGTCTGCTTCAGAAAGTTCTTCTCCAGCTTGCAGCCGGGTGGCGGAAGTTTGCAACACTGTCGCGGCACCTTTATCTCCAATTTGTAAAGCAGTTTTGGCGGCTGTTTGTAGCATTGTGGCTGCACCAGTGCGATCGCCTTGTAGCAATTTCGCCTCGGCTAATTGGGTTTGGCGATACTTTGCTAATGCTAAAATAGAATGCTGTACATGGGCATTAGACGCTGGTTGATACGCCCGCACTACATCTGCATACACTGGCATGAGGGGCGAAAGTAAGCGTTCTTGGTTAACCATCGGGTCATCATAACGGATTTGCAGATGCCCGATCGCTTGTTTACCCTCTGGCAATTGTCCCAGATAAATGTTAGCCAAAACTACCCGTTCTAAATCCTGCATCAAATCTCCCAAACGCACAGCAAAGCTACCATCTGCTTCGGGTTCCACAGGTAACTCGATTGTGTCTGGGGCAACTTGGGCAATGGGTTTCAATTCTGCTAGTCGGACATTTGGCACTAGAGATAACAGCAAATAGGCATTAGTTAGCCCAATAGACTGAATCCGTCCAAAGAGTCGGCTAAACTGCTCTAAAGCTTGTTCGGGACGTTCAATATGAGCTAAAGTACCACCACCGACATCAGCAATTTTTTCTAGCAAATCCTGATTCCAGCTATTGCCAAATCCGAAAGTATTGATAGTTAGGTTCAGCTTGGCAGCCTTTTGCGCCAGTTTGAGACAGCGCTTGTTGTCATCTCGCCCAATATCCCACTTCCAAATCCGCAAACCGCTTTCACCATGCCCATCTGTCAGCAGAAACGCCTGGGAAACAGCGCCTCTTGTCCCCTTCATCAGTTCTGTAATTCCCAGTTCCAAACCCTCAGCGATCGCAGTGCCGCCGCTAGCGCTGAGTTTGCTTTTTATTTGAGATTTGACGCTTTCGGGATCTTCGATGACTTGGTTGGGGATAATGACTTCCGCAGAGCCAGAAAAAGCCACAACTGAGATGCGATCGCCAACTTTTAACTGATCGATTAATCCTTCTACTGCCTGAATCACCGTTTTAATCGGTTGTCCATGCATGGAACCACTTCTATCTAGAATCAAGCAGAGGTTAAGGGGCAGATTTTGGTCAAACTCGCCAGCGATCGCAAAAATCGTTATTGCTAGTTGACGCTGGCTACTTGTTTGAGCCACATCAACATTATTGTCATTTAACGCCGAGAGCAATTTAACTTTCATCTAAACCTAAGTTTACTGAGGAGGGGTATCTTGCAAAATTGTTTTGGAGACAATTCTGGTTTTCTTGCGATCGCTTTCAGATAAATCTCCACCAGATTGTAGCTGGGTGGCAGAAGTTTGCAACACCGTCGCCGCCCCCGTATCTCCCATTTGCAGCGCTGTTTTAGCAGCTGTTTGTAACATTGTCGCTGCACCAGAGCGATCGCCCTGTTGCAATTTCGTTTCGGCTAGCTGGGTTTGGCGATACTTAGCTAATGCCAAAATAGATTGTTGCACCTGGGGATTCGGATCTGCTTGGTAGTTTTTCACAACATGGGCATAAACGGAGATATTTGGTGTAACTAAACCTACCTTATTGGCGGCTGGATCGTCGTAGCGGACTTGCACATTAGCGATCGCTTGTTCACCACTTGGCAATTGTCCCAAATAAATATTAGCTAAAATAACTCGTTCTGCATCTTTCATTAAATCTCCCAACCGCACAGCGAAGCGTCCATCAGTTTCTTGTTGCAGTGGTAATTCAATTGTGTCTGGAGAAACTTGGGCAACAGGTTTAAGTTCTGCTAATCTCACATTGGGCATCAAAGAGAATAACAGATAAGCATTAGTCAATCCCACTGTTTGAATGCGGCTGAACAGGCGATTAAACTCTTCAACTGCCTGTTCAGGTTTTTGAATGTAAGATAAAGTACCTAAACCAGCATCAGCAATTTTTTCTAAAACATCTTGGTTCCAGTTGTCACCAAATCCCAGAGTGTTCAAAGTCAAATTATAGCTAGCAGCTAATTGGGCGAATTTCAAACAGCGATTGTTATCACCATGTTCATTTTCACCGTCAGTTAATAGGAAGGCTTGGGAAACAGTATCTTTTTTTCCCTTCGCCAACTCCTCAATCCCCAAACGCAATCCTTCATCAATTGCAGTTCCACCATCGGCGGCTAGGCGGTTAATTTGATTTTTGATTTTCTCTGGATTTTCGACACTTTGACTAGGTACTAAGACTTTGGCACGATGATCGAAAACTACAACACTGAGGCGATCGCTAGGATTAAGTCTATCTACCAGACGATTCGCCGCTTTTTTGACTGTTTCTAGCGATCGCCCATTCATCGAACCACTATGATCCAGAATCAAGCATAGATTAAGTGGCACATGGCGGTCTTGAGTCTCTGCGATCGCTGAAATCGAAATTCCCAACTGACGTTGACTATTCAGTTGATTCGCGTCCAAATTACCATCATTCAAGGCAGGCTGCAAACTAACCTTCATAACTCAAAGTCCCTACTCAGGATATACATATTAATAAATAACTTCAAAACACTACTTTAGCTCTACGGAAAACTTATCCAATATAATAATCAGAATATCTTACAAGCCAAGCATTGGCAGATGCGAAGCCACCTTCAGCATTAGGGAGAAATCCGCACCTTGAGGAAGGCTGGCATCGCGCTAGGATGTATTACAGTTAACGGCATAGTTTCAGGCGATCAGTTGCTATGGACATTTCCCCAATCAAAGCTGTTCAAGCCCCATATTACGGCGATAGCTCTTACCGGACACCACCGCCAGATTTACCTTCCCTCTTATTGAAGGAGCGAATAGTCTATATTGGGATGCCACTGGTGCCTGCTGTCACGGAACTAATCGTGGCCGAGTTGCTATTTTTGCAGTCAGACGACCCAGAAAAGCCCATTAAAATCTATATCAACTCCACCGGCACATCCGGTTACAGTGGCGAACCCATTGGCTTTGAAACCGAAGCCTTCGCCATCTTTGACACAATGAAATATATCAAGCCTCCGATCCACACCATCTGCGTCGGTTCTGCGATGGGTATGGCAGCCATGCTTCTCAGCGCTGGTACAAAAGGTTGCCGCGCTAGTTTGCCTCACTCTTCGATTATCCTGCATCAGCCCAAGAGCTACGCCCAAGGTCAAGCAACGGATATTCAAATTCGGGCAAGGGAAGTTTTGGTAAATAAAGGGGCATTAGTTGATATCTTACATCGCACCACAGGACAGCCCCCAGAAAAGATTATTAAAGACATGGATCGGCTGTTATATCTAACACCTTATGAAGCGAAGGAATACGGTCTAATTGACCGAGTTTTTGAGAAAGAAGAACTCGCAAATCCCCCACTTCCAGCCAGTGTCCTCTAATTTGTTCTTTGTCATTTGTCCTTTGTTAATAACCAAAAATTATTAATGACCAATGACCAATGACCAACGATCAATTGACTAATGACTAATTAAGAACGGAGTAAATTATGCCTATAGGCGTTCCTAAAGTTCCTTACCGGATGCCCGGAGGACAATATACAGATTGGATTAGCATTTACGATCGCCTTTACCGGGAACGGATTATATTCTTGGGGCGAGATATTGATGATGAAATTGCCAATCAAATTATTGCTGTAATGCTGTATCTGGACTCAGACGATCCAGGTAAAGATATTTATTTATACATCAATTCGCCAGGTGGAATGGTTACATCTGGCATGGCTATTTTTGATACCATGCAACATATCAAATCAGATGTGGTGACTATTTGCGTGGGTTTAGCCGCTTCAATGGGATCTTTCCTGTTGGCTGCTGGTACTAAGGGTAAACGGCTTGCATTGCCTCATTCACGGATTATGATTCACCAACCTTCAGGTGGAACTCGTGGACAAGCAACCGATATCGAAATCGAAGCTAGAGAGATTCTGCGGATTCGTCACCAGCTTAATGGCATTTATGCCGATAAAACCGGTCAGACCATAGCAAAAATTGAAAAAGATATGGATCGTGACTTTTTCATGTCTGCTGAAGAGGCGAAAGAATACGGTTTAATTGACCGTGTGATTGAAGAACGAACCTCTATCGTACCAGAGTAGAGGGGGCAGAGGGCAGGGAGCAGGGGGCAGGGGGAGAAGGGAGGAGAAGTTACAGAAAGTCTTTTCCCAATTCCCAATTCCCCATTCCCCATTTTCAATGCCCAAACAAATTGTCAACATTGAACTTTAAAATAGAACATTAGCCTTTATCATTAATATTCCAGGCTTGAAGCTGATAATAGACAGATAATAGCCGATAGCTAAATATTGGATAGCTCATAGCTCAAGATGGATCTTGGAGATTGCTACCGTTTGCTAGGTTTAAGATCGGGAGCTTCTTTTGCTGAAATCAAAGCGTCTTACCGACGATTGGCGCAGCAATATCATCCCGATATCAACCCAAATGACAACAAAGCCAAAGATAAGTTTATTGCCTTGACGGAGGCTTACAAACTCCTGCTGACAGTAGTATTGCCAGAAGAAACTACTGTATATTCAAGTCAGGTGTCAACATCTGGTGGGTGTGATGGTGTTAAGGTAACGCAGCGACAGAAAACAACATTCACAACGGTGACAAGCCAAGAAGTAGGGAAATCAAAGCCGCCGAATCTGTTGGAAATAGAAGAACGGCTGAAGTGGAAGACTTATGAGCAATTGCAGAGATTTTTGCAAGAAAGACGATTTCCGCAAGCGATCGCACTGGTAGAAGCTTTAGCAGATCGTTTGTCAACAGATGCAGAAGTTCGCCAATGGCAAGCGATCGCTTATCAAATTTGGGGACGGGCATTAATTTCCGAAAACCAACTGCTCAAAGCCAGGATTTATCTTAAAAAAGCTTTGAAAACAGACCCACATAATAAAAGTCTCTGGTACGAAGTGCAGCGAGATTTCCAACGCTTAGAACAAATTTTTTAAAGATTTACAAAATTTTAAATCTTGTTTCCAGATAAACTCAAGTTTGTGGTAAGAACTTTAGTCCTAATAAAGCTTGTTATAAGTGATAAATAGCTCACTACGAACTAGGATTTTGTAGATTCAATTTATATAACTCTCGGTAAGCGTATATCTCAGAGTCTAAAGACTCTGAGATATAAGCATTACGAATTACCGTAGTCCGCGCAACACCGCTCCTAATGTAGCTATTCCCTCAACAATCTTCTGTGTTGGCTGAAAGCTAAAAGCTAACCTGATTGAATCATCTCCCTGTCCATTGGCATAGCAGCGAGTTCCTGGCAGAAAACTGATGCCATGTTCATTGGCAGCGATGAGGAGTGCTTTGGCGCTGATATCTGGTGGTAATTTACACCAAACAAAGAAGCCACCATTGGGACGCAAAGCGACTACATCACTGGGAAACTCTTGAGCGATCGCTTCTAACAACAAATTGCACTTATGCTTGTAGCAAGCGATTAGCTCCTGAGTGTGATTCTCTAGTTTCCCTGTGGCACAATAACGAGCGACCACATGGCTGACAAATGGCCCCACAGGCCCCTCACTTTTGAACATCGCCAGTCGCTCAATAATCGCTGGATCGCCACAAGCCCAGCCCAGTCGGATACCAGGTGCAATAATTTTCGAGAAGGTACTCACATATAATACCCACCCTTCTTGGTCTAGGGTTGCCAAGGAGGGCATTGTTTCCCCTTGGAAGCGCAAATCGCTATAAGCATCGTCTTCCACTATGAGAACGCCATACTCAGCCGCTAATGCTACCAGCTTTTGGCGGCGAAATAACGGCATAGTAGCGCCTGTGGGATTATGAAAGGTAGGAATAGTATAAATAAATCGGGGTCGGATGCCCTGTTTCTTCAAATCGTTCAATGTTACTTCTAGGGCATCTACATCCATTCCCAACTCATCCACAGGAATGGTAATTATGCGTGCGCCAGCGTGGACAAATCTGGTAACGACTCCCAAGAACGTTGGCCCTTCCACAATTACCACATCACCAGGTTCCACAAACACATCTGGTAGCAAGCCGAGAATCTGACCAGAACCGTAGCCAATGATTAGGCGATCGCGATCGGCAGTGATTCCCTTAGCCTGTAAGCGGAGGATAATTTGCTCATACAGTTGAGCAGAAGGTGGGCCGTAATTGAGAGCGATCGGAGCCTCTTCTGCCAGCACAACAGCACTTGCAGCAGCCAAGTCAGCGTGAGGAAAGAGAATTGGGTCGGCTAAACCGTAGGCAAAGCTGACAGTGACGATTTTGCTTAACTCTGTACCGTAGGTTGGTGGTGCGAGGTTTTTTGCTCGTTCAGCGAACAAATCAGTAATTCGGTAAGCAGGGGTTGTAGAAACCATAAGTAGTTCAAAATTGGAAGTCAGAATACAGAACACACAAGAAGAAAATTGGCGAAAAGCCAGGTTGGAAACTTCTTGCGATCACGACTTTTCACGAGAGTGGCGGTCTTAAAATTTTGTTCATCGTCCAGAATTAATGGTAGATTTTGGCTACTGACGGATGTATTCTTTCTTATAACATCATCACGAGTATCGTGAATATTGACTGATAGAACGGAATTACTACCGTGAAATTAATTAACCTCAAGTGGCGGCAGCTAATTCTCAGCTTAGGCTGTCTACTACTGATTATTGGCTGTAAAAGTTTCTATCCCACCAATAACCCAGATGCTATACCTCTTAGGGTGGCGACAGATCCCACTTTTGTCCCTTTTGAAATTCAAAAGGCTAGCGGGGACTTAGAAGGCTTTGATATCGATTTAATGAATGCGTTGGCGCAGCCCGCCGCAGGCATCGCTAAAGTAGCAGGTTTTGTAGTGCAGTTTGAAAGTCTGCCCTTTGATGGCATGATTTCGACCTTGCAAGCTAAAAGAGTCGATGCAGCAATTAGTGGAATTACCATTACCACCGAACGCCTGAAAACAATTGCTTTTTCACGACCTTATTTTAAAGCCGGACTAGCGATCGCTGTCCGCGAAGATAACCAAAATATTAGAGACTTCAATAGTCTCAAAGGGAAAAAAATCGCTGTCCAAATTGGTTCCACTGGGGCAGATTTTGCCAAAACCATCCCCAACGCCAAAATTAGTACTTTTAATTCTGGGCCAGAATTTTTCCAAGACTTGCTCAATGGCAACGTTGATGCTGTGGTTAGCGATGCTTTCGCAACTTTGTATGCAATTAAAAATGGCAAACTCAAAGGCATCAGAGTTGTTAGCAATCTGCTTACTGAAGAATACTACGGGATTGCCACACCTAAAAACTCCCCTCATTTAGATGCAATTAACAAAGGTATAGCGACTTTGTTATCCAATGGCACTTACAAGCAAATTTATCAAAAATGGTTTAACGCCGAACCCCCGCAATTGCCAGACTCTTGAGCATTGGGTACTGGGTACTAGAGACTGGAAATTGGGGATTGAGGATTGATATTTGAAACTCTTCCCTAGTCCCCAGTCCCCAGTCCCTATGCCCCATTCCCCACAATATATTAAATATTTATCTAATATGCGTCACAATTAATACTGCCACCAAAATTTATTGATAAACTACAATCTCTTGTAAGTCTACTTTAGTCAGGGACAGCCAATTATGGCACCTTGGATCTTAGTAGCTAGAAGCACCTTGGAGCGGGAATAAAGGAACTTCCACTATGCTGATTTGCCCTCAGTGTAAATTTGAAAACCCCAATAGCAACAAATTCTGTCAAAGCTGTGGCACATCCCTGACCCACAAAGTTTGTCCTGAATGCAGTACCGAAGATGTCCCTGTCAATGCACTACGTTGTCATAACTGTGGCGCGGAATGTGGAACAGTGTTTTGGGCAATTATTGCTAAAAAAATACCTGCCGAAGCTTTGGCAGTAGAGAGAGAGCCGGAAAATATGGGATTAGCGGGAGATCAGGAAACAATATCCTCCTCATCTCCACTATCCCCTACTTCCCACATTGCATTAGGCTCCTATTTAGACTCTCAAGAGCGTTATCAATTGTTAGATCCGCTACCTGTCCAAACGGAAAGTAGCGCCATTACTGATGTAGGTGTGAGAGTTCTAGACTGTCAGCCTTATGAAATATCATGCATTGAGGCAATGCTAGCAAGTCAGCAATCAGATTTGCTAACGCCATCAATAGAAGCGAATGGAATTCCTCACCTTGCTAAACTTTATATCGCCTTACAATCCCAAGGTCAGCGCGAGATACCAGTAATTCACGATGCATGGCAGCAGGGGGATATACAGGTAGTGATAATTGAAGACCGCTCACATTGGCAGCCTTTACTCGACCTGTGGCAAGAAGAAACAACAAATTCGTTAAAAATTTTACACTGGTGTTATCAAATGGCCCAACTTTGGGCATTGTTGGAACCAGTAAATTGTCGTCAAAGCCTTTTAGATTTATCGAATTTGCGATTGGATGAAGACCAAACGCTGGCGCTACAAAGGTTGTATGTAGAATCATCAAGTTCTCTGCCAGCTACCGAGTCGCCAGAAGATACCGAAGCCCAAACATCTGCTATTCCAGACGAGCCGTTAACCATTCAAGCTTTGGGGCGGGCTTGGCAAACGCTATTTAGGCAATCTCAACGCACTCAATTTGGCTCTGTAGTCAAGATGTTAGGGGATTTAGATGTAGGTAAGATTCACACGATCGCACAATTGCGATCGCGTTTGGAAGAAATCTCTATTGAACTAGAAGCACTAGGAACCGCAACTCTGCCCCCAATAAAGGAGAAAAATACTGCTGTGCCCACTATGCCGCAATCAGATGAACCAGAAGATATCATTAGCAGAATTGATGATATGCCAACTGTTGTGCTGGCGATGCAGTTAAGTAGTTTGGAAGATGCAGGACGCACAGATGTGGGTCGTCAACGTCATCATAACGAAGACTACTTTGGCATTGAAACCAAAATTCAGAAGTTGGAGTTGCCTAAAAGTCGAGTTCTGGAAGGGCATGGTTTGTATATTCTCTGCGACGGCATGGGTGGACACGCTGGCGGCGAGATAGCCAGTGAGTTAGCAGTCAATACCCTCCGGCAATATTTTCAAGAACACTGGATTGCTAACCAACTGCCAACAGAGGATAGTATTCGTGAGGCAGTGTATTTAGCTAATGAGGCAATTTACAAACTCAATCAACAAGATGCCCGTTCTGGAGTGGGGCGTATGGGTACAACCCTGGTAATGCTCTTAATTCAAGATACTCAAGCAGTAGTTGCCCATGTGGGAGATAGCCGTCTCTATCGCCTGACACGCAAGCGGGGACTAGAACAAGTCACAGTAGACCACGAAGTTGGGCAACGGGAAATTACGCGTGGAGTGGAAGCAAGCATAGCTTACGCCCGCCCTGATGCCTACCAACTCACCCAAGCCTTGGGGCCTCGCGATCAAAACTCGATTAATCCCGATGTCGGCTTTTTCGAGATTAATGAAGATACCCTTTTGCTGTTGGCATCGGACGGTCTATCAGATAATGATTTACTAGAAGCCCATTGGCACACTCATTTAGAACCCTTACTTAGTTCGGGCGCTAACTTAGAACAGGGTGTTACAAACTTAATTGAGTTGGGGAACCAACACAATGGTCATGACAACATTACTGGTATAATTATTCGGGCAAAAGTTCGTCCAAATCTGGAAAGTTAAAAATAAATGGGAATGGGGAATTGAGAATGGGACATAAGATATGGGTAATAAAAAAATCACTAATTCCCTGTAGATATATCTTCAAATTAACCTGAAAGCCTTATATCTCAAGGGTTAAAACTCAATTTACGTATAGTTTAATACTAAATTCCCCATTCCCCATTCCCAATCCCCTAATCCATTTAGCTTGTAGGTTTGTATTGTGGTTAGTCTGACTCTGTTAGAACCGCAACAGAAAACGCCCCTCCAGCAGTGGTGCTTTGAGAACTCTTCCATAATTCGGATTGGTCGAGCGGCAGATAATCACGTTGTTTTAACTGATAGTTTAGTTTCGCGGCATCATCTAGAACTGAGACAAGTTGATTCTGCCGATAATGACGGTGGTTGGCGGCTGATTAGTCAGGGTACAAATGGGACTTTCCTCAATGGTATCCTTGTGATTCAGAGTCCGTTACCAGATAATTCCCTTCTGCAACTGGCGCAGGGAGGGCCAATATTGCAATTCCAAATTCAAGAGGTAACAGTACTGGAAACGGGTTTGCGATCGCTACAAATGCAAGGTACAGAAGAAAACGCCGTTGCAACAGTCTACTCAGCCGAAGGTAAATACACTTGCAAGCACGAAGGTAACTCTCCGAACAATCTGTTTTGCATCCACTGCGGCCAACCTCTCTCAGTACAACAGAAAATTAGCCATTATCAGGTGTTGCGAACTCTCGGACAAGGAGGTATGGGTACTACTTATCTCGCTTGGGATGGGGCTGGTCAGATTGGGAGTATTCCACGACTGCTGGTGTTGAAGCAAATGAATGCTGATATGGTAAAAATTGCCAAGGCTCAAGAATTATTTGAGCGGGAGGCGCATACTCTCAAATCCCTTAACCATCCGGGAATTCCCAAATATTACGACTTCTTTGTAGAAGCCGGAAAAAAATACTTGGCAATGGAACTAATCCAGGGACAAGATTTAGAGAAACGTGTCTATACCACTGGGCCAGTTACGCCAAGCCAAGCGATCGCTTGGATGATTCAAACCTGCGATATTTTAGAATATCTTCATAGCCAAGAGCCGCCACTGATTCACCGCGATATTAAACCCGCCAACTTAATGGTGCGAAGTTCACTAAACCGCATAGTAGTGCTGGATTTTGGCGCAGTTAAGGAAATTGGCACTGCGCCCGGTACTCGCATTGGTGCAGAAGGTTATTGCGCTCCTGAACAAGAACGGGGACAACCTTTGACTCAATCTGATTTGTATGCAATTGGGCCAACGATAATTTTTCTGCTCACAGGCGAAAACCCTTTCAAGTATTACCGCCAACGGGGGCGAAACTTCAGGTTTGATGTGGCAAAAGTTCCCACCATCAGTTCGCAATTAAGAGATGTAATCGATCGCGCTACAGAACCATTGCCACGCGATCGCTACCAAACTGCAAAGGAATTAGCTGCGGCCTTAGCTGCTTGTCAATAGGGGAATGGGGACTGGGTATTGGCGACTGGGTATTAGGGAATGGGCACTGAGTGTTAGCAGTTAAAAGAATTATTTCCTAGTCCCCAGTCCCCAGCCACCAGTCCCTAATCTCTATTCTTCATCCCAAGTTTCTACAGCTAGCAATTCACTAACTGGGTCTTGCATACTAAAACCAAAGTCAAGCAGTTCCTGTTTCCAGTGTTGCCATTCATTACCATAGAGCAAGGCGATTTTCCAGATGCTATCGCTTGGCTTGATAATATTAGATTCTATGAGTGATTGCACGTTGCGCTGCAATTTCACCATTGGGTGAATCACTTGCTGAGTCATAACCTCGATTGAATTCAGATTTTGTTGGTAAATACTTAATTAAAACTGCTTCCCACTGTGCAATTGTTGCCGGGTCGTAGAGTGGTGTAATTTTGGTAAAGCTAGTCTTAACTTTCTAACTATACCATAACAAACTCTACTAAACTACTGGCAAATTCGGTTTTGTACGGTAATTACCACCACAAAATCCCAATTCCACCAAGCAGTCCTGAAACTTTTTGCCGAAGTTGGGCAAATTTGTGGACACCGAGCAAAACAACTTGTCCCCTGGGAGATTCACTAAGTGGTGAGACAGAGGACGACTAGGAAAACTCTATTTGTTTGGATCGCGAAAAATATGTTTGCTTGTTGAAAAACCCATAGGAAACGGGCTAGTTTAAAGGTTTTTGACTTATAGGGAAATTTGCAATTGAGTAGAAATTGCCACTGCTTCTTTTCATTTAAACGTTATTACAATATCGCAAACATCTAGCATTGGGTGGAATCATGGCAAATCTTTATATAATCTTGATATTCTGTCTAGGTGTATGAGAGGGTTTTGCTTTGAATCATAGGAGCGATCGCACGGCTAAATTATGGGTATAGCATGGGCTTACCATAAAGTTCCTCGGTCTTCAGAGTCAGCTTTTAAAGTTTGTTTGACATCCTCCCATCACTAATCAGGAGTACCTGATGTAGCGGGGGATTCCAAAGATCGCTCTTTGGGTTTCCTCTTTCCACGAGTTGACTTGCTTGAAGGAGTTGCCTCACTCAAGTATTGGTCAGTCTCTCCAGAGGCGTTAGTTCCGACGTGACCCGCCGTACTCAGACCTTTTTCTAATATGTTACGCGCTGCGTTCCAATCACGGTCTTGGGTATGTCCACAATGAAGACAAACATGAGTTCTAGTGCTAAGAGTTTTCTTAACAGTTTGACCACAGTTAGAGCAATCTTGTGAAGTGTAGTGAGGAGGCACTGCAACAGTTACCACACCAAAGACCTTGCCAAAATACTCAACCCATTGCCGGAACAAAGACCACGACGCATCACTAATAGATTTAGCCAAGCGATGATTCTTGACCATATTACGCACCTTCAAATCCTCATACGCCACGAGGTCGTTAGACCTCACCACGCACCTTGCTGTCTTAACGGCAAAGTCTTTACGCTGGCGACTTACTTTGAGGTGCTTACGTGCAAGTTTATTTATAAACTTAATTCTGTTTTGAGAACCTTTCTTAGTCCTAGACATCCGGCGTTGCAGCCGTTTCAAAGACTTCTCACTCTTACGAAGATGTCTAGGATTTGCAACTGTTTCACCGTTGCTATCGGTGTAGAAATGGCTCAAACCAACATCAATACCAATGGTTTTACCCGTTGGTTCGCGCCTCTCTACTCGTTCTTGGTCAATGCAGAATTGGCAATAATACCCGTCTGCACGACGCACAACCCGCACTCTCTTAAACTGCTTGAGTTGATAAAAGTGCAGGTCACGAGTTCCCCAGAGTTTAAAGGTTCCTGCTTTGAAACCATCGGTGAAAGTGATATACCTGCGGTCGTCGGAAAGTCGCCACCCACAGGTTTTGTACTCTACAGAACCATGTGTCTGTTCTTTCTTGAACTTTGGAAATCCCTTCTTCCACGCTTTGCCTTTTTTGCAGTTGTCAAAAAACCGAGCAATAGCAGACCACGCTCTTTCAGCGCTGGCTTGACGAGCCATCGAGTTCAGCTTGGATACCCAAGGAAACTCAATATTATTCGCAAGTACAGCGCAATAGGCACTCAACTCGTATCTACCAACACCGACGTTATCCATCCAATATCTGACGCAAGCATTGCGAACGAAACGCGCAGTTCTAATTGCTTCATCAAGCAATTGATACTGCAAGTCTTGCCCCTCAAGTTTTGCTTTAAATACCAGCATATTTACGTCAGAGATACTTACGCAAATTATAACATAGAAATTGCAAAAAATTCAACTATTCCCTCTCCCTCACTGGCTTTCAGCCAGTCATGGTCAGGGAATGTTGAGTTTTTTGCCCTCGATTCATCTCGCCGCCAAATCAAAGATTATGGCGGGAGCCTTCTCTCCGAATCTAGGTAAAAAATTTTTAGCCAAGATGTTAGTTTTTGTTGAGCAGATGGGTATCCTCAAAACGGGAGGGTTGCTGACACCTAACTATTTACCGCAGCAATAATTTATACATGGCTGGTTCAGACGAAGCATACCTAATCGTCCGCAAAAAGCAGATTGAGCGGCGACAAAAGATTTTAACGATAGTATCGATGTTCTTATTTTTTGGTTCTACGGTATTTGCAGTCATTCCAGCAATCCAACAGGCTAGTCAACCTAAGCCTATAACTGCGTCTGCTTCTGCTGAGTCAGTATTACAGCAACAGGCGCGGGGCTACGAGATGGTTTTACAACGAGAACCAGAAAATCAACTTGCTTTGGAAAAACTGTCTGTGCTGCGGTTGCAATTGAAGGATGCTAAGGGCGCGATGGAACCTTTAGAGAAGTTGGTGAAGTTGCGTCCCGATCGGCAAGATTACAAAGTTGTATTAGAGCGGATTAGGAAGCAACAGAGTCAAAGAGAGGGGAATAGCGATCGCAGCACGAATAACCAGCCAAAATCTAATTAAAAACTTGACTTTAATATTTTTGCAAAAAAACCTAATTTTTAGATCACAAAGAAGGACAAAATGTTTAATGGTAAATCTATTCTAATCACTGGTGGTACAGGCTCATTTGGCAAGCAATTCGTAAAAACGGTTCTGAGTCGATATCAGCCGCAGAAAGTCATAGTTTATTCACGGGATGAACTGAAACAGTATGAGATGGCGCAGGAGTTTAACGCACCAGCAATGCGCTATTTTATTGGAGATGTGCGCGATCGCGATCGTTTGTATATGGCGATGAGGGGTGTAGATTATGTTATTCATGCTGCGGCACTCAAGCATATTCCTGCTGCTGAATACAACCCAATGGAATGTATTAAAACTAATATTCATGGAGCAAATAATGTTATTGATGTTGCTATTGAGCAAGAAGTCGAAAAAGTGATTGCTCTTTCAACGGATAAAGCAGTTAATCCAATTAATCTCTACGGGGCAACCAAGCTAGCAGCGGATAAACTTTTTGTTGCAGCTAATAATATTGTTGGGGCAATGAGAACCAGATTTTCTGTAGTTCGCTACGGTAACGTCGTCGGTTCCAGAGGCTCAGTTGTACCATTTTTTCAAAAATTGATTCGAGAAAAAGCCGCAGAAATACCTATTACAGATCCACGAATGACTCGCTTTTGGATTACACTCGAACAGTGTGTAGATTTAGTCTTTAACAGTTTTGAAAAAATGCATGGAGGAGAAATATTTATCCCCAAAATTCCCTCAATGAAAATTACTGATTTAGCTGAAACACTCGCACCGGGACTCCCAATTAAAATTGTTGGTATTAGACCAGGAGAAAAACTACATGAAGCTATGTTTTGTTCTGAAGCTTCACATTTAGCATTGGAATTTACCGATCATTATGTGATTAGACCGACTATTGAATATAGCCATTCTGTTGATTATACTTGCAATGCTTCAGGTGAAAAAGGAGTCCCAGTTCCAGAAGGGTTTGAGTATAGCTCCGAGATAAATACAGAATGGCTAAAAGGTTTCCAACTACTCGATATGCTAAAGCAATGAGTAACTACATTCCTTATGGAAGGCAAGATATTAATCAAGAAGATATTGATGCCGTAATTGAAGTTTTGCGGTCAGACTTTATTACTCAAGGCCCAGCTATAGAGAGATTTGAGGAAGCTGTTGCTAAGTATTGTGGAGCGAAATATGCTGTAGCTGTTTCCAGTGCAACAGCTGCATTACATATTGCTTGTCTTGCAACTGGTTTAGGAAAAGAGGACGTTCTTTGGACATCACCAAATACCTTTGTTGCCTCAGCTAATTGTGGACTTTACTGTGGTGCAAAGGTTGACTTTGTTGATATTGATCCAAATACCTATAATCTGAGCATTGAGGAACTAAAACTTAAGTTAGCTAGGGCTGCAAAACAAGAGTGTTTACCTAAAGTATTAATACCTGTGCATTTTGCAGGACAATCCTGTGAAATGGAGGAAATTGCAGCTTTATCAAAACAATATGGTTTCAAAATTATCGAAGATGCTTCTCATGCAATCGGCGGAAGGTATCAGGGACAACCTATTGGTTCCTGCCAATTTTCCGATATGGCGGTTTTTAGCTTTCATGCGGTAAAAATTATTACTACTGGTGAAGGCGGCATGGTACTAACCAATCAGGAGGAATTGTATCAGAAATTAATTAGATTAAGAAGTCATGGCATAACTCGTAATCCAGATTTGATGCAAGCAGAATCTCACGGTTCCTGGTACTATCAGCAATTGGAATTAGGTTTTAACTATCGGATGACGGATATCCAAGCAGCATTGGGTGCTAGTCAGATGCAAAGGTTGGATAAATTTGTAGAACATCGCCATTTTTTAGCCAACCGTTATAATCAACTACTGCAAGATTTGCCATTAATGCTTCCATGCCAACATCTAGATAGTGAATCTAGCTGGCATCTTTATGTGATTCGGCTGAAGCTGGATAAGATTAATAAAACTCATCGGCAGGTATTTGAAGAACTTCGCAGTGTAGGAATTGGTATCAATTTGCACTATATTCCCGTTCATATACAACCTTACTACCAAAACACTGGATTCAAATTAGGGGACTTTCCACAAGTAGAAAAATACTACCAAGAAGCTATTAGTATGCCTTTGTATTATGGACTAGATGAAAAGAGTCAGGATACCGTAGTAGCTTCGCTAAGAGAGAGGCTGATATGAGAACTGTAATTATTGTTCAGGCAAGAATGACTTCAACTAGGCTTCCTGGAAAGGTACTCAAAAAAGTATTGGATAAGCCTTTGTTAGAATACCAGATTGAGAGACTAAAGCGAGTAAATTTGGCTGATGAAATTGTGATTGCTACTACTATTAATGATACAGATAAGCCAATCATTGAACTTTGCGATCGCCTTTCAGTTCCATATTTTCCAGGCTCTGAAGAAGATGTCTTAGCCAGATACTATGGAGCAGCGAAAGAACATCAAGCAGATATAATAGTTCGTGTTACCTCTGATTGTCCACTTATTGATCCACAAGTCATTGACAAGGCGATTCAATTTTTTATCGATTATAAATATGATTATGTTTCTAATTCTTTAGAAAGAACCTATCCAAGGGGAATGGATACCGAAGTTTTTTCATTCATAGCATTGTATGAGGCATTTGCAGAAGCAAGAGTACAACCTGAACGAGAGCATATTACTCCGTTTATTTATATGCACCCTGAACGTTATCAATTAGCTCAGGTAGTTTATTCTGAGAATCAAAGTTCACATCGTTGGACAGTGGACACAGCAGATGATTTTGAACTTATCAAAAGAATTATTGAAGCACTTTATCCTCAAATTCCAAAATTTACTTTGGAGGATTGTTTAGATTTACTTAGAGAATATCCTGATTGGTCACTAATTAATGCACACGTAGAACAAAAGAAATATGCTGCATAATGAAGCATTTATCAAAAATGAAGCTATTTATCCGAGTAGATGCGTCAACACAAATAGGCACAGGTCATGTAATGCGTTGTCTGGCTTTGGCTCAGGCTTGGCAAGATGCAGGTGGTCAAGTAATTTTTGTGATGGCGATAGAAGCTCCAGATTTGAAAACTCGTTTGAAAGTGGAAGGAATAGAAGTTATCTACCTACCGATCCAAATTGGAAGTGCTGAAGATGCTGAAGAAACAGGGAAACTCGCACGGGAGTTTGATGCAAGTTGGGTTGTGGTGGATGGTTATCATTTCGGTGCTAAGTATCAAGAAATCATCAAGGAATCTGAGCTAAAACTTTTATTCATTGATGATTACGGACACGCAAAAGAGCACCACGCGGACATTGTTTTAAATCAAAATATTCATGCCTATGAGGGATTGTATATAAATCGACAGCCATATACCAAACTGTTACTTGGTACAAGCTATAGCCTTTTGCGGCGGGAGTTTTGGCAGTGGCGGGGATGGGAGCGATCGCTCCCTCTAATAGCTCAAAAGTTACTAGTTACACTAGGCGGTGCAGATCCAGATAATGTAACTCTCAAGGTAATTGAAGGATTGCAACAAGTAGAGGTAGAAGGACTAGAAGCTGTTGTTGTAGTTGGAGGAAGCAATCCACATTATGAGCAGGTGCGATCGGCTAGTCAAAAATCGTGCTTTCCAATTCACTTGAAAAGGAATGTAACGAATATGCCTGAGCTAATGGCTTGGGCTGATCTGGCAGTGACAGCTGGTGGTAGCACTTGTTGGGAACTGGCTTTTATGGGTTTGCCTAGTCTAGTCCTGATTTTAGCTGAAAATCAACGGGTGATTGCCGAAAAACTGGAGGCAATGGGAGTAGTTGTAAATTTGGGATGGCATAAGAACGTTTCTGCTGTTGAAATAGCATCGGGAGTAGCACCATTACTGATAACTGCCGGAAGGCGGGAAAAAATGACTAGATGCAGCCAAGAATTAGTGGATGGTCAAGGAAGCAGTCGAGTCTTGAGCTATCTAAAAGATAACTTTTTTCAATTGCGCTTGGTTCAGCAAGATGATTGTCGGTTGCTATGGGAATGGTCAAACGATCCAGAAGTACGTGCTGTTTCTTTTTCCTCAAATTCTATACTCTGGGAACATCATGTTCAATGGTTTAAATCTAAATTGATTAACCCTAATTGTATCTTTTACATTGCCATTAATAAAAACGATGCACCTATTGGACAAATTCGATATGACATAGAAAATTGTGAAACTACTGTCTCCATGAGTATTGATCCAAAATTTCGTAATCAGGATTATGGAAGCAGCTTGATTAAATTAGCTTCTAAACAAATATTTTCTGATTTCGATATTACTAGAATTAATGCCTACATAAAACCAAGTAATCAGGCATCTGTTAGGGCATTTTCCAAAGCTGGTTTTCAAAGCATGGGAATAACCACATTGCAAGGACATCAAGCCATCCTTTTTATCATAGACAAGTATAAATTTGGTTAATTGAGAGAGCAAATGCGGGAAATTAACATTGTAGATAGGAAAATTGGTAGCAGCCAAAAGCCCTTTGTGATTGCTGAAATGTCTGGCAATCATAACCAATCTTTAGAAAGAGCTTTAAATATCGTTGAAGCCGCTGCTAAAGCTGGGGTACATGGACTTAAACTCCAGACTTATACTGCTGACACAATGACCTTAGACATAAATGAGGGTGATTTTTACATTGATTCTCCTAATAGTCTATGGCAGGGAAAATCCCTCTATCAGCTTTATCAACAGGCTTATACACCTTGGGAATGGCACAAACCTATATTTAATCGTTGTCAAGAATTAGGAATAATTGGTTTTAGCACTCCCTTTGATGCTACAGCAGTTGATTTTCTTGAATCCTTAGATGTACCTTGCTACAAAATAGCCTCTTTTGAAAATACCGATTTACCTCTAATTCGTAAAGTTGCTAGCACAGGTAAACCGATGATTATTTCTACTGGTATGGCAACAATTTCTGAGTTAGATGAAACTGTTCATATAGCGCGAGAAGCTGGGTGTCAAGACTTAATATTAGTCAAATGTACTAGTAGCTATCCTGCGACACCAGAAGATACTAATCTACTAACAATTTCCCATCTACGTGAGTTGTTTAATGTGCAGGTGGGGTTATCCGATCACACAATGGGTATTGGAGTTGCCGTTGCTAGTATTGCTTTAGGAGCGACATTAATTGAGAAGCACTTTACTCTATGTCGGGCTGATGGTGGAGTTGATTCAGCTTTTTCAATGGAACCAGCAGAGATGCAGCAATTGGTAATAGAATCGCAAAGAGCTTGGCAAGCTTTAGGTAATATAAAATATGGGGCAAATAAGGCTGAAAAGGAGTCATTGGTTTATCGGCGATCGCTCTACATTTCCCAAGAGATGAAAGCCGGAGATATCCTCACTCCAGAAAATCTAAGAGCAGTACGTCCAGGATTAGGATTACCACCCAAATTTTTTGATGTTGTTCTTGGTAAAGCAGTTAATCAAAATATTAAAAAAGGTACGCCTTTTACCTGGGAATTAGTATTAGCAAATCAGGAACAACAACTAATTAACACCCAAAATCATATTAGTCTTTAGTTTGATCATATTGACTACTAAAAAATGAAGGACGAATATCAATGAGTCAAGTCAGCGCAAGTGTACAGATATTACGAGAACATTATCAGGATTTGGTAAGAAAAAAAGGAGACTCACCTGGTTCTGGACAATGGGGTTCTATAGATGAATCTCTTGTCAGATATTTGGAACTTATGAAAATTGCAGACCTCAATGGATGTCGAATTTTAGATATAGGATGTAGCATTGGTTATTTTGCAGAATATTTGCAAGAGCACAATATTATTTGCCAATATACAGGCATAGATATTGTACCTGAAGCAATTGAAATTGCACGTCAAAAATTTCCAGACATGAAATTTGAGTGTTTAGATATAACTCAACAAAGTCTAGAACAAACTTATGATTATGTTTTAGTATCTGCTGTTTTTAATAATTTTATTCCTAATGGTAATCTTTTTCTCCAAACTTTAATCAAAAAAGCATTCTCTTTATGTGAAAAGGGTCTGGCATTTAATTTTATTTCCTCTTATGTAAATTTCCAACAAGAAACGATGGCTTATTATGAACCAGAGGCAGTTTTAAGTTTCTGTATTGAGCAGCTATCTAGAAAAGTCACAATGATTCATCACTACTATCATTGTGATGTTTGTATTTATGTTTACAAGTAAATGAATACTAAAGATTTGGTAATTAATTGGCAGGAAATAGCAAAGCTTTGGGATGACTTTGTTGAAGATTCTCCCCAAGGAACTGTTTTTGCAAAAACTGACTTTATTAATGCATTAGGAGTTCCTTTTCAAATTATTACAGTCTATTTTAGAGAGAAAATAGTTGCAGGTACTGTTATCTTATTTTCTCATGATGGTAATACATTACCCGCTCCTTTCGCTTTCACACCATATCAAGGACTGTTATTAGCCGACAATTCTAATAAACCAGATCACAAACGGAATGGTGAAGAATTTCTTATTTCAACTTGGTTCATAGAAAAACTTGTAGATAAATTTGACAAATTTTCCCTAGCCCATTCATGGCAATTCCAAGATATCAGACCATTTCAATGGTATAATTACCATACACCTGAGAATAGAAAGTTTGAAGTTCAACTCAGATACACGGGTATATTGAACTTAACAAAATTTGAGAATTTTGATTGTTATCTCAGTTATATCCGCGCTGTCAGGCGGCAAGAAATGCGGAAGGCTATCAATAATAAATTATCTATTAAAGTGTCTGAAAATATTGAAATTTTAGATAAGCTTCAGCGAGAGGTTTGGGCTAAACAAGGAATAGAAAATATAGAAAAAGAATCTTACTTGCTTAAATCAATAACTCAGCAATCTTTAGAGAAAGGATTTGGAATACTGAAAGTATGCTATTTTAGCGAAACTTCTGTTTCAGCTATTTTATTCCTCTTTGATAAAAAGCGCGGTTATTATATGTTTGCGGGGAATAATCCCGAATACAGAGAAAGTGGCGGCTCAACATTTTTACTACTGGATTTCATTCAAGAATGTTTTAAACGCAAGTTGCAAGAAGTTGACTTTGTAGGAGTTAATTCTCCAAATAGAGGAGATTACAAACTCAGTTTTAATCCAGAGATTAAGCCTTATTTTGTCACACATTATGATCTCTATAAATAAATATATAAACTTTGATTGGAGAAGTAACTAAAACTGTGAATCGTGTAATTGCCACAATAGAAGCCCGAATGGGTTCTTCACGCCTTCCTGGTAAAGTGCTGAAGGAAGCAGTAGGTAAACCTATGCTGTTGCTGATGGTTGAACGCGCCCGTCGCGCTCGTTATATAGATGAAGTAGTAGTTGCCATAACTACTAATGAAAAGGACGAGGCGATCGCATCTTTATGTAGTAAACACAATATTCCTTACTTTCGTGGTTCAGAAGAAAATGTATTAGAACGGGTCGTGGAAACTGGGCGACACTATCAAGCAGAAGTTAGTGTCCTTTTAACCGGAGATTGTCCCCTCATTGACCCTTATGTGATTGACCAACATATCTGTGCCTTCTTCGCGGCTTACCCCCATGTGGATTACGTTGCTAATTGTGAAGTACGTTCATATCCTCATGGATTGGATCTCATGGTGTTGTCATGGAAAACACTAGCTCAGACAGTTGATTTTGCTTGCAGTCAACCCTTTCGTGAACACGTTGGTTGGTACATCCGACGACATCCAGAGCAATATCGTCGCTTGGATATCATTGCTCCTCCAGGCTTAAGTAATCCTTTTTTCCGTATTACCCTTGACTATCAAGAAGACTACGATCGCATCAAAACCATTTTTGAAGCACTTTATCCCCAGAATCCCCAATTTACGACAGTAGACATTCTTCACTATGCCCAACAACAGGGATGGATTGACTCCTAAGAGATTAGGACTTACGCATTGACAGAATAACAAAATAGTGAATTCATAAATAAGGGTCGTCTACTTTACAGGTATCGGACAATTAGAGAAATTACTAAACCATCGACAGGACAATGCAATCTAGACCTCTACACCTTATTTTTGCTCTCAGAGCCAAAGTTTGGGGGGTGCAGTAGGTTGGCAGAGATATTGGGAGACGTTTCACATGATAGTGTGAATCGCTTTTTATTGAGAGAGAGATACGAACCGAAAGATTTATTCAAGATAATAGAGAAAATCATTGACTTGGTAGGAGGAATACTAAGTGTAGACGATACAGTAATAGAAAAGATTTACAGCGACCCAAAAAATGCCGAATTAATCAGTTATTTTTGGTCAGAAAAAGCCCATAAAACTATTATTTGTTTAAATCTAATCACTTTATATTACAGCGATATTAATGGGAAATCAGTACCAATAAACTACAGAATATATGACAAAAAGGAGGGGAAAACAAAAAACGATTATTTGAGAGAAATGGTGAGTGAAATAATAAACTGGGGAGTCAAACCAAGAATAGTAACAGGAGATAGTTGGTATTCAGGAGTAGAAAACTTAAAATTTCTAAAAAACCAGAAACTGGGTTTTCTATTCGGGATTGAAAAAAACAGAACTGTCTCAAATGAGCCACATAAGTATTGCCAGGTAAGTACTCTGGTGATTCCAGAGTCAGGATTAAGAACTCATCTGAAAGAATTTGGGTTTATAAAGTTGTTTAGGAAAGACTTCAAGAAAGAAGACTCTAGACACTATATTTTGTATGTTCCAGATGAGGAAAGAATCAAGGATATAACTAGAAATGAATTTATCACAATTCATGATACCCATTGGGGAATTGAAACCTTTCATCGAGCCATAAAACAAGTATGTGGAATTTGTCGGTTCATGGTTAGGGATACCTATGCAATCAAGACTCACATATTTTGTTCACTTCAAGCTTTTGTGAGATTGGAGTTTATGCGGTCTGAAAAAATAATTAGCAATTGGTACGAAGTACAACGGAATATGTTCACATTAGTTGTACGTGAGCATATTTTTGCAAACCTTAGCGGTGATGGCATTATCTAGAAACCATAGATGATATTTTTTGTCAATGCGTAAGTCCTAGAGATATTAAACTCATGAAATTGTGTGTCGGTATTATTGGTTTGGGAAAAATTGGACATCGCTTTGGCATTTCTCCACAAGGCGATCCACTCAGCCATTCTGAAGGGTATGCCCAAATCCCTAACGTAACAGTTGCATTAGGAGTAGATCCAGATCCAGAGGCGTGTAGAGATTTTCAGCAACGTTTTTCTGAAGCACAGGTATACTCCAGTCTGAAAGATGTACCAGATGAACTTCACCTCGACGTAGTATCAATATGTAGTCTCACTCACCTACACGCTCAGGGAGTTATGGCTGCACTTGCTTGGCATCCGCGTGTCATCCTATGCGAAAAACCGCTTGCAGTTAATGTAGCAGAGGCAGAAATTATGCTATCTGCTTGCTCTAAACAAGGTTGTATTTTGATAACTAACTATTCCCGTCGTTGGACACCAATGCTGCAAGCCTTGAAACATCTAACAAACCAGGATGATGGTTTGGGAACTCCAATTGGCGCTTGCTTACGTTATAACGGTGGTTTACTGCACAATGGAACCCATTGGATCGATATGTTATTGGCTTTATTTGGATCGGTTGCTTGTGCATATTGTCTGGAAAAATCATCTGTTACTCAAGATGACGCAGCTGAGTCAATTGCACTATCTTGGAACAACGGATTAACTGCATATTTGATTGCAGTACGCGGAACTGGGTGTTCAATCGGCGAAGGTGAAATCTGGGGAACCGGCGGTATGCTGCGGTATAGCGCTGGGGGACAGCAAATCACTTGGCAGACAGTTCAACCTAGTCAATGGTCAGGTTTTCAAGAGTTAGGTCAAGCGAAAACGATCTGTGAAGTGGGCTTAAAAGGCCACATTTTGGGGGCTGTCACCGAAGCTGTGCAGTTAGCACAAATTGGCGGACAACCAAGCTGTTCTGGCGCTGATGGTATGCTTGCTTTACAAGTTGTTGAGATGGCAAGAAACAATAAATGTCTAATTAAGTAGGTAATTTGATGGTTATTACTAGAGAAAAACCGGCTTTGCTCGGAGGTTCCAAGGTTTTTCCAGACCCATTACCAAGGTATACCAGTACTAGTTATCAGGAGACTGAAGCTGCGGTTCAAGTATTGAAAAGCGGCATTTTATCTGAGTATATTGGTGCTGCTGGACTGTATTTTATGGGTGGTAAACAAGTTCGCACCTTAGAAAACCAATGGGCTGACTACTTTAATGTTCGTCACGCTTTAAGCGTTAACTCTGCTACTAGTGGTTTACATGCTGCTGCGATCGCAGCAGGCGTTAATTTTGGCGATGAGGTAATTGTCCCACCACAAACGATGTCAGCAACGGCAACAGCAGTGGTTATGGCAAATGGTATTCCTGTTTTTGTTGATCAAGAGGAGGCTACTTGCTGCATTGATCCAGAAGCCGTTGAAGGTGCTATTGGGTCACGCACAAAAGCAATTATCGCAGTCAATTTGTTTGGAGGCCCAGCCCAACTGGTGCGCTTACGTGAGTTAGCAGATCGACACGGTTTGATTCTAATTGAGGACAATTCCCAAGCACCGGGAGGTCAGCATCAGGGGCGTTGGCTGGGAACAATTGGACATTTGGGGGTGTTCAGCCTCAATTGTCACAAAACAATTCAGTGTGGTGAAGGGGGGATTGTAGTCACTAATGACGATCGCTTGGCGCGGCGGGTGGCACTAGTGCGTAATCATGGGGAGAATGCAATAGAGGCGGAAAACTGGTATGAGGATGCTGATATTGTTGGTTACAATTACCGTTTAACTGAACTTCAAGGGGCGATCGCTCAGGTTCAACTGCAACGTTTAGAAGAATTGACACAGCCACGGCTGAAAATTGCTGAAGCTTTAGATCAAGGGTTGTCTGAATTTAAAGCGCTGCGGACAGCTAAAGTTAGCTCTGGCGATCGCCATGTTTACTATACTTATCCCATTTGGATCGATCCACAACAAGCTGGATTGTCGCGGGACAGATTTGTGGAAGCACTTCAAGCAGAAGGATGTCCTGTCACAGGACGTTATGTGCGTCCCTTATACAGACTACCTCTTTTCCAAAGGCTGCAACAACAAGGCAAGACAATTGTCAGTCATCCTAGTGGTGTATGTCCCATAGCCGAAAAGACATATAGCGAGACGCTTTTATCTACAACTCTCATCCAAATACCTGGAGGTATTGACCTAGTTAATCGTTTCATTGCTGCTGTGACTAAAGTCTTGGCTCATGCCGAAGAGTTAAGTCAAGAGAAAGATGAATGAAGATTATTGCGATCGCTCACGATCCAGGCGGTGCAAACGCTGTGGCTGCAACTGTTGCAGTCTTGCGGGCAGAAGGTACACAGGTTGAAGCGTATGCCAAAGGCCCGGCCATTCATCAATTTCAACGCCTTGCAGTTGCTTGCACGCCAGTTTCTCAGGAACACCAAACTCTTTTTATGAAATTAACAGGAGATATTCTGCTAACAGGAACATCTCAATATGATGAATTTGAAAGCGATGCTATTTTTTGGGCGAGGCAAGAGCATATTCCTAGTATTGCTGTCATAGACTATTGGGCAAATTATCGACAGCGTTTTCAAGCAATCAACAATCCTAATGCAGAACCAACTTTTCCAGATATCATCACAGCTATAGATGAAGTGTGTAAAACAGGAATGCTTGCTGATGGAATACCAGAAAAACGAATCCGCGTTGTGGGACAGCCTTATTTTGCTTGGCTGATTGCTAGACAAAAATCCAGAAAAAGTATTGTTAAACCAATAGAAAATATTCTCTTTGCTTCTCAACCCAATGCCAATGAAATTGAAATTCTCCGTATCTTAATTAAGGTATTAAGTGACTATAAACCTTTAAAAAAACTGCTAATCCGGTTTCATCCCCGCCAAGATAAGTGTCGTGCGTCGCTTGATTTGCTAGCACAATCAGGTTTGCCATTTGCTATTGACGAAAGCGTTGATATACTTGCCACTTTGTGTAATCAAGATATAATGCTGGGAATTACCTCCATTATCCTAATTGAGGCAGCTTCAATGGGAATACTAGCAGGTAGCTTGGCCATCGGTATCGATGACACACTTATTACTAATCAAAGGGGAATCACGATTCCCTTAAACTCCTTGGAAAAGCTGCGGGAGTTTTTGTATTTTCCGCAATATGGGGAAATAGAAGAACAATTTTTTGAACAGCAGCGCGATGCAGATTTACGAGTAGCACAGTTATGCAAGGCAATAATTTAGTTATTGAACTTGAAAGATTTTTCAAGTCTTGGGTACTATATAGCGTGGAATGATTCAGCTTGAATCCAGATACTAAACTTAGTATTATTTACACACCAAAAGCCTTAAGTACAGTGTATCAAATCTTAGGTTTATCTCCAAAATATTGCGATATGTGGCTAGGAGTTTAAATCAAACAGATACTAATAAATTAAATCAATAATATAGGGTTTATTCAATGGTTGATAAATTATACCTAGCATATACAATTGCAGATGCTGAGTGGCTAATTACACAGCCAGAGCTATTAAAACAAGGTAAAATTGTTTATTCAGGAATTGAGCCTCATTTAGTTTTTCGTTCAGCCGGAATTCCTGCGGATGATGTAGTTGAACTATATCGGCAATTAGACTTTTGTACTATTTCCAATGAAGCAGAAAATCTCAGATGTAAATTTGAACAAACTTTGCGACAGGTTGGACATAATTACGGACTATCACTAATTTATCAAAATATTGATATTTTATCTTGTTCTCTGCATCTGCTCTACTATTTTTTCTACGAAGCTGTAACTTCTTATCATCTCGCATTAGCAATTCTGCGAAAATATAAACCCAAAGAAATTTGGGTAAACCAATCACCATTTACTGCTGTAACACAGTGGGGTTTGGCTCCTCCACCTCAGACTAATTATGAAAATCAAGTATGGGGTTCTATGAGGAATACAGGAGTAATTATCAAAGATTTAGAAATTCCTGATACGTTAGAATCATCAAATACTCACAAGCAGCAGATTGACTTAATTTATAGATCGCAATATCAGCCTTGGCAGCCTCAACATAGCCAAAGAGCCACAGTTAATCAAAGTAAAAACTCACTAAAATCAGATGTTTTATTAGCCCTACAAAATAATTTCCTCAAAAATTATGCACCTATTGGTGAAGCATTGGCAAATTCTTTCAATTTTAAAACCTTAGATTTAATTCAACAGAATTTATGGTTTGGATGGCATGATGCTTCAGATTCAATTCCTGTTCCTCTCATTCAGGATTTAAACAACACAAACTCAATAGAAATTAATCAGTTTTTAAACGATCGGCGATTTTCCGATACTTTCTTGGACTATCCCCTAGACATCTGGAAAATTATTCAATCAAGAGTAGACCTTTTATTAAGCTTTGATATTCCCTTTGTTCGCGCTTGGATAGAATGCTCTCACTGGGTACTAGCTCAGGTGCAACCTAAATTTATTGTCATGGCGGAAGAAGTTTCCCTAGCAGCACGTTCATTAGGAGCAGTAGCAAAACTACATGGAATTAAAAAACTTGTAATTGAGCATGGATCTTCTGATACTCAAATATCAAAAACTGAACGCCCTGATATGCATTATTGGCAGCACAATTATGCTGAAACAAGGCCGGATTATGTAGCTACATGGGGTTCTTATGGTCAGCATTATTATGTAGACAATCTTGGTTGGTCAGCAAAACAAGTTATTGTTACTGGCTGGCCTTGGATTGAAAGAGAAATAAAACAGCATCTCAACTGTATAAAAAGAAAACAGGTTGCTCATGCTGAACTTAAATTACTATTTTTAAGTACATCAACACATAAGTCTTACCATTATTTGTATGAAACACTTTTTCAAGCAGCTAAGCAATTGCATGTTCTACTCGTTATCAGACCTCATGGTGCTGAAAATATGGATTACTTGCGTGACTTAGCCAATCTTGTTGGTATTAATGTCAAGATTGATAACTCAAATAATCTACTCGATCAAATTGCAGAAAGTGATATTGTTATTGGCGGCGCAACCAGTGTACTAAGTTATGCGATCGCACTGAGTAAGCCTTGTATTTTTTTAGATTTATTAGGAATGAGAAATTATAAACCCTATGCCATAGAAGGTGCAGCAATGGGGGTATATAATCCAGAAGATTTAATTCCGGCAATTGAAAAGCTAAACAGTGATGATGAGGAAATAAATCGCCAGCAAAAAACACAAAAGCTGTTTACACAACAATACCTAGGCGAACTAGATGGTAACACGACTGAACGGATTACAGATTTTATCAAAATGGAGTTGAAAATGCAAGATAAATTATCAACTGAATATCAAAAATCTATAACTAAAGCAGATATATTACGCGTAGATATAGGCTGTGGAATTCATAAGCCTATAGATTTTATTGGTGTCGATATTTCTCCTGGTGTTGGTGTTGATATTGTTGCCGATCTCAGTAAAGAATTTCCTTTTCCTGATAGTTCAGTTGATGAGTTGAGAGCGCACGACATTATCGAACATCTCTATGACCGAATTCATACAATGAATGAGATTTGGAGAGTCTGCAAACCTGGTGCAAAAGTTGACATTCGCGTGCCATCTACAGATGGGCGAGGAGCTTTTCAAGACCCCACTCATATCAGCTTTTGGAATATTAATTCTTTTTTGTACTACTGTAGTGAATTTCCAGCTTATATAGAACTTTGTAAAAGATATGGATTTCAAGGTGAGTTTAAAGCTGTGAAACTTGAACATGAAGAATCCCCTGGGGGAGTCATTCATGTTATAGCCGAATTGCTTGTAGCGAAGTCAGGATCTAATTTAAGTAGAAATCAAATTCCTGGAAATGGCTATTTGGCAATAAACCAGGGATATCAGCAGGAAATTCAGAAACAATTCGCTCCTGAAGTTAATGTAGATATTGAAGGTCAAGAACAAGATATTTTTTCTAAAATTTCTACTTACGTCAAACAATATCAACAAGATCCAACTAGTCGTACAGCAATAGCAAATGTTCGTCAGACTCGTTATCAAATTGCCCAGCAATGGCTGAATATATCAGATTCTGAAATTGAAAGCGTCTACTTAGGAGATTTTGGAAAAGTACATCAAATATTGCTCAGTAGTGGGATAAAAAATGAAATATTTACTCTTACTGAACAAGCTTTTGTAGATGAAGTAAATGCAAAGATTTCTAGAGGCTTCGATGAGCCAAAAGCGGTTCAGTATATATTGGCAGCTATGTTGTATTGTTGCGCTGACCAGTTACTTTTAGATCATGACATCTCTAATATTCCAATATGGTTTATTAATGAATATTTAAAATTCCTATTTCAACCTCAACTTTACTTTCAAGAAGTAGGAGAAGCAGAGAAATACTATCATTATATACAGGGGTGGGTTGATTACTTACACACATCCATATTTCAGAATCAAGATTCTCTGTTATGGCATGAAGTGGTTGAAAATTTCGTCCAAATGGGTAATTTTATACCTCTATACTTTAATGAAGCTAATCTTAAAGATATCTACGTTAAACGTGGAGAAATACTAGATTTTTTCTTAAAAATTAATGGTTATCAAGTCAATTATGAATTTGACGATCGCTCTGTAACCAGAAAGAAAATTCGCATGGGTATTCTGGCATCACATTTTTTGCCTTCAGCAGAAACATTTGCTACCCTTCCTGTTTATGAATATATCAGCCGCTATTTTGAAGTAGTTTTGTACTCTCTAAATCAAACGGGTCATCCTTTAGAGGAATATTGCCAGAGTTGTGCCAACTCCTTTAAGCTATTGCCACAAGATTTGGCAGAACAATCAAATACTATTCGTGCTGATGACCTAGATATATTATTCATTGCTACTAATGTGACTGCGGTAACGAATCAAATCTGCCTCTTATCAATGCATAGGCTAGCGAGAATACAAATTACTAGTGGCGGGTCGGTTGTCACAAGTGGAATGCAGCACATTGATTATTACATCTCAGGTACAGAGACAGATCCATCACCAACGTCAGAACAGCAATATCGAGAAAAGTTGGTAAAAATACAAGGAACTGCTCATTGTTTTAGTTATGGTAATCAGCAAGAAAATGTCACTCTAAAAGTTGAACGAGAAAGTTTAGGCATCTCTGAAGAAACAGTTATTTTTATCTCTGGTGCTAACTTCTTCAAAATCATCCCTGAACTAATTGATACGTGGGCAAAAATCATTTCTGTAGTTCCCAACTCCGTTTTAGTGCTACTGCCATTTGGTCCGAATTGGTCAAACAATTATCCTAAAAAATCTTTTGTGAATCACTTAATTAAAGTGTTTTCCAAGCATGGGATACCAGCGAACCAATTAATAGTTTTAGATCCTCAACCAGTGCCAAATAGGGAAGAAGTTAAAGAATACTTCAAAATTGCCGATGTCTATCTAGATTCCTATCCATTTGCGGGAACAACTTCTTTAGTAGAACCACTACAAGTTAATCTGCCAGTAATTGCTAGACAAGGAACTACTTTTCGTTCTGCAATGGGGGCTGCAATGGTGCAAACACTTGATGTTCCTGGTTTAGTTGCGGATAGTGAAGAGTCTTATATACAGTTAGCAGTCGCACTTGGAATTAATCCTGAACTACGCCAACAAAAGAGCGCTCAAATCAAAGAAAGGATGCAGGATAATCCTAGTTTTCTAGATAGCCGCTCTTACTCAGCTAAAATAGGTAGTCTCTTCCAAGAACTATTTAGTAAATATCTTGCAGATACTTTGAGTCAAAATTTCCGCTTAGGAGATATTAATTTAATTATTTTCCCAGACTGGTCACAACCAGAAGACCTATTATATCAAGATTTAGCAAGTGTGATTTCTATTCTCACTACTCACTCAGATAAAAATCACATAACTCTTTTAATAGATACTCAAAATATTTTTGAGGAAGAAGCTGATATGCTTTTATCGTCTTTAACCATGAATTTGCTCATGGAAGAAGATGTAGATATAACTGAGGGGCCAGAAATTTCTCTGCTAGGTAAGATAAGTGATGCACAATGGAAAGCTCTTTTGCCTAGAATTAATACTCGAATTGCTTTAGCAACAGATAATCAATCTGCGATCACACAAGCAAAAGCCGAAACTCTTCCATTATCCAACGTAAATAAGCTAATCAGCATTTAAGTTGCATAAAAGCAGGGCTGAAGCCCTTACTACAAGCGAATCATTCTGGAAAAATGAATGACGATTAGCTTAGCTTAAGTTTAAGGACGCAGTGGCAAGAGAGAAACAACAATGACACAGGAAACCGTTTTTGAAGAAAGCAGTGGCAACGTATTCACTGATCTTGCCTTGTCGAATGCAGATGAACTTTTTACGCCGGGCAAAATAGGGATTCAGGTACTCCGCCTCCTCTCTCAACGCAACTTGAAACAGCGCGAAATCAGCGAACTTCTTGGCATTCCCCAGCCAGAAGTATCTCATTTGATGAAAGGAGAGTTTCAACGGTTCAGCGAGGGCAAACTCCTCATTTTCCTCAAGCGACTCAATACGGAAATCACCTTGCATCTTCGCTCTCGTCATGCGTCGGCCCAATCTCCTGAAACTGTAATCTCGCTATAGTGGTAAAACCCGCCCGATCGGGTTAAAAACCTTGCTTTATTCCATAAGTAGTAATGCAAAATTAAATATACATTTTTCATTGCGAATGGAGCAAAGCGGAATGAAGCATAAGTCGTTCGGACACGCTTCGCGAACGCAAGGTCTTGGGATTGCAACTCTTGGAGACGCTGTTCGCGTTCGCTACATTTCATTCCGCTCGCAATGACATAAATATTTTTGCATACGCACTTACAATTGAGAACCGCTATAATTCTCCCACATCTGTTGGTAAGCCTTCTCCATTTCACGAGTAAACTGCTTACCATTCCACAGGGGTGCTGTTTGTCGAGATGCTTTCAATTTCAAAGCCACCTGCTGGCGTAAAGTCTCATCTTTCCCCAAGCGGACACCCCACTCAATATATTCTTCATCAGTCCAGGCGATGCCTTCTCTAATTCCTGCATTCATCATCATGGTGTAGCTATTACGCGCTGCAAATTGTTCGCCGACTCGTGTCACCAATGGGATACCCATCCACAATGTTTCTAAGGTTGTTGTCGCTCCGTTGTAGGGAAATGTATCTAATACAATATCAGCAATACCTAAATTAGCACGATGAACTGACTCTAAATAGACCATTGGTAAGAACCGTAGCCGAGAACAATCTACACCTTCTTCTTCGGCAATTTGATAAAAGAAGCGTTTAATTGTTTCCTCCTCAGCAGGCCCCTTAATCAAAAAGTAGCTATTAGGTACTTGTTTAATAATTTGCATTTGCCACCTTGTCGTTTCTGGATGGCGTTTATATCCTCTTTGGGCGCTGAGATATACAACGGCATCCATAGGGATATCCAAGTCATCGCGGCGGAGAGTTGGTACACCAACTTCAAAACCATCTACTGCTATGTAGGTTTGGGGGAGTCGCCAGATTTTCTCTGTATAGTAATTTTGTGCATTATCTGGTAGTACATAAGGATCTGCAATAAAGTAATCAATTGCAGGTATACCTGATGCATCCCACCCCAGCCAAGTAACTTGAATTGGGGCTGGCTTGAGTGCCATGATTTCACTAGTAATATCTAAAGTAATGCTATCAAGGTCAACTAAAATATCAATTTCATCTTGATATATCTGGTCAGCAATTTCCAAGCCATTCATTCCTAATTTATGAGCATTACCTGCCTTTTGTACATACCAATCCTGTAGAAAATCGTCTACTAATTGATAGTTCACAAAATAGGTATGAATATCAAATTTATCTCGATCATGATGCTGAAATAACCAGCGAGCTAGCCAACCAACAGAATGATTCCTTAAAACATAAGATATATAACCAATTTTTAATTTCTTTGGATGGTTTTTTAAAGATTGATTATTAATAATTTGACGAGCATAATTTTTTCCTTCAGATTGGGCAAAAGCTTGAATATAATTCTGAAAAATATCAGCTACCTGATTATGAATAGCTCGGAAATCAGCAGGAGCATCTTTAATATGAGGTATGGCAAAAGCTGGCGTAAGTAACCGTAATATTCTTCCTTCTTCTAAAGGAATTCGTTGAGCTTTAATGAACTCTTTGTATACAGTTTCTAATTCTTGACAAGTTGTACATATCTCTTGCCAATATCCCCCTGCTGACATTAGACCCCTTAATAGTAAATGGAGTGCAAAAATTTTATCAGCCAAACCTTCTGATAGGGAATAACATAACCTAGCTGTCTCTATTCCCTGAGAATAATTACGAGCATCTTGATAAAAAGTCGCTAAGTGCCGCAAAATTTCTACATTATCTGGTTCCAATCGCAAATGCAATTCTAGCAGAGATGCTGCTAGCATAGGCTGCCGCAAAGTATGACCAAGTTGGATAGCAGCAGGAAGCACTATAGAGAAGCATTGATGGGTATCAGAGAAATAAGGAAGACTAGCTTCTATTAAATTTAGATTAATTGGATGTAAGGGAACAGCATTTAAAACTTCTTTTAAAACTTGAATTAATAATTCGGTATTAATTTCTATATTTTCTTTGGCATTTAAGGTTTCAATTAATCCCCAGTCATTCAAATCATCAATTTGTTCAATTTTTTCTAACTTTAGAGAAAGGAGAATAATTTGAAGCAAATTATTTATATTACTAGGATTAATTTCTCGTATATGCTGGCGAATTAACCAAGCTACAGAATATTCCGCCACTGTTTCACGCCTTTCAGCTTCTATCTGTAAAACTTTAAATAGTTCATTTGTCCACACTTCTAACTGTTCTTCATCTGCCTCTGTCATGGGCAGCATCCAAGTCATTTGAGCTTCTGCTTCTTGCCCTTGTAATAGCAATAGTAACCCTAAATACCAATAATAATAAATAGCATTTGATTCTATTGCGATTGCTTGTTCATATAACTGTGCTGCTTGCGAATATTTTTCTTGAATGAAGTATTCTTCAGCTTGACTTTGCCAATTATATATATCAGTAATCATTGTAATTCTCTGAGAAAATTTTATGAGGAATATAATAGTGAACGACTTACATAATTGAAACAAAGTGGATAGAAGCATCTACCCACTTTGGAAAATATCTGGTTTAGAGACAATTTATATACTGTTTGTCCTTGCTTGGTTACTTAGCCAAAGAGACGAAGCTGGCAGGACAAGTAGGTGCTCCAGCTGTGTAGACAAATGCAGAGGCATCTGCATTTACACCACCGTTAACCATAGCGTTGCTAGCTTCACACAAAATAGCTACGGTAGTAGCTTCACCCGTAGCAGCTTGGGTTGTCACCTCTACACCACCAACATAGCTTTTGAGAGGCGCATTCGGATTCACTACTACTCCTTGGTTGGTTACTACAGTACCGCCCGACAGAACGTTAGCCACGTATTTGTAATTTATAGTTTGTGTTGCAATACCAAGACCTAAACTACCAATTGCACTTGAAAATGAAGTATTTTCTAAGTAATAAGCTTGCTGTGCGCGGTTCATTGAACCTATGTAAGTTTTAGCTTCTGACTGCTTGGCTTTGTTAGCTTGGTTCAAGAAAGAAGGTAGCGCGATCGCAGACAAAATACCGATGATAATAATTACTACTAGTAATTCAATTAGTGTAAAACCCTCATTTTCGTTCTTTTTAGCAAGTATGTGTTGGAGAAATTTTGCTTTTAGTTCGGTTTTCATAAGTGTTTTCCCTGGGGTAGGAAGTGCTTGTGTGTTCTAGATATAACTTACCCAACTGCGATCGCTTTCCTATCACCTTCAGAAAAAAAGTTTGGGGAGATCCAGTTATACAATTCAGAATCCTTGTATCCCAATTGACACAGATATAACTAAGCCCCTGGTGTTCACCAAGGGCTAGATTCTTAATTTCGTTTGTGAGAGTGCTTTATTCAAACATCGATCGGCGCAAACAAAAGACACATCAGGCGATCGCAGGTTTCTTTTTTCCGAGTCGCCCTCTTCTATACTCAGTATGATAAAGCCAGCGCTAGAACCAGTTATACGTCAGTATTGTATTTTATAAGTTTCCCAATCTTACTTTAGAGGAAATTGAAGCCATGCTTGATTTAGATGCATTCAAAAATACTCGATTGTACGAGAGTATCGTGGCAAAGACTAAGCCGAAAACAGAACTAGAAACAAAATTGAAGTTAGTCCCAAAATGTATTGAGAAAGGTATGAGTATTCAAGAAACAGCAGAATTTTTAGAACTAGATGTTGAAATTATCAGGAAATATCTGCAAGAAGAGTCTTAGCGGTTAAGAGGATATTTGGCAAGTATTGAGCGCATAGTATTGTAGACATTTTGCGATCGCTTCCACCATGATGTAGCCAATCACAGTTTTTTATGCTACATTAAGCGTAGTCGTTATGAGTTTATATAGTTATGACTAACCCCACAGTAGAAAACTTAGTAATTATCGGTTCTGGCCCAGCAGGTTACACAGCCGCTATTTATGCCGGACGCGCTAACCTGAAACCCGTTGTATTTGAGGGTTTCCAAGCCGGGGGATTACCTGGCGGGCAATTAATGACAACGACGGAAGTTGAGAACTTTCCAGGGTTTCCCCAAGGGATTACTGGGCCGGAACTGATGGATCAGATGAAGGCACAGGCAGAGCGCTGGGGGGCTGAACTATATACTGAAGATGTTATATCAGTTGATTTGAGTCAGCGTCCATTTACAGTGCGATCGCAAGAAAGGGAATTTAAAACCAACAGCATTGTCATTGCTACGGGTGCGACAGCAAAGCGTTTAGGTTTACCCAGCGAACATGAATTCTGGAGTCGCGGTATCTCTGCTTGTGCAATTTGTGATGGTGCGACACCAATTTTTCACGGCGCAGAATTGGCTGTAATTGGTGCTGGCGACTCGGCGGCGGAAGAGTCGATTTATCTCACCAAATACGGTTCTAAGGTAAATATGTTGGTACGCACCGATAAAATGCGGGCTTCTAAAGCCATGCAAGACAGGGTTTTGAGTAACCCAAAAATCCAGGTGCATTGGAACACCGAAGCCGTGGATATCTTCGGTAATGGTCACATGGAAGGGGTGAAAGTCCGCAATACTAAAACTGGTGAAGAAAGCCAACTGCACGCTAAGGGTTTATTCTACGCTGTTGGTCACAGTCCCAATACCTCTTTATTTAAGGGGCAATTAGAACTGGATGAAGTGGGTTACGTTGTTACCAAACACGGTACTGTAGAAACCAGTGTAGAAGGCGTTTTTGCTGCTGGTGACGTGCAAGATCATGAGTTTCGCCAAGCAATTACGGCTGCGGGTACTGGTTGTATGTCGGCGATGTTGGCAGAACGGTGGTTGTCATCCAGTGGTTTGATTCAAGAATTCCATCAACAGCCAGAAACAGCAGTTAATGAATTAGAACATCAGCCAGCCAAAAAGACTGAAGCTGAAGAAGAAGCTGGATTTAATTTGGATGGGACGCGCCATGAGGGAGGTTATGCTTTACGGAAATTGTTCCATGAAAGCGATCGCTTACTCCTGGTTAAATACGTCTCTCCTGGTTGTGGCCCTTGTCATACCCTGAAGCCAATTTTAAATAAAGTGGTGGATGAATTTGACAGCAAAATTCACTTTGTAGAAATTGACATCGATAAAGACCGAGATATTGCTGAAAATGCTGGTGTGACAGGAACGCCAACAGTTCAATTGTTCAAAAACAAGGAACTGGTGAAGGAAGTCAAAGGCGTGAAACAAAAGAGCGAATACCGCCAGTTAATTGAGAGCAATCTTTAGGAACTGGGGATTAGGGATTGGGGGCTGGGGACTAGGAAATAATTCTTTTAACTGTTAATACTCAGTACCCAATCCTCAATCCCAGTCACAAATCACCCAATCTAGTGCCATACTCTTCTTTACCCTGTTGTTGGGAACGAATGAAACGACAGTAACCGTTAAGACCTTTTTCAATCTGGTCTTTAAGCTGACTGACCCAGTTTAATTGTTCCTTGCTACAGTAGCCTAAGCTTTCAGCAATAATGAAGGCGCTTTTGGTTTCAGTCAATGAGCCGCGAGCAATGTACATAAAACGCAATCTATCTAAGTAGTGATAACGTCCATAGCCCTCAGCTATGTTCAGTAAAACGCTGCAAGCTGCTCTTCGTAATTGATCGCTCAAATTGTAACGCTCACAATCAGGCAAACTATTTGCTAGTCTATAAGCCGCTTTTAGCAACTTAAGGCTATCTTGATAGAAGTCTAAAGACTCAAAACCCCTATCTGCCATATCATCTCAATCTAAAGTCTCTCAATTTTATGGGAGATTTTTACCCAGTCCCCAGTCCCCAATCCCCAATCTCTACTCCCTAATATGTAAAATGGTCAGCGTATCAAGCTTTGATCCAGGCGATCGCTTTATGGCCATTACAAAACGGCGACTACCGACATTTTTACAGTTTGGCAAAAGTTCCAATCTTTCCCAAAGACTCATGCTCATTGGGTTAGTCATTACCCTATTTTTCATCTTCCTGGCGTTCTTTGCTCCCGTATTTCAGGCTTGGGGATGGCTGCTAAACCCAAAAGATTTTCTCTCTAATCCAATTCACGAGCCACCCTCGGCTAAACATTGGTTTGGTACTAGTCGCTTGGGTTATGATGTCTTCTCTCGGACATTGTTCGGCGCTCAAGCTGCCTTGCAGGTGGTGATTTTGGCAACAGCGCTGAGTATGATTATCGGTGTGCCTTTAGGGATGCTGAGTGGTTATCTCGGCGGCAAATTGGATAAAGTGTTGCTGTTTATGATGGATAGCATCTACACTCTACCGGGGCTACTGCTGTCTGTGACACTAGCCTTTGTAGTGGGGCGGGGGATATTAAATGCAGCGATCGCGATTAGCATTGCCTACATTCCCCAATATTACCGCGTTGTTCGCAACCACACTGTTAGCGTCAAAACGGAAGTGTTTATCGAAGCGGCTCAAGCAATGGGCGCTTCCACTTGGGTTGTGCTTTCTCGTTATCTATTTTTCAACGTCATTCAAAGCGTACCCGTCCTCTTCACACTCAACGCTGCTGATGCAATTTTGGTGTTGGGCGGTTTGGGCTTTTTGGGGTTAGGGCTTCCCGAAGAAGTGCCAGAATGGGGACATGATTTAAAACAAGCTTTAGAAGCTCTACCTACTGGTATTTGGTGGACTACACTTTTCCCTGGTTTAACCATGACATTCATGGTGGTAGGGTTATCACTACTTGGTGAAGGGTTAAACGAATTTGTCAATCCCCGATTACGGAGAGAAAATGGAATCCGAAAATAATTAATAAATAGTGGACACTTATTAGTCAACCGACTAATCATTGATAACTAGTAATTGATAACTGGAGAGATTTGGGTGAAAGATAACCTGACATTAATTGCCGCCGCTACTGGTGGATTTATCCTTTCTGTTGCCCTTGCTGGCATCTTAAGAGGTGCGCCAATTACAGCTTGGCACGAGCAATCGAGTTTTCGCACCACGAATTTTGCTAATTTACAGAAATCGGAGTTGAAAGCTTCGCGTCTTCTTCCAGGGGGAGATGCTGCACGAACAGATCGGGGATAAAACAGAAAATTTAGAATTTTTTCGGCACAAAATCCTAAAACTCTGGTGAATTGAGCTTTAAAATTGAAACGCTTTAGGACACAGAGTTTAGTACACAACCATTTTTTTGGCTACAAACTTGTGCAAAGCTGTACTACTATGCTTTTGAAGCCGAGAATTTGCGGCTCGATCTGAGGATTTTAAAGTGGTGAGTTCTCAAGTAATTGGCATTGATGTAGGGGGAACAGCAATTAAGCTGGGGCGGTTTACAGACGATGGTACTTGTCTGCAATCTTTGACTGTGGCGGCTCCTCAACCGACAACGCCGGAGGCAGTGCTGGCGGTGCTGCTAGATGCGATCGCACAAATCGATCCAGATAATCAAACTGTTGCTATTGGTGTTGGGACTCCTGGCCCCTCCGATGCCGCCGGACGCATCGCCAAAATCGCCATTAACTTACCTGGATGGCTCGATGTGCCTTTAGCAGACTGGTTAGAAGCCAAAACTGACAAACCTACTGCGATCGCTAACGATGCCAACTGCGCTCTTTTGGGAGAAGCTTGGCTAGGAGCCGGTCGCCATTTGCAAAATCTGATTCTGCTAACTTTAGGCACTGGGGTTGGTGGCGCAATTATCCTCAATGGCAAACTATTTATTGGACATCAGGGCGCTGCTGGGGAATTAGGTTTAATTTCATTAAATCCTGATGGGCCAATTTGTAATAGTGGCAATCAAGGCTCTTTAGAACAACATGCCTCTGCTACTGCCATTCGCCGCCGCACTCTCAAGGAACCCATCGAATTAGGTATTCTTGCCCAACAAGGAGATCCCGAAGCATTGACTTTTTGGCAAGAATATGGTAAGAATTTGGGGATTGGTTTGACGAGTTTGATTTATGTACTCACACCGCAAGCGATCGTGATTGGTGGCGGGATAAGTGGCAGTTTTGAGTTTTTCTTACCAGCAGCGAAGGCAGAAATTGAGAAGCGAGTTCAACCTCTATCACGAGTGGATTTACAGATTTTGCCAGCCGAATTAGGAAATTTTGCCGGGATAGTGGGTGCAGCTAAGTTGGCATGGCAATGCTATTCAGGGTTTTAAATTATGGTTCAAACAATTCCAGCTAGAGACATCAGTCTTTACGTAATTCGTAATTCGTAATGATGTTGTCTCTCTACGATATGCTGCGCGTAGCTTCCTTCGAGGGGTACGCGGATTCGCTACCACTACGCTAAAGTAATTTGTAATACTAGGACAAAGAATATCCTGTTGCCTTGTGAACGTATTTCACGACTTTTTCATAAGATTCGGGATTACTCACAGGGTTGATAATAATGGGAATGGTGCCATCTGGCAACCAAAAAGTTATCCTACCGTTCGGTTCATGACAAAAGGAACTGATGCAGTTGAGATTAATTACATATTCGTTTTTGTCGTAACAGATTTTTACCCAGTGAGCATGATCTAATTCTAAGCTCGTCACACATTCTAAATAATCGAGAATTTTTTGATAGTCTTCCAGGTTATTTTGAGGGTTAATTACTATTGGAATGGCACTATCGGGTAGCCAAAAAGTAACTCTGCCATTTACTTCATAACAAAAAGCATGGACACGTTCAAAATTCACTACATATTCTCTCCTCTCGTAAAGGATTTTCACCCAGTACGCCACAACATCTCCTCAAGTCAAAAATTTACGAATGATGCACCCTATATGTCAAAATCTACTGAAGTCTTAAGTTAATGTTGCTCTGTACAAATTAAAAATCAATTTTTAATTTGTAATTTTTAATTGTTATGACACCTCCAATGGTTTTGGTGTACCTGGAATTGATAGAGAAAGAGCGATCGCTGCTTGAATAAACCCTTTAAATAAGGGATGAGGGCTACTGGGGCGCGATTGAAACTCTGGATGAAACTGGCAAGCAAGAAAGAATGGATGCTTGGGTAATTCCACAATTTCAACTAACTGTCCATCGGGAGAAGTACCACTGATTACATAGCCAGACTTTAATAAGAGATCGCGGTAAGCATTGTTGAACTCATAGCGATGTCGATGTCGTTCATAAATTACATCTTCTTGATAAAGCTTGAAAGCTAAGGTATCAGGGAGAACACGACAAGGATATAGCCCCAAGCGCATTGTACCCCCTAAATCGACAACTTCCTGCTGTCCTGGCAATAAATTAATTACGGGATTAGTTGTATGAGGGTCAAATTCAGCACTATTAGCATCTGTTAATCCCCTTACGTTCCTCGCCCACTCAATTACAGAACATTGCATTCCCAGACATAAACCCAAAAAGGGAATTTGGCGATCGCGTGCGTATTTAATGGCGGCAATTTTGCCATCCACCCCCCGAACCCCGAAACCTCCTGGCACAACTATGCCATCGACACCCCCAAGATGAGTTTCGGCTGATTCATTTTCCAAATCTTCTGAGTTCACCCAACGCAGGCGTAGTTTGCCATAAGTTGAGATTGCAGCATGGTTTAGTGCTTCCACTACAGATAAATAGGCATCACTTAACTGCACATATTTCCCAACGATGGCAATTTCTAGCTCATGCTTGGGAGTATGTAACCGTTGTACCAAGGTTTGCCACTGCGTCAAATTTGGTTTGCGTTGCTCCATTTGCAGCAATTTCAAGACTTGTTCTGCCATTCCTTCCCGTTCCAGATTCAGGGGTACTTCATAGATACTTTTGGCATCTTGGGAAGTAATGACGCATTCTTCGGGGACATCGCAAAATCCCGATAATTTTTGTTTTAATCCTTTGGGTAAGGGGCGATCGCTCCGACAAACTAAAATATCTGGTTGAATACCAATGGATCTCAGTTCTTTAACTGAATGCTGTGTTGGCTTAGTTTTCATTTCACCCGCAGAAGCAATCCACGGTACCAACGTTACATGCATATACAGTACATGCTGCCGTCCTACTTCTTTACGGAACTGGCGAATCGCTTCCAAAAACGGTAGTGATTCTATATCTCCCACCGTACCGCCAATTTCTGTAATTACTACAGATGGGTTTGTACTTTTAGCAACTCGCAGAATTCGCTCTTTTATTTCATTGGTAATATGAGGAATAACCTGGACAGTACCGCCATTGTAGTCTCCACGCCGCTCTTTATTGATGACTGCCTGGTAAATTGAGCCAGTAGTCACACAATTCAAGCGCGACATTGAGGTATCAGTGAAGCGTTCGTAATGCCCCAAGTCCAAATCTGTCTCCGCACCATCTTGGGTAACGAATACTTCCCCATGCTGAAAGGGACTCATTGTGCCAGGATCGATATTAATATAAGGGTCGAGTTTAAGAATCGACACCGAATATTCGCGCGACTTGAGCAAACGCCCTAGACTTGCTGCTACAATGCCCTTACCAATACTGGAAACAACGCCTCCAGTTACGAAGATAAACTTAGTCATAGTAGTTTAAATTTCTCACAACTTCTAAAAATACATCCCGTCATTGTGCCACAGTTGTTGTGGTGTAATCTTCTGTGATTTTGTCGTGAAAAAACTTTTAGGATTAGTAATATTAGGCTGTATTTTCGCATCCTCCATAGCATTGGCAGAGCCATCTCTTATAGTCGTTTTTCCCGAAACAAACTACCAGACTAGTTCCGAAAAAATCTTTTTTTTGGGAACTGCACCACCTTATGGTCAGGTTTTGATCAATAGTAAGCCAATTACTCGCAGCAAAGCCGGTCATTTTTCCCCTAGTTTCCCCTTGCAGTTGGGGGAGAATCTTTTTACTGTGCGTCGCCAAAATCAAGAACTTAAGATTAAGGTGATTCGGCTGAACACTAGCCCGGAACTACCACAGGGGGTAGCCTTTGCAAAAGATTCGCTGACTCCCTCGGTTGACATTGCCAGATTACCGGGAGAACTAATTTGTTTTAGCGCGATCGCACCCCCTAACGCCAATGTCTCTGTAACCCTGGCTAATCAAACCATTGCTCTTTCACCTCAACCCCAACAGGCACAACTACCAAGTAATTCGGCAGCTTTAACAGGGCAAAATCAGCCTCATGCCCAGTCTAGCGTAGGCGATTATCAAGGTTGTACCACAGTGGCAACAGCTGCCGATCTAGGAAAACCTCAATTTCAACTAACGCTGAATGGCAAGACGATAACTCAACCAGGGACTGGTAAAATTCAAATCCTCTCAAGAGCAGAATTGCCAATTTCTGAGGTTACAGTAGAGTCAGGCGTTGCTCGTACTGGCCCAAGCACCGATTATTCTCGACTCACACCACTGCCCAAAGGCACACGCGCTACAGTAACAGGTAGAGAAGGTGAATGGTTACGCCTAGACTATGGTGCTTGGATTAATAGTCAAGAAACCCGCATTCTACCTGGTGCAATTCCGCCACAGACAATAATTCGCAGTGTCGGATACCGTCAACTCCCTGGTGCCACAGAGATAGTTTTCCCTTTACAAGTTCCCGTACCTGTGAGCGTGCAACAAAGTGAGCAAGCGATCGCTCTTACTCTCTACAATACTACTGCCCAAACGGACATTATTCGTCTGGATGATGACCCCCTAATTTCTCGCCTAGATTGGCAACAGGAAGCTCCAGAACGAGTAAAATACACCTTTAACCTCAAAAAAGCTCAACAGTGGGGATATAAGCTGAGATATGACGGTACAACCCTGGTTTTGGCTTTACGTCATCCGCCTAAAATCGGGAACACAAGACGCAAGCCTTTAGCTAATTTCAAGATTGTACTCGATCCAGGGCATGGCGGTAAAGAAACTGGTGCCAGTGGCCCAACTGGATATTTAGAAAAAGATGTGAATTTGGTGGTATCTAAGTTACTGCGCGACGATTTGGTAAAGCGAGGAGCAACAGTAGTGATGACGAGGGAAGATGATAAAGAGGTTTCCCTGGTAGAACGTCAGGCAATTATTAGTCGAGAAGAACCTGCGATCGCTATTTCCATACATCACAATTCTCTACCCGATGAGGGCGATGCCGAAAGAATCAAAGGATTTGGCGCTTTTTGGTATCAACCCCAAGCTCACAACTTGGCAATGTTTTTACAGAACTATGTAGTTAAAAAACTGAGCAAACCTTCTTATGGTGTGTTTTGGGATAACCTGGCGCTCACACGCCCGACGGCTGCACCATCAGTCTTGCTGGAATTGGGTTTTATGAGCAATCCCGATGAATTTGAGCAGGTGGTGAACCCAGAAGTACAAAAGAAAACGGCTGATGCGATCGCTCAGGGGATTACAGAGTGGGTTCGGAGTGTGCGGTAAATTTGGAGGTACAAGTAGAGTTGTACCCTCAATTTGTTGGAGGGCGATCGCTCTTTTTTAGTTCTGAAGTCACTTGCAAGATTTAATCAGTATTTGATGGCGATAGATTAAATTTGATACAACAAAATTACTTGTTGACACAATATGCTAGTTTTAGCATAATTGATATTACATGAGTGAACAACAAGAAAAACCCCTTAAATGGATTGCAAGCGCTCTTGATGATTTAAAGGAGTTTCCTGAAGATGTACAAGATGTAATGGGTTTTGCTCTAGATTTGGCACAACATGGTGAAAAGCATCCTGATGCAAAACCTCTACATGGATTTTCAGGGGCTGGAGTTTTAGAAATTGTAGATAATTTTGATGGAGATACATACAGAGCAATTTACACTGTTAAATTTGCAGGAGTTGTTTACTTATTGCATTCATTTCAAAAGAAATCAAAACATGGTATTGCTACACCGCAACAAGACATAGATTTGGTTAAAAAAAGATTAAAAGACGCTCAGGAAGATTATTCGAGGGAAACAGCTAAAAAATGAGCAACGAAAATAATGTTTACGTTAGTAGCGGGAATGTGTTTGCTGATTTAGGATTACCCAATCCCGAAGAAAGATTAGTCAAAGCCGAACTTGTCCGTAAAATTAGTGAAATCATTGCTAGTCGAAAATTAACACAAGTGCAAGCTGGTGAAATTTTAGGAATTGATCAGCCGAAAGTTTCTTCATTAATTAGAGGAAGATTAAGTGGGTTTTCAACTGATAGATTAATTAGCTATCTGAATATTTTGGGTAATGATGTAGAAATTACAATTAAACCCAAACCTGAAGATCGCTCTATTGGACGTACAACCGTAGTCTGTTAATAAAAACTAAAGTAAGAAATTTTGTGCGCGAGTTTGTTACTTTCGGGTTTTTCAAAGCATTTTTCTTCTCTGCTGATTTGAAGCGATCGCTGTTTTACAGAACCAAGCATTGCTCTCTAACCTTACTGGAATGCGATCGCCTCCGGCGGTGCGTAGCCCATCTCTCTTAAGCTGTTGCACCTAGCTAAGAAACGGGGATTGAATAGCCTGATTGATTAAGGGTTATTGATTGAGGAAAGTGACGCTATGAAAATTAGTTATGACCAAGGAATTGAGCAGGTTTTATACCTCAAACCCTGATTCAGCCGTAGGCAGGATATTATTTTCAAAGTCAGATGTGGAGCTAACTTTGAAAAAATAATACAAGCCTTTAAAACTGTTCAAAAAAATGTCCTGATTATTGTTCATTAGAATTCCCTCCTTATCGAGGAATGCAGGAGGAATATTGCCCTCTGTCTTCTGCTGCGACCAGACGGATCTTGGGTTTAAGACCCCCACTGAATTTTCGTTCAGTGGCTTCAATTCAGGAGGGGTCGAATGCCATAAGTGAATTGCTCCTTCTGCCTCCTTCAATAAATTTGTTTTCTCTTGACAATGCTTTTTCGTCGATTCTTCATTGTTTATATTTGGTAGATTTGAAAATTGAACAGCAGCAATAAGATTGCGTGCATAATAGTCACTGGGTACACAAATTAACTTTTCATTTATTTCGTAGAGAAAATTATTTGTAAATTCTACTGCGTTGACAAATTTATTCAAAGCAGCTTCTGTTGGATCTCTATCAATATCCCACATCAGATCAATCAGACTATGCTGTAATCTAACTGCTAAACGCAAACAGTCTTTTTCAACTTCATCTAAAGCGTGTTGGTCAGTTAAATTGGGAATCTGTTTTTTTGTTTTATCAGCTAGTTCATAGTATTTTTGCTCCAAATTTGTATATTTATCAGCTAGTTCATTTGCAACCGTCCTATGATGCTTGGCTGCTTGTCTATCACTTTCCCCAACAGCGTGAGTAGTAAAAGCACCAACAACAGCCCCAACAGCTAATCCAAGAGCGCTGAAAATAAAAGGAAGCATAAAAACTATGTAGTCCTCTAAAATTTAATTTCTATTGTTCTGTGAGAAGATGAGAAAGTTGAGAACCAGCAAGCAAATTACTATCTGCTGATGTTAATCCTAGAGATTTAGCAATAGCAACTGATTCACATAAGCGTTGCATAGCCCCTTCTATTACCGGTGCAATTGGACGATTTGTAATTTCTTGATTAATTGCTTCTGCTTCAGCCAAAAAATCTAGATTTTTCTGGTGTTCATAAATCAGTTCGTTCTCAATTGCTTCTAATCTTTCTAATTCTTGTTGAGTTAAAGATTCATAATAGATTTTCACCGTTTGTTTATGGTCATCGAGGATTTTGAAAAACTCGTAAACCATACCCGCAGTTCCAACAACAGCTAAAACTGGTGCAGCTGCGGTTAAAGCGATCGCAATTGGTGGACAAGCTGCTGCTAGTGTTGTGGTTACAAACGCTGTCACACCCCCAATTGCGCCGCCTTTTACGGTATCTTTCAATGTTTCTATAGCGGCTTCTGGTGCAGAAATTTCACCTCGGATTACCCGCAGCGCGTTGGTTAGTAACGAAAATGGTGCTGTCGTCGCTACACCAATGGCTGCTCCCAAGGGCGCGGCTTTAACACCTGCTTTAACTGCACCTGTTAGATTATCAAAATGCCATTTAGCATCTAGTCTTATTTGCTCCTGCGAAGTCATGGGTTTATCGCCACGGGCTAAATTATCTTTGGCGTTTTCCCACTTGATATTTTTGGGATCATTTGAGCCGCCTTTGCTATGTGGTTTGATATGACTAGCGTGTTTATCTGATAGGTATTGTTGGGTATTAACATCAGTAGATTTGCCATCAATCCCTGCTCTTTGAGATGGAGGGATTTTATCTAACATTTCTTGGGCTTGCACTCTGGTTCTTATCGGTTCACCAGGTCGAATTCCACTTTTATATAATCTACGGGCTGCACTTAAGGATAAATCCTGTAATTGAGCATGATGAACGTTAATGTTGGCAGCTACATTAAAAGCGGAATTACGCTCTTGTTCGTGAGACATGGGTAAACCAATTTAGTGTAATGTATTATGTTTTTTTCTTCATACCAAAGCATGGTACTAGCTTATTTTCTTATGGTTCCCATTTGGGCATCAGATGCGATCGCCCAGGGAGGTAAAAAGCCGGAAGATGGAGCCATGCAGAAGATAGCAAAAACAGCCCTCAAGTTCTTGATTTCAGTGCTTATACCATGCCAGAACCGCTTTGATTGCGAGTAAAAATATATGAAATCTTATATTTTGAAAGCGTATGTATTTTAAGATAGGCGGGATAGTGGGAGCGATCGCTATTTTATTGAGCAGTGGTAGTGCGTTCACCGAAGGTGTTGGCGCAGCCATCGCTGCCCCAACACTTTCAGCGATCGCCCAAGATGCACAAAGATATATCACTGTGGGGCATGATAAATTAGGCAACAGTATAGCTCTAGACACAGAAACCATTAAGGGTACGACATACAAGCTGTACGGAATGTACGGAGATGGCATCTTTGAGACTACCTTCGATGCATCATGTACAGAATCGCGGCTTTTTCTGAATCACATTGCGATTTACGGTTCAGAGGGACAGCTACTTCAAGAGGATAAGGAGAAAGGAGAAATACCTTTTGTCGCAAACTCTTCACCAGGTAAAGGAATGAAAATTGTTTGTCAAAAGATTGGGGCCCGTGGTTGGTAGTTGTGAATGGGGAATGGGGAAGAAGCAAGGGAGAGGAGTTTTCCCCTCTGCCTCTTTTTAATGCTCAATTCCTAGTAGAAAATACTAAGGACAAAACAGGGTGTCACGCGTATCTCGTCCTGTGATTGGATTAGTCCCTTTGGCAAGTTTGCACAATTTTTTTTGCTCATCGGAACGCAGTAGAGTATCAGTAAAATCTGCTCCGTCAATAATTGCACTATCAAATCTGGCGTTAGCGGCAAACGCACCTTCTAAAAGTGCATTTGTTAAATTTGCTCTCACTAAACGAGCCGAGTATAAAGTCGCATTTCTTAAATCAGAACCTTCCAAATTCGCAGATTCCAAATTTGCTGCAAAAAAACTGACACCGTTCAAATTAGCGTGACTGAAGTTACTCTGGCGAAGATTAGCTTTGGTAAAGCTGGAATCTGTTAAATCACGTCCTGAGAAATCAGCCTCGACCAAAATTTCTTTATTATATTCAAGTGCCAAAGCCGTTGGAGCAAAACCGAGCGTTGCGGTGATGCCAACTATTCCCCACAGGAATAAGCTGAGTATATTTGCCCAAAAGTGATAGTTTGTTTTACACTTCAACCCGAATTGTCTTCGGGATGAATCGAGTGTAGAACCCTCTGTGCGTAGGCGTAGCCCCCCGCAGGCATCGCTTAACCTAGAATTCATAGAATTCATGATATTTTTAGTGAATGGCTAACCTTCCTCCATCTCATTATCCAGATATTGGTCATTTAGGAGAAGACCTAGCAGCCCAATGGTTGCAATCTACAGGTTGGATAATTCTCCATCGTCGCTTTTCTAGCCGTTGGGGAGAAATCGATATTATTGCCCAATATGATGCAAGAATCAGGGAAGCAGAGGAGCGGGGGGAGAATTTCTCACGGTCTGAATGCCTCGCTACCCTTAACAGCACTCAGAACTTATTACTAGCATTTGTTGAAGTCAAAACCCGCAGTTCCGGGAGTTGGGATGCAGGGGGAAGAAGCGCTATCACCCCACAAAAGCAAGTAAAAATCTCGCAGACGGCTGGAATATTCTTAGCCCAGTACCCTGAGAAGGCAGATTATTATTGCCGATTTGATGTTGCTATTGTCTACTGTCAAAGGATATCAAAAAATCTGATTGGAGTTGCAGCAACTCACGAAGCTCTAGCAACTTCATCAGCCGCCGGATATAAGTTCAAGCTGCAAGAATATATTCCCGCAGCTTTCGACTCTTTGATTGATAATGGTTAATTGGTAATGGATAAAATATCTTGATTACCAATAATTTTTTAGTGGCGTTACAACCAAATGTCATTACGCCAAAGTTTCAGGACAGTAACCTAAGCCTCGGACAAACTGTTGTCGGAAAGCTTCGATTTCGTCTCTCTCTGGACTACCATGAGAGACTATCGCTACCTGATAGCGACGCATCACGTCTACAGGGCATTGTCCCGCTTCTAAACTCCAAAGTGCCATTTGCACCCTCATTGGTGGCTCGTAGCTAATCCCTAATTCATTTAGAAAAGCGCGAAAGTCGCCATCTTCTTGGGGCGAAACTTGACCTTTGAGTTTGATCCTAACCACCCAGCCATCAATTTGATGAATTACGGTGACGAACGAAACTGGTGTCTGGGGTCTAGCGTGCAGGTGTTGAACGACCCTCAGGGTTAGACTGGCATTCGCCAGATAATACAAGTATTCCATGTTTGTTGGTGCTTGGGATCAAAGCCAATCCTACATATCTATATTCGTCAATCAGTGCCTGTTCCCGGTAGGGTAAAAGCCCCCGTTTTTAGATGGGGAGGTTTACCCAATTTTTATGTTAACTTTTCTGTGTTACTTAATAGTAACAATCTTATAGCCTGGCGACAAAATTGGGCAAAGATGCCTTAAAGTTCCTTTTAGAAGAGAAAACTAAAACCTGCTTTTTTAAGAGAGTATAAATACTAAGATAAAGCAAAAACTAGTACAAGCCAATTTGAAAGATACCTCTAGCCCACAAAAAAAAGATTTTGAATTAGATTGCTCGGTAGCAGGCTATGACTACAAACTACCTCCAGAACTCATTGCCCAAAACCCAGCAGTTCCTAGAGATAGTTCCCGGTTACTGGTGGTTAATTCTCCTACTACAGCCACTGAAATAGAACCATCTCACCATATTTTCCATGATTTGCCTGCACTGCTACGCTCTGGTGATTTGTTAGTTATGAACAATACAAGAGTTATTCCAGCGCGGCTTTATGGTCATAAATCTACTGGTGCGAAAATCCAGGTATTGCTGTTGGAAGAACGACAGTATAACTGTTGGTTAGCTTTAGTTAAGCCAGGAAAAAGCTTCAAACAGGGAACAAAGATTGTTTTTGAAGCAAGGGGAGGAAGGATTAAGGGCGATGGGGATTTGGAAGATTCTTCCCTAGTCCCTAGTCCCCAGTCCCCAGTCCCCAGTCCCAAACTTACCGCTACGGTTTTAGAAACAGACGCAGCAACTGGCGGACGTTTATTGCAATTTGATGTGCCAGAGGGAAAGCCTTTGGTGCAACTGTTAGACGTATTTGGTGAAATACCGCTACCACCATACATCACTACCTCGTCGGCTGCTGATGAGCAGTATCAGACAGTTTATGCCAAACAGCCAGGAGCGATCGCAGCACCGACGGCAGGATTACACTTTACCCCAGAATTATTACAAAAGCTGCGCGATCGCAATATCAATCAAGCTTTTGTAACGCTACACGTTGGTGTCGGCACTTTTCGCCCTGTGGAGGTGGAAGACGTAACTACCCACCTTATGCATGAAGAATGGATTGAAGTCCCTGCAACCACAGTAGAGCAAATCCGAGCGACTAAAGCAGCTGGCGGTCGGATTATTGCTGTGGGAACAACAGGAGTACGAGCTTTGGAAGGGGCGGCTCAATCTGGGAATTTACAACCATTTTGCGGTAAAACAGACTTGTTTATTTATCCAGGCTACCAATGGCGGGTGGTGGATGGTTTAATTACCAATTTTCACCTACCGCGTTCCAGTTTGCTGATGTTGGTAAGTGCGCTAATTGGCAGACAACGGTTATTGAATATATACAACGAAGCGATCGCTTCAGGGTATCGGTTCTATTCCTTTGGTGATGCTATGCTAATTTTGCCGGAAGCTATAACAGTCTTAAGTCAGGCGTGAGGGCAATAAGGTTCGCTGAAGTTTTAACCCCTCCAATGCCATGATTTTTGCTTTTTCTAAAAATGCTTCTGTGGTTTAAACTGCCATGAAAAGCGATAAACTTTGGTAAACGAGGAAAATGAAATTACCGAAATCGGTATATTCTATTTCATGTTATTTTAGAGTTGCTGCTGTTTAGCAACTTTTACTTCTTTTAGAGAATTGTAATATTCAATACGAGTGATTTTATGCGTGATTTCACAATTAAATTTGTTAAAACTCTGAGACAGGTAATCACTGCTCCAATGCTCATATTGTTTATCGTTAGCACAAAGAAAGAAGTGATTCTTGCAGATGTAAGACGATGGGCAGAAAATTTTGGGCTAATTGATAGTTCTGACTGGGTTAACATGCTCTATTTCCTTGAGAAATATCCAGAATTTAGAACCCTTTACTATTACAGGATTAAAAAAGGTAACTTTATTGCATTGGTATTAATGCATATTATAAAAATTTTTTACAAAGAAAGTCCCAGCCTATTTTTATACTGCGATAATATTGGATCTGGGCTATTTATTCAACATGGGTTTAGTACTATAGTTTCAGCAGAAAGCATTGGTGAAAATTGCTGGATTAATCAACAGGTTACAATAGGATATAGCAGTAAAATGGAACGTCCTACAATAGGCAACAATGTAACGATAAATGCAGGAGCCAAGATCATTGGTAAGGTAACTCTCAATGATAACGTCACAGTAGGAGCGAATGCAGTCGTAGTCAAAAGTGTTCCGAATAATTGTGTTGTTGTCGGTATTCCAGCTTATATAATCAGAAAAGATGGCGTGAAAGTAAAAGAGCAGTTGATTTAAACTTGTTTATTAGCAGATTATAAAAGCTGTAGAATATTGCACTAATTTCGATCCGCAGAGCAACAGAAGAAGGACAGGGGTGTTTTGACAAAAGTCGGATGCTTTCAGAGTGAGGAATTCTTAATTTTTTGATTTGTAATTTTTCATGCTGTGATGGGTATTCTGACTTATAAAGATATGAGCATAAGTACATCCATGTCACTCCTGTCTAAAGAAAGTCAAACTCATCAATGGTTACACTGGTTATTTCACCAAAACTCTGTTCAGAAAAAGCCCCTGTTCGCACTTCTGTTTGCTTTCTCTGCATTTTTGGTTTTAGCTGCACCGACAATTACTAATTTTCCAGAAAGTAAACTGCTAGCAGAAACCGCAATTTCTCAGGATCTTGAAGCAGCTAGCTTTTTCCAGCAGGGAGTCACGCGCTATAACCGCAAAGATTTACAGGGTGCGGAATATGCTTTTCGTCAAGCGTTGCAGCGAGATCCTAGCATTGGGGCAGCGCGGAATTATCTGGGTAATATATTCATGGAGCAAAATCGCCTGGATGTAGCTTTACAAGAATATATAGAGGCGATTAAAGTTAATCCCAATTTGAGCGAAGCTTATTACAACTTAGGGTTAGTGTTGCACCGACAAGGACAAAAAGAAGCAGCGATTACGGCTTATCGGCAGAGTCTTGTGATAGATCCCACAAGAGTAGCAGCGCTGTATAATCTAGGTTTGGTGCTGTATGAACAAGGACAGCTACCGGAAGCGATCGCAGCATACCAGCAAGCAATTAATTTAGATAGCAGCAATGCCAATGCCTATTTTAACTTAGCGATCGCTTTACAACAACAAGGTCAAACAGAGCTTGCGATCGCCACTTATCGCCAAGCTTTGCAGCTAGATCCTCAAAATGCCACAGCCTATAACAACATGGCAAATTTGCTAGCAATTCAAGGTCAAGCTTCTGAGGCTATTTCTGTTTATCGGCAAGCTATTCGCCTAAATCCTAAAAACGCATCCGCTTACTATAATTTGGGGGTTACTTTATATAATCAAGGCGACATCAAGAAAGCTAATGGAGTATTGAAACGCGCCCATAACGAGTATCGCGAGCAAGGGAACATTGAGCAAGCTGAGAAAATAGAACAACTAATGCAGCAAATTGCTCAGAAAAGTGGGCAACAGCAACCTCAAGCCAGTCAAACAGCTACTCCCCCTCAAACTCCAGATCAAACAAGTAATGTAGTACAAACACCTGAGCTACAAACGCCAAATCAACCAGAAACTCCAGCTAACCCTAGCAATGTTCCTGTCTCAGGTGAAGCACAGCCTACTTCAACAAGTCCCGGACAATAAAAAACTCAGAGTTAACACGATGTGCAACTTGATATTCTAACCTTTCTCCTTGCTGTAGAGAGGCTTTGAATTATCCCCATTCTCTATAAGAGTTGTGGTTAGGTTTGAGTAAAAGTTGCACATTGGGTAATCAATAACTCCTAACTCTAACTCCTAATTTTTTAAATTGGCAAACGATTAATATCTTTGTTACAACCAATAACTACCATTGCAGAACCACGTTCTAAACGCTTGGTAGGGTCAGGATTAATTTGAAATTTACCATCTTGGCTCACCGCTAGCAAATTTAAACCGTAGCGGTTACGAAGTTGAAGCTCAGTGATTGTTTTGCCGTGAAATTCATCAGGCACAATCAACTCTACAATACTGTTATCTGGATCTAGATCAAATCGATCTAAGATTGCTGGTTTAGTAAGTGTACGCGCTAGGGCGCAGCCTGCTTCATACTCAGGAAAAACAACATGATCTGCTCCTACTCGCCGCAACAGTTTACGATGAACTTCACTAGAAGCTTTGGCAACTACATGAGGTACGCCAGCCTCTTTCACATTTAGGGTGGTTATAATACTTTCCTGAACGTAGTTGCCAATCGCGACAATTACAGTATCAAATTCAAAAATTCCAGCTTCTTTGAGTGCCGCTGGTTCTGTAGAGTCTAGTTGCAAAGCATGACCAACAATTCCCTCAGTCAATGCTTCCGAAACTCGTTTTTCATCAATATCTGTTGCCAGCACTTGATAACCAAAATTGTGAAGTGTAAAACAGACGGATCTACCAAAACGACCTAACCCAACTACAGCAAATTGGTGGTTATCTTTACGTAAACTGCGAAAAAAACTTAATGATGACAGATTCACGCTTTTTATCCTTATAATGGCTCCCTGTATTTAGGGCAAACAACGGTTATACAGCTTGAATTAAAATCTTATTTTTTGCCTTCCAATGTATATTTTATCAGTTTAGTCATTAGTCATTGATCATTGGTCATTAGCTTTCTCCCCCTGCCTTCCCTGCTCCCTATTCCCCCACTGCCTAACCCGCATTTCTCACAAGCTTTAAGCGAAGAAGTGGCAGAGGGGCACAGGAGCGGAGGAGCGGAGGAGCAGAGGGGAAAGAAATTGTACAATATCTCACCTCTGCTCCCCTGCTCCCCTGCTCCCCTGCTCCCCTGCTCCCCTGCTCCCCTGCACAAGCGCAGGCTTTGAGAGATGTGGTGAGAAATCCGGGCTAACTATCCCACGAGTAGATTTTCTTCAGGATAGTGAATTCTAGTAGGAAGTGGGTCTCCTAGTACTGCGGACATCAGTAGTAAAACACCTACTCGTCCAATGTACATAGTGATAATTAGGATGAGCTTTGCTGTTATAGAAATACTTCCTGTAATGCCTGTAGAAAGACCCACAGTGGCGAAGGCTGATACCACTTCAAACAAAATTTGAATAAAATCCAACGTTGGATCTGTAAGGCTTATTAAGAAGGTAGCTAAAATCACCGTTGCGACTGAAGCCACCAACACACCCACAGCTTTCAAAATTAAAGATATTGCTATCTTGCGATCGTACAATAAAACTTCTTCCTTGCTCTGGAGAATCGCTTTGGTGCAACTGGTTAAGACTCTGAGAGTTGTTGTTTTTATGCCTCCTCCCGTACCACCTGGACTTGCACCAATAAACATTAGTGCAATTGTAATAAATAGACCGGCAGTGGTCATTTTGCCAATATCGATGGTATTAAAGCCAGCAGTTCTGGGAGTAACTGATTGAAACCAAGCTACTAATATCTGGTTACGTAAATTTAGAGAGCCAAATGTTTCAGGGTTTCTGATCTCTATACAAAAAAACGCAATCATCCCTATTACTAACAATATAATAGTTGTACTAGTTGCAACTTTAAAATCTAGAGAAAATATTTGGTTATGATTTCTTTTGAAAATGCGATCGCGAAACCAAAGGTACATTTCCAAAATTACCTGATAGCCAATTCCCCCAAAGATAATTAACATTGTGATGGTAAAGACTACTAAGAAAGATGACTGATACCCAATTAAGTTATCTTTGAATAAACTAAAACCAGCATTATTCCAAGCATTGATACTATGAAAAATGGCTAACCAAAGTCCTTTACTCCATCCATACTCAGGAACGAAAGCAGGCAGAAGTAAGAATGTGCCTGTAATTTCAAAAATTAAAGTTGTGGCAATAATTGAACGGATAACTTGGGCGCTACCACTCATCCCTGGTCGATCTAAAGCTTGTTGAATTGCTATTTTTTGCCGCATATCAAACCTACGACCAATAAGCAAAATCAGAAATGTGGTAGTTGTCATATAGCCCAACCCGCCAATCTGAGCTAATAGTGCAATAAACAATTGACCCCAAAAGGAAAAATAAGTACCAGTATCGACTACTGATAAACCTGTAACACAAACTGCGGATGTCGAGGTGAATAGTGCCACAATTAGATTATTCCATGTACCATTGCTAGTCGAAAAAGGCATCATCAACAGAATAATACCTACAGCAATGACAGCCAAAAATCCCAAGCAAATTGTACGAGCAACAGTCATAATTAATTCGTAATGGGCTACGCCCTGCTTCTCTACGAGACGCTGCGCGAACGCTAACGTAATTCGTAATTAAGAAAGTTAGATGTAATCTGGGTTTCCAACTCTTGTATATGTATGCTTTTTTAGAGAATTAATATAAATTTGAGTAGGAACAGTTTATTAAGGTAAAACTGAGGAATTTTCCCAAGGAGAGATATATCACGGTTGACTTTCTCTAGAAGTAAAAATACCCTTATTTAATTAAAAACATACATGGTAGCCTATCTATATGTTTTTTTTCAGTTCGGCTTTGTCTTAACACTGCTTTTTTCATGAGTGCAACACTTTACCAGCAAATTCAGCAATTTTACGATGCTTCGTCTAGTCTGTGGGAACAGATATGGGGCGAACACATGCACCACGGCTATTACGGCGCTGATGGTACGCAGAAAAAAGACCGCCGTCAGGCTCAAATTGATTTAATCGAAGAATTGCTCAATTGGGCAGGGGTACAAGCAGCCGAAAATATCCTAGATGTGGGTTGTGGTATTGGCGGCAGTTCTTTATACCTTGCACAAAAGTTTAATGCAAAGGCTACAGGGATTACATTAAGTCCTGTACAAGCCACCAGAGCCACGGAACGCGCGTTGGAAGCTAATTTGAGTCTGAGAACACAGTTCCAAGTTGCAAATGCTCAAGCAATGCCCTTTGCTGATGATTCTTTTGATTTAGTTTGGTCGCTGGAAAGTGGAGAACACATGCCAGATAAGAAGAAGTTTCTTCAGGAGTGCTATCGAGTATTGAAGCCTGGTGGCAAGTTAATTATGGTGACTTGGTGTCATCGACCAATTGATGAGTCGCCACTAACGGCGGATGAACAAAAAGATTTGCAGGATATTTATCGGGTGTATTGTTTGCCTTATGTGATTTCTTTGCCAGAATATGAAGCGATCGCACATCAACTACCATTAAATAATATTCGGACTGCTGATTGGTCAACTGCTGTCGCCCCCTTTTGGAATGTGGTAATTGATTCTGCATTCACTCCCCAAGCACTTTGGGGCTTACTAAATGCTGGTTGGACTACCATCCAAGGGGCATTATCACTGGGATTAATGCGTCGTGGTTATCAGCGTGGGTTAATTCGGTTTGGCTTATTGTGCGGCAATAAGTAGAATTCCACTTCCGGAAAAAGATGTAATCTAGGAGCATTAAATTAGATGTTCCTAGTGATGCATCACGATCCTTTATAGGGGATTTGGAGCGATCGCCAAGCTTATAAATTCTAATGCAGCTATCGGGGAAACCTTATAAAATTAAGTTTCTTCTTGTTACAGCAATTTTCAGGTAAATAGACCACAGTGGTTAGCTACAAAAGCGCCCTTCCAAACTGGGAGGGCGCTTTTTTATTTAGCTAATACAGTTAAAGCCGGAGAATTAACCGTTGATAGCAGGAGCGGAAAGAGCAACAGGAGCAAGATCCCCAGCAGCCAAATCTAGAGGGAAGTTGTGAGCATTGCGCTCGTGCATT
>NZ_JBALBW010000082.1:0-96770 GCF_036919895.1 Nostoc sp.
TCACTAGGAGTCCTCTTATGCTCAAGCAAGCAACTCCAAAACTATTTTTCTCACTGCTGCTACTGTACTAGTTAGTCACGCAAAGTGCTGTATTTTTTGCATATTTCAGGTTTATAGGAATCATATTTGATTTTTGAAAAAATATAAGTATTTGTAGGGTGTGTTAGACGGAACGTCGTAACGCACCATAGGCTTGGGATGGTGCGTTACGCTACTAACGCACCCTACGCATATTTCAAAAATCAAATATGATTCTTATAGTATTACCTGGATCGCTAATTTTTCTCGTTATAGATGATTGTCTGATTGAATTGAAATAATTTTGGTTTTATCAAACTAAAAAGAATAATTGTAGTGAATAGGAATTCATACCAGTTTCATGGTAGGATTATAACAAATTTTACTGTTAATATCTTAATAGCTTTTTGGAAGAATGAAAGTTGGCGATTTCCTAAAATGAAAACTTTTTAGAACTCGCCCGATCGCTAAATATTTGATCGCTGAGGGAAATGATTGATGCAAGCTCCAGTAGATTTTGCCGACATCACAGCAGAAACTCCAACGCTTTTGGGCGTAACTGCCGAATACCAAGCTATCCAGGCGCAGTTTAACCAGGCTCAAACCTCACAGCAACGAAAGGCTGCCTTTCAACAGTGGGATGCTTTACGATGCAGACTCAGTACGTGGAAGGAACTCACGCAACTGCACTTTCACCAAGACACGCAAAATCCAGAGTACAAAATTGCCTTAGACTATTGCAGCGAACTTTCACCATCTCTAACTGCCCTTGAAGTAGATATAAAACTGTACCTAATTCACAGCCCCGATCGCGCCGAGTTAGAACAAAGCTTGGGACGGCAAGCCTTTTTGCTCTGGGAAGCAGACATCACAACTTTTGAAAGTGCGATCGCAGCAGATTTAGTTGAAGAATCCAAACTCATCAATGAGTATACCAAACTGATCGCCTCAGCAAAGCTAGAGTTTCGGGGTGAACAACTAAATTTATCGGGCTTGCAATTCTATATGCAAAGTAAAGAGCGAGACATTCGCCACCAGGCAGAACAGTGTCGTTGGCAGTTTTTTGAGCAGAATCAAGATCGCTTCGATCAACTGTTCGATCGATTGGTGAAACTGCGCGATCGCATGGCAAAAAAGTTGGGCGATGAAAATTACATTGCGCTAGGATATCGCCGGATGCGAAGGGTGGATTACAATCAAACCGATGTCGAACGCTATCGGGATCAAGTCGTGCAAGAGGTCGTTCCCTTAGCGATGGAGCTAATTCAGCAACAGGCAAAACGGCTCAATCTAGACACCATATATTTTTGGGATGAGTCTGTCTTTGATACAGAAGGTAGTCCGGCTCCGATGGGCGATTGTGACTGGATGCTGGAACAGGCACAAGAAATGTTTGATGCCATGAATCCATCGCTGGCAAGCTTTTTTAAGATGATGGTTGAGCAGCATTTACTGGATTTGCAAAACCGTCCCGGAAAAGCAGGAGGCGGATTTTGCACAAGCTTTCCAAACTATGATGCTCCATACGTGTTCGCAAATTTCAATGGCACAAAAAACGATGTGCAGGTGTTCGTTCACGAAATCGGTCATGCCTTCCAAATGTGGCGAAGTCGCCATTTGCCAGTTTTCGATTACCTCTGGCCCACCCTAGAATCGTGTGAAATTCACTCCATGAGCTTAGAGTTTCTCACCTATTCGCAAATGGAAAAGTTTTTTGGGGATCAAGCCGAGCGATTTCGGAGGCAGCATCTAGCGTGGTCGATTCTATTTCAGCCTTATGGTGTGGCAGTGGATCATTTTCAGCATTTAGTATATGCGAACCCAGAAGCAACGCCACAAGAACGACATCAAATGTGGCAACAAATGGAAGCTCGTTATCTGCCTTGGCGTAAATATGGAGATTTGAACTACCTCAACAAAGGTGGACTCTGGCAAGAAAAACAACACATTTACTGTTCGCCCTTTTATTACATCGATTACACCTTGGCGGGGTGTTGCGCCTTACAGTTTTGGGTGAAAGCAGAAGAAAATTATTCGCAAGCATTGGCGGAGTATATTGCATTATGCGATCGCGGTGGTTCTGCCTCCTTTCGAGAATTAGTGCGATCGGCAAATCTTATTTCTCCCTTTGAAACTGGCGCACTTTCTCAAGTCGTTGAAAAAGTGCGTCAGACTTTGAAGGCTGGCTGATTGACCTCAGAATACTTTACGTACTTCTAGATGGGCAAGAATATCTGAGCGATCGCGCCACACAGGACGTAACTTTTTGTTGGCAAACATCTGTAACTGGTCGCTAATGTGGGGCGATCCGGGTTGAGTTGCATTGCCGTAACTGGTGAGTGCCATTGCCCTTACAGGGTTAGAAAATTCAATTGCAGCAACATAAGAATCACCTCCAACAGCTTGGAACTGACCGTTTTCTCCGGGAGCGAAATCGAGTGTCCGAAAAATTCCCATGTTGCCATCCCCACCATTACTAGGCAAATCTACATCACCCAACCGTAGCCGAAAAACCTTGCCCCACGGGACATCGAGCGCACCATAAGTTTTTTCTACCTCTGCTGCAACTGCTTGCAGAGTTTTAACTGCACTTTCAGGATCGGCTAAACCATCGGGTGTGGTGCGTGGAGAATTTTCACTCCAGGGTTTACTAAACGTCTTATCCCAGTCCATCTGTTGAACCCAAAAAGCAAATAGTACTGCTCCCCGACTATCTGCATTAGCTTGTCGATCCCAGCTTTCTAAGACATTAGCTGCTTTTTCCTGACCATACTTGCGTGCAGCCGGAATTAAATCATCCAAAATCCGATCGGCTAGCTCCATCCGGGTAGAGTGTTTGTCTGCAACCATTTTGTCAAAAGAAATTTTGTCATCCTCAGCCAACATCCTTACAGAACGTTGGGAGCGGAAATCCATGAAACGAGGAGCCATGTAAGGCGGGTAATTATCTGCTTTAATCGCGGCTGGAAAGGTCGTTGTCCAAGGTGGATCGTTGGTATTTTGTAACCAGCCACTCTTAGGGTCAACTATGCGCGGTAAATCTTGGTAAGGATGTATTTTTGTCCACAAAGTTTTAGATGTATTCCCTGAGATTAGACCTTGCCAGTATTTAAAATCACCAAAGGAGCGCACTGGAACTTGACCGTTGAATAGGTGCATAATATGCCCTTCTCTATCTGCATACATCACCGTAAACATCGGCAGTTGCAAGCGTTTGAGTATTGTTTGAAACTGGTTAAGGTTTTTTGCTCGGGCCATATCCCACCACTCTTGGAGTACACCTGGCCGATCTAGACCTGCAACTCTCAGTGCTACGGCTTTACCATTTTTCTCGGTTAACACAGGCCCGTGAACAGAACTTTTCACTACTAATGGTTGTTCTTGTAAAGAGCCATCTTTCTGCTTCACCTTTAAGGAAAGAGTTTTTGTCTGGAAGCTACGAACTTTGTCATCAAAGCGGTATCCATTACCTGCCGATGTGAGTTCATAAACATCCCAACCATCGTAGGTGTTAACGGTGTGAGTCCAACCTAAGTTGTTGTTAAAGGCGATCGCTAATACGGGAATACCTACAAGTGTCGCCCCATAAGCATCAATACCTGGGGCGGTGATTTGGGCTTCGTACCACAAAAATAAATCTGACCAAGGTAGGTGGGGGTTTGCTAACAACATAGCATTCCCACTTGCAGAATGACTTGGTGCGATCGCCCAACCATTAGATCCCACTTGCAACTTTTTTTTGCTCAGGTCTAATGCTTCTCCAGGATTGACCACAAAAGTGAAATTGAGTACCCGATGTAAGTGAGCCATGACATCTTCTGCCTTGACCGGTAGCACCACCTCAACTTCATCATCAATCAAGTTAGGATTTTGGGAAGCATAAGCATTGATCCCCTTAGCAAAAGCATCCAGATAACTACGAAAACTTGGACTCTGGGCTTGATACCAAGAACGAGCGCGTTCTGGTACTCCCGCAGTCTGTACCCAACGATCTGAATCTAAGTATTCCTCTCCCCAATATTCAGCCGCGCGTCCGCGTGCTTGACCATAGAGACGCAAAAGTAAATTTCCATGACTTTGCATTTGTGCCCAGCCAAAGGCATGAAATGCACTCTGGTCATCTTTCCCGTATATATGCGGCACACCATAAGTATCCCATAATATCTCTGTGGATTTTGTTGGTACAGCTATAGTCCGGCTGCCGACAAACAAAACCAGTATCAAACTAAGTATTAAGGGTAAAACACGACGTATTGATTTTCTTTTGTAAACCCTAAATAAAATATCAATCCTCATAAACACCACCATGTCCAGATGTAATGCTGGGAATTGGGAATTGGGCATTGGGAATTGTTAGTAGTCAGTAATTATTTATTCTCCCTCATCCCCCTCATCTCCACCCAGTCCCCAATCCCCAATCCCCAGTCCCTAATCCCTAGTCCCCATTCCCCTTTGACAATACCACTTTATTGAGAAAGAATATCAAAGCTGAAACAGTATCCTTGATTCATTTTAAAAACTTGGGAAAAGTCTCCAGGATCATGTAATCTATATATTTATCAAGAAAGATTATCAATTTGCCATGCTTAAAAAGCTTTGAAAAAACAACCGACCAGTAGAGCGTAATATTTTCAAGTGACGGCAGGATCATGATAAAAGCGACTACAGTATCACCTAGAGGATTGAAAAAGCCACAAATATCACCCTTATTTGGTCTGGTTTTGGGAGTGTCTATGCTGCTAATTTGCTTGGTGTACAGTGTGATGCTAGGTGCAGCAGAAATACCTCTGGGTAAGATTTTGACATCTTTTATAGCCTTTGATGGTTCTTACGATCACTTAGTTATTCAGACTGTGAGATTACCGCGATCGCTAATTGCTATCCTTGTAGGTTCAGCCCTTGCTGTAGCGGGAGCATTAATGCAGGGTTTGACGCGAAACCCCTTAGCAGATCCAGGTATTTTAGGTATTGAGTCAGGAGCCGCCCTCTTTGTTGTTGTCGCAACTTTCGTTTTTGGCAGTTCATCCTTAAGTATTTACGCCCTTGTCGCCTTTTTGGGTGCGGGAGTAACAGCAGTATTAGTTTACACCCTTGGTTCTCTAGGACGTGGAGGAGCCACCCCACTGAATCTGACGGTAGCAGGAGCGGCCTTAACTGCTCTGATTTCTTCGCTCACTACGGCTGTCCTGATTCTTAGTCAACAAACACTTGAGCAAGTTAGATTTTGGTTAGCTGGTTCATTATCTGGTCGAGATTTTAATTTATTCTTACAAGTACTGCCTTTCGTCGGCATAGGATTAATCATAGCTTTTGCCCTTGGCAGACAAATTACCACTATGAGTTTAGGTGAAGATGTCGCCAAAGGCTTGGGTCAACAGACAGCTTGGATCAAAATATTAACTGCTATCTCCGTAGTATTACTAGCAGGAAGTTCCGTCGCCCTGGCAGGGCCAATCGGCTTTATTGGTTTAGTTGTTCCCCATATAGTGAGATTTTACATTAAAGCTGATTATCGATGGATATTACCTTATTGTGCAGTTTTGGGGGCTATTTTGCTCTTGGTCGCAGATATTGCTGCCCGTGTATTGCTCAAGCCACAGGAGATACCTGTAGGTGTAATGACAGCAATAATTGGCGCTCCTTTTTTTGTCTATCTGGCTAAATCTAAGGTGAAAAAATGAAGGTTGATTGGCTAGTCATTCGTTCGCCGGCGATATCTTTCCGAATTGACCGACGTGTACCAGTCATACTGTTATGTTTGGCAGTAGCGATTGTAGTGGCGATGGTGATGAATGTAGGGCAGGGTGAATACCCAATCTCACCTTTAGATATAGTGAAAACTGTATTGGGTATAGATACGGGAAACCCAGACCATGTATTCGTGATTGAAGATTTGCGTCTACCCCGCACCCTTGTAGCCTTTATGGTAGGAGCGGCGCTGGCAATTTCTGGTACTATCTTTCAAGGACTGACACGCAATCCCTTGGCAGACCCAGGTATTATCGGCATCAATGCTGGGGCGAGTTTGGCAGCAATTATCGTAATTGTGCTTATACCATCAGCGCCAATTTATATTTTACCTATATCAGCCTTTGGTGGTGCTTTGCTGATGGCGGCTTTAATTTACTCCCTGGCGTGGAATCAAGGTAGTTCTCCGATTCTATTAATTTTGATGGGTATTGGCTTATCTGCGATCGCAAGTGCCATAACCAGCTTGATAATTACCTATGGAGAAATTAATGATGTTAGTAATGCTTTAGTTTGGTTGGCTGGAAGCGTTTACGGCCGTACCTGGGAGCAAGTTTTTTCTTTATTACCTTGGTTAATTGTTTTTGTGCCAATGGCTTTGGCACTAGCAAGGCATTTGAACGCTTTGAACTTGGGAGATGATGTCGCCAAAAGTCTAGGTAGTCAGGTGGAATGGCAACGTGGTTTACTCATAGTGGTAGGTGTAGCCTTAGCTGGTTCAGGAGTCGCCACCGCCGGAAATATTGGTTTTATTGGTTTAATCGCACCCCATTTAGGACGACAGTTAGTAGGTGCAACCCATGAAGCCTTGATTCCTACTTCCGCCCTCTTGGGAGGAGTGATTGTTGTCATGGCAGACTTACTAGGAAGAACGCTATTTACACCTATTGAGCTTCCTTGTGGTGTGGTAACTGCTGCAATTGGCGCTCCTTATTTTCTTTATTTATTAATTCGTAACCGTAAAAAATAAGGGACTAGAGACTGGAATCGAGGATATTTTCTCAACCCCAAAATCAGGTTTTCATAAATCCAAAATCTAAAATCTAAAATGGTTTCACTTATGAAAGGGCTGTCAACCAAAAGTCTATCTTTAGCTTACGATGGGGCTACTATTATCCGTGACCTTAATTTAGCAATTCCCACCGGACAAATTACTGGTTTAGTTGGTGCTAATGGTTGTGGTAAATCAACATTGTTACGAGGTTTAGCTAGATTGCTCAAACCCAGTGGCGGTACGGTATATCTTGATGGAACGTCAATTTTTAATCTTTCCACCAAAGAAGTAGCACAGCAGTTAGGTATTTTGCCCCAAGGGCCAATTGCACCAGAAGGTTTGACAGTGCGAGATTTGGTAGCACAAGGACGTTACCCTTATCAAAATTGGTTGCAGCAGTGGTCAGCAAAAGATGAAAAAATTGTACAGCAGGCATTAGAAATTACAGATTTGTTGAAATTAGCAGATAGAGCATTAGATACTTTATCTGGTGGACAACGACAACGAGCTTGGATTGCAATGGCGTTGGCGCAAGATACAGATATTTTACTTTTAGATGAACCGACTACTTTTTTAGATTTGGCGCACCAGATAGAGATTTTGGATTTATTGTATGAGTTGAACCAAACTCAGGGACGAACAATGGTAATGGTACTACATGATTTAAATCAGGCATGTCGTTATGCTGATTACTTAGTTGCAGTCAAAGATGGTCGAATTTTTGCTGCTGGGGAACCAAAGTTAGTCATGACTCAAGAAATGGTTCAAGAAGTTTTTAAGTTAGAGTGTCAGATTATTCTTGATCCTATTGTAGGGACACCAATGTGTTTACCTATAGGGCGCAAGGGAAAAGCAAACAATAAACCAATTTACTTAAATTCATGATGCAATTTCTGGTAATACTAAACGGTGTAATCCAGCTTCGCTCATATTGTACTAAAGATATAGGAATCCGGTTTGATTTCTAAAAATATCCGTAGGATGTGTTAGCGACAGCGTAACGCATCAAACTCTTGATAATAGTGCGTTACTACAATACCTAATTTCGTTCAAAAATCAAAGAGTAATCCTATATCGCTCTCATCAATTACCCAACTACAAAGCTATAAACAGTCGTGACAATCACATCAAAATCTCCTATAGCACCTAATAAGGCTAGTAATTCAGCCCATCCTTTACAACGCGTGCTTAACTATGGAAGACGCTATCGCCCACAAGTTTGGCAAGCAATATCATTTTCAATCATTAATACCATATTAGATTTAGCACCACCGTGGTTAATTGGTACTGCGGTAGATATTCTCGTCAAGAAGGATGATTCCCTAATTGCAAAATGGGGAGTTAAAGATATATTTTCGCAATTTTTGTTGCTTTCATTGATCACTGTTATTATTTGGGTATTTGAATCACTTTCTCAGTATGCTTACGATCGGCTGTGGCGTAATTTAGCTCAAAATATTCAGCATCATTTACGCTTAGATACTTACAATCATGTACAAGAATTAGATTCAGCTTATTTTGAAGAAAGCAGCACAGGGAACTTGATGTCAATTCTGAATGATGACATCAACCAGTTAGAAGATTTTTTAAATTTCGGAGCCAATGACATCATTCAAATTAGCACCTCGCTGATAATTTTAACTATTGGTGCTTTCTGGGTTTTGCCTCCCTCCATTACCCTAGCAGTAATATTACCAATGCCCTTTATTGTTTGGGGTTCTTTAATCTATCAAAAGCGCCTAGAAGTTCGTTATGCTGATGTCCGTGATAAGGTAGGTTTTCTGAACTCACGACTAGCAAATAATCTCAGTGGAATTAACACAATTAAGAGTTTTACTGCTGAAGCTTATGAAAGTGCTAGATTAGCCGAGGAAAGCGAAGCATATAGAAAAAGTAACATCAAGGCAATCAAACTTTCGGCGGCATTTATTCCCATAATTAGAATGCTAGTTTTAATTGGGTTCACAGGCTTACTATTTTGGGGAGGTATGGCAACATCTGCTGGGATTATATCGATTGGTAATTACAGTGTTTTACTAGTTTTAGTCCAGAGGTTATTGTGGCCATTGGTATCATTAGGAGAAATATTTGACAAATATCAAAGGTCAATGGCTTCTGTCAATCGGGTAATGAATTTGCTGGATACTCCCATCAATATTATTAGGGGGGATATTTCTTTAAATGTTTCTCAATTACGTGGTGAAATTGATTTTAAAGAAGTAACTTTTGCTTATCAAGAGAGAGAACCAGTAATTAAGAAACTATCCTTACATATTCCCCAGAGCCAAACTATTGCTATTGTTGGCTCTACTGGTTCCGGTAAAAGTACTTTAGTTAAATTACTATTGCGCTTTTATGACATCTCTTCTGGAAAGATTACTATTGATGGGATTGATATCCAAGATTTAAATTTACATGATTTGCGCCGCAGTATCGGCTTGGTAAGTCAGGATGTATTCTTATTTCATGGTACGATTGCTGAGAATATTGCCTACGGTACTTTTGATGCTAACGATGAACAAATAATTAAAGCTGCCAAAATTGCTGAAGCCCATGATTTTATTATGCGACTCCCTCAAAAATATGAGACGATAGTTGGAGAACGAGGTCAAAAATTATCTGGTGGACAACGCCAAAGAATTGCGATCGCTAGGGCTGTGGTAAAAAATCCACCTATATTGGTCTTAGATGAAGCTACATCAGCAGTGGATAATGAAACCGAAGCGGCAATTCAGCGTTCTTTAGAAAAGATTACTGTTAACCGAACAACCATAGCTATAGCTCATCGTCTTTCTACTATCCGTAATGCTGACTGCATTTATGTAATGGAATATGGCGAATTAGTTGAGTCGGGAACCCATGAAGAATTGTTAGATAAGAACGGGATTTATGCTAATTTGTGGCGCGTGCAATCGGGGATAAAATAAAAGTGAGAGCGTTGCTCAAACTGGATATAAATTATCATTTTTGAGCAAAAAAAGGCGAGGCAATGCATTATCCTGATTGCCTCTTACCTACCCTCCCAAATAATTGTCAATGGTTCATAATTGGGCTTTAGCGCTAAAGCTATAATAAAATATTTGTGTGGATTTATTTTGCCTCTAAGGTGTTTTTTACTAAATATTTGAATAAGTCGTCAATTATTTTATTAGCTCCAATAGGCCCTCCAACATTCCAATTTACATTGTATACCTGTTTATTCTGAACAGCCTTGAGTTTTGACCAAATAGGCTTTTGCAAGAAAGATAAAAATTCAGGATTTGCTTGTTTAAAATCTTTGGTTAAGAAATCGGTCATAATAAATAAATAATCAGCATCGTATTCGGGTAAAACTTCAATGCTTAAAGTTAATTGACGCTCTTTTTGATTTTCTTGAATTAATCGTAAACCAGCGTCGGTAATAATTTGACCATAACCTAGAAAGTCTGCTCTGTAGCTATAGAAAACATCTGCCGAACCTGCAAGATAAATTACAGATATTGTTTTTGTTTCTAATTGTTTTCCTAGTTGCTGCCGCAATTTTTGGATGCGATTTTGGTAATGATTCAGAAGTTCTTCTGCGCGATTGCTCTTTCCCAACACCTGGGCTACATATCTTAGTCTTTCTTTAAAGTCATACATTTCGGGAAAATCGATCATTACTGTAGGTGCAATGTTGGAAAGGAGTTTATAAGAATTCTTGAGCCATGTTAACGCCAGAATTAAATCGGGTTTTAAAGTAAGAATTTTCTCTAGGGAAGGTTGGCTCCCAATACTGCCCACAATTGGAACGTCAGCAAGTAGCTCGTTGGGTATACCTCGAAAATTTTCCTCACAATCCCGACAATACATGACACCAACTGGTTTTATACCCAGCGCCAGTACAGAATCGAGAACCACATTTTCTTCTAACACAACAACTCGCTGCGGTTGAACTGGAATTTCAACTTTACCTAAAGCATCGCTAACCGTTTTTGTTTCTATGGGCGTTCGTGCAAGCGTTGACTTGTCAGTTTGTATTTGGCTTTTTTCTTGCTGCGGTGTGTTGTGGTTACAGGCTGCGATCGCTAAAACTAAAACTATTGTCAGAACGAATGGTAAAAATTTGTAATTACTCGAAATCTGTCGGGGTTGCCACAAGATACCCAAGCTAGAAAAAACAGTCTTGACAACCCAAACAAACTTAGCAAAAGTCAAAAAGCAAACAGCTTTAACAATAAGTAACAATAGCATAATTGTACTCAAGGCTCTCTTTCTCATTGCGAGGAATATTTTCCTTTAACTAATATTTGCTAGGTTGTCTACAAGACTGGTATTGCGTTTAGATAAGTCGCTCATTCAATTATCTACAGCAGAGAGAGTTAAAGCTCCCAGCTGATAGAGCCGACGATTGTAAAAGGCTCACCTGTTCTCACAAATGTTCTTAATCCCTGACTGGAACTGTAATATTCTGTATCAAATAGATTACGGATATTAATACCAGCCTTCCAACCATCTCTACGATAGTAAATTGCAGCATCGGTACGCAAGTAATCGGGTAGATCAAACGAGTTATCTAAATCTCCCGCCCGCTCACCCACATAAAATAGCCCTAGACCAAATCCCAAACCCTTCAAATCGCCATTCTGGAGTTCATAGGTTGTCCACAAACTGGCTTGATTCTCTGGTACATTCTGCAATCTATTGCCTACCGGAAAAGTGTTATCCTCACTAATTTCTGCATTGGTATAAGCATAGGAAGCACTCACTTTCCAGCCTGGTAAAATCTCACCTATCACATCTAACTCAATCCCTCGACTCCTTTGCTCACCCACCTGAATGGACAAATTTGGGTCATCACTATTGGGATCGTCTGTTGTCACATTCGTCTTGGTGATTTGATAAGCTGCCAACGTTGTCGAAAGTTTGCCTTCTAGAAAGTCACCTTTAATACCTACTTCATATTGGGTTCCTTTGGTCGGCTTGAATGCTCTATTATCAGCGTTAAATCCCTCAGTAGGGTTAAAAGATTGAGTGTAACTGGTATAGAGAGAAATAATTTTATTAGGCTGATATACCAACCCGATTCGGGGGCTGAACCCAGTATCATTCTGTTCTGGTTGATCTATGCCACTCTTTTGAGAAATCCAATCAAAGCGCCCACCAATTAATAGCTTCAGGTTATCTTGAAAGCTAATCTGATCTTGAATGTAGACTCCATAAGATTGAACAGTCTGAAAAGAACTAAAACCTCCAGTAGTAATTTGTGGCTCTGGGATATTGTAGTTTGGGTTGAAGACATCTAGAGTAGGTACACTCAGGCGAATAGCATTAAAATCTTGCACATAGCGGTTGCCATCAAAGCCGAACAAAAGTTGGTGTGCAATTGAGCCTGTATTGAACTTACCAAGCACATCGATCTGTCCGAAATAGTTGTCCGTCAAGTAGTTACGTCTTGCAGCATAAAAGCCTAAGAAGCGGTCATCCGTTAGACTTGTGCCGACACTATACTCTTCATTAGCATTAAAAGCAGATATAGAAAAATTATTACGGATCTGCCAGTTATCGCTAAACTTGTGGCTCAAGGTATAGCCATATTTTTGAGAAGTATAATCTTGACCATCAAGAGGATAAGCTAAATAGCGACTTCGAGGCAGTTTGAAGGTATTATCGCTGAAAACAGTAGCAAAACTCTCAGGAATACCATTGAAATTAGTATATTCATAATACAGATTTAAGTCTGTCCTATCTCCCAATTTCCAAGTGATTGAGGGTGCGATCGTGGTTAAATTTGAGGTGACAAAATCTTGAAACCCATTAGAACTTTGATAACTGGCGTTTAAGCGATAGAGCAGAGTTTTATCGTCATTCAATGGGCCTGAGAAATCCAAACTGGGCTGATAAAATCCCCGGTTTCCTGCCTCAAATCCCAATTTGTAATAAGGTTCACTGAGGGGTTGTTTGGTGATAACGTTGATGATTCCACCAGGTTCTACTGCTCCAAACAGAACTGAGGCAGGCCCTTTCAAAACTTCCACTTGCTCGATTGTTTCAATTCCTGTTATGGCATAGCTATTAACATCTCGATAGCCATTTCGGAAATTTCCTGCCTGTTCAAATCCTCTGATAACATAGCTGCCTCCAGGTGCGTTAAATAGAGTGCCTGCACTGGAAACGCCACTGACTGTTTCCACTGCCTGAATCACAGTTCTCACCTTGCGATCTTCTAGCACTTGCTTTGGTACTACCTGAATTGATTGGGGAATATCGCGCAAAGGTGTGTCGGTTCTTGTTGCAGTCGTAGCATCCTGCACCCGATATCCATCTTGCTCAGCTGTCACCACTAACTCAATCGGCTCATCTGGCTGTGCTGCTGGTTGCTCTTGTGGTGTCACTGGTTGCTGCGGTGGCTGCATCGCTGTTGCCGCAGAATTTATACCAAAAACTAGCCCTGCATTATCATCAAATAACTCAACTGTGGGCAAAGCCTTCTCACCTAACACTGTCACCCGCACAGTATTTGCATCAAGATTAGTAACTGTGATCTCAATGATTCCCGGACTCGGTTTATCCGAACGAAATGTATAAGTATCTCCCGATGGTAAACGCAATTGCCCGCCAGATACATCTGCAATAAAATTATTCCCTGTACTGCGATTTGTGACTTGCAGCCGAGTCCCTTGAATTGTTTCTAAAATCACTTCCACACCTTTGGCTGTGGAATTTGCCTTAACACCTGTGATTGGTACGACTCGATCCCCACCTCTTTGTTCTGGATTGGAGGGATTGGTTGGTGTTTGTACCAGCATTTGAGCGCTGGTAGCGGGAAGTTCAATTTCGCTTAGTTGGAGAATGTTTTTATTTACTTCATTCGATTTCACTCTTTGCAGTGAATTTGCAATTTGAGACTCTTTGAGTCGTGGTTTAGTGTTACTGGGAGCTAATATCGGAGATTTGGCGGTGGCTACACCCAAAGCAGACTTCGCAACTTCCCGATCTGTAACTGCAACATTTTCATCTGAAGATTTGTCTTCTTGCACTTCTTTGGCTGTAGCAGGAGCGTGAATAACAACAGCAACTGCACCTGTTAACAGCAAGCTTTGAAACAACTTATCTAACTTCATTTATCCGCTTACACTCAATCACACTACTTTGGCGTACCTGAAGACACAATGACGCTTTTTAGAAAGATTGTCATTTAAGTCTAAATTTAGTTGAATCATATTATGAAGCGATGCAAGATACAAGCTAATTAATAACTTTTTTCATTTAGGGTGAAATATCAAGCAATAATTATTCTTGAACCAGATGTTTGCTTGATACATAATCAATAGATTGTACTAGTCGCTAAAACTACTTGTGTAACAACTATTAAAAGCGCCAAAATAGCTTCTTTAATAACTAAATTGCGCTAAATAAGACGAAATAAATAATTGATGGAGTCCTAAGTAGAGCTTATAAATCTATACTCTAGATGAAAATTTAGATGTCTTCTCATTTTGTCATCTATCTAAAGTAGTATATATAATTAAAACTTATGTATTGAGGGTATTTGATACTAAATGTCTATATTTGCTCTATTGCTAAAGCCACTTATTCTCGATAGTGTAATCAAAGGTAAATAAAAGTTAGTCGCAATAACGTAGATATTTATCCAACTAAAATCAATATTTTCTGCGATCGCAATGAGAAAAAAGATCGGAAGTTTATCAGGGTTGCATCTGAGCTATTATGAATAATTTTTCTCATAGCTTCCTAGAGGCTTCTCGCAACTGCTCTACAGTTGTTGAACTCTTGAACTTCAGAAGCTCTACCCAGCCAAATCGAGATGCTTTCACCTTGTTGCTAGATGGGGAAGCAGAACAACAAACGCTAACCTATCAAGAATTAGATAGATTAGCGCGTAGAATAGCTGCTCAATTACAAGCATTGGGTTTGACTGGGGAACGAGCCTTATTGCTTTATCCCGCAGGACTAGATTTTTTAATTGCTTTTTTCGGTTGCTTGTATGCGGGAGTTGTCGCTGTAACTGCCTATCCTCCTAGAAATGAGCGCAATACACCCAGAATAAGGGCTATTGCGACAGATGCACAAGCAGCGATCGCTCTGACAACAACAGAAATTCTGTCTACAGTACGGTCTTTGATGACAGAGAAGACTGGACTAGAATCTTTACAGTGGTTGACTACCGATAATCTTGCTGTTGGAATAGAAGATACTTGGAAAGAACCCTCCATTGATGGGGATACTTTAGCTTTCTTGCAATACACCTCTGGTTCTACCGGCACACCCAAGGGTGTAATGATTAGTCATCGAAACCTACTACACAATGCTGATACAACTTACCAATTCATGGAGCATTCAGCAGAGAGTAAGTTCGTGACGTGGTTGCCGATGTACCACGATATGGGTCTAATTGGTGGGATATTGCAACCTTTGTATGGAGGTTTTCCTTGCATCTTAATGCCTCCGACTTCTTTTCTTCAACGTCCTTATCGTTGGTTGCAGACTATCTCTCAATATAAAGGTACAACTAGTGGTGGGCCGAACTTTGCTTATGAATTATGCACTCAAAAAATTACTCCTGAACAAAAACGAACTCTTGACTTGAGTAGTTGGAGTGTTGCTTTTAACGGTGCAGAACCGATTCGTCATGATACTTTAGAGCGATTTGCAGAAGCTTTTGCCGAGTGTGGCTTTCGTAAAGAGGCATTTTACCCTTGTTATGGAATGGCTGAAACGACTCTGATGGTATCAGGTGTTGACAAGGCAACATCACCAATTATCAAAACAGTCCAGAAATCTGCATTAGAATCAAATCTAGTCGTTGAATCATCCGATCGAGATGAGGATGTATACCATTTTGTCAGTTGTGGGCGTATCATCCCAGAACAAGAGGTAGTAATTGCCAATCCTGAAACATTGAGTAGTTGTAAGCCTAGCGAAATCGGGGAAATCTGGGTATCTGGGCCGAGTGTAGGACAAGGTTATTGGAATCGTTATCAAGAAACAGCAGAAACCTTCCGTGCTTATCTAGCTGATACAGGTTTAGGGCCTTTTCTACGAACGGGAGATTTAGGCTTTTTCAACAATGGTGAGCTTTTTATTACAGGTAGAGCTAAAGATTTAATTATCATTCGCGGTCGCAATCTTTACCCACAAGATATAGAATCAACCACAGAAGGCAGTCATCCATCCTTACGTTCTGGTGCTGGTGCTGCATTTGTAGTAGAGATTAACCAAGAAGAAAAGCTGGTAGTTGTACAAGAATTAGAGTTTCGTGCCAAGCCAAATTTAGCAGAAGTTGTTAGTGCAATTCGGCAAGCTGTTACTGAAGAGCATGAAGTACAAGTTTATGCAGTAGTTTTAATTAAACCAGGTAGTATCCCTAAAACTTCCAGTGGCAAGATTCAACGAAGTGCAACTCGCACTCAGTTTCAGAATGGCGAACTGAATGTAGTTTTCAGCAATATTCTCAAAATTAGTGATATTGCCAGAAAGGAAACTCGACTACAACGTTCTGAACTTTTGGCGCTTTCCCCAAAAGAGTGTCAGCCGCTTTTAGAAGCATATCTGATTGAACTCTTGGCGGCAGTACTTTCCATTGCACCAGAGGATATCAATATTGAAGAACCATTAAGCACTCTGGGACTTGATTCGTTAAAAGTATTTGAGTTGAAAAATCGGATTGAGGTTGATTTAGAAGTAGAAGTATCTGTTGTAGATTTCTTTGAAGGGATGAGTCCGATTAAGCTTGTCACTAAGATTCTTGCTCAACTGACAACAGATGCACTACCGTCAATATCCTTTATCCAAGAAGAGAAAAATACATCCATTCAGCCTCTATCTTTTGCCCAGCAGGGATTATGGTTTATCAATCAGCTAAATCCTGATGCGCCTACATATAACATTCCGATAGTTATTAGCTTCAAAGGTTGCATTAACTTAACAGCCTTACAAGATAGTCTGAACGAAATTATTAGACGACATGAAGTATTACGGACAAGCTTTGTAGTGGTTGATGGAGAATCCGTCCAAGTTATCAATCAAACTGTACCTTTAACTTTGGTGGTTGAGGATTTGGGTTGCTTTTCTGATAGCGAGAGTCTTTTGGACACGCTACGCGATCGCACCCAAGCAGCACAACGTTTGGCCATAGAATTAGCACAGCAGCCTTTTGACTTATCGGCTCAATCGCTTTTACGGGCTAAAATTTTAAAAATAAATGATAAAAATTATCAATTATTAGTCACTCTGCATCATATAATTGCAGATGGTTGGTCTATCAGCATTCTGATTAAAGAACTAGCTGCCCTATATGAAGCATTTTCCAAAGGTAAAGTCTCCCCACTAGCTGAATTACCCATTCAGTATAGAGATTTTGTTAATTGGCAACGAAAATCGCTTGAACACAGCGAGAGCGCTACGCGCACGCTACGCGATCGCATTCAGCCAAAACTGACCTATTGGAAACAAAAGTTAAGTGGTGAACTGACTGTATTAAATTTACCAACAGACCGGGCGCGATCGCCAGTTCAAACCTTCAAAGGCGCTCAAACGAAATTAGTTCTTCATCAAACTCTGACAAAAGAACTAAAAAATTTCAGCCGTCAGCAAGGAGTAACTCTCTTTATGACCTTGCTTGCAGCCTTTAAAACCTTGCTGCATCGTTACACAGGTCAGACTGATATTTTAGTCGGTTCGCCAATCGCCAATCGGAATAGAGCAGAAACCCAATCATTAATAGGATTTTTTGTCAATGTTTTAGTGCTGCGTACAGACCTTTCTGGCGATCTGAGTTTTCAGGAGTTGCTACAACGGGTGAAGTCAACAGCTTTAGAGGCTTACGTTCATCAAGACTTACCTTTTGAGAAATTAGTAGAAGAACTACAGCCAAATAGAGACTTGAGTTACAATCCCCTATTTCAGGTGATGTTCGTTCTCCAGAATGTGCCAATATCAAATCCCACACTGTCAGATGTCACTATTACTTGTGAGGAGGGTTACAACGGGACATCTAAGTTTGATTTGACATTGTACATGGAAGATTCCGAGCAAGGGTTAGTTGCAACTTGCGAGTACAACACGGATTTATTTAACGCAGATACCATCACCCGGATGTTGGGACACTTCCAGAGTTTACTGGAAAGTATAGTTAGCGATTGCCAACAACCCGTAGCAAACTTGCAACTACTAACCGCACCAGAAGTACAACAATTATTGATTGAGTGGAATGATACCAAGACAGACTATTCTCAAGATGAGTGTATTCATCAACTATTTGAAGCACAGGTAGAGAAAACACCAAATGCGATCGCGCTTATCTTTGAAAATCAGCAATTAACCTATCAGGAGTTAAATAACCGAGTCAATCAGCTAGCACATTACTTACAAGAACTAGGAGTAAAGCCAGAAGTAATTGTAGGTGTCTGCATCAAGCGCAGCCCAGAAATGCTGATTGCATTGTTGGCGATCTTAAAAGCAGGTGGGGCTTATGTGCCGCTAGATCCAGCCTATCCCCAAGAACGCTTGGCTTTCATGTTAGAAGACAGTCAGGCTAAGGTACTGCTGACTCAAAGCCATCTAATGGAGTTGTTTGATAACCCGAACGTGAATGTCGTCTGTATCGATAGAGACTCAGAAGTAATTAGCCAACAGAGTAGAGAAAATCTGTTTAGTGAAATCAAACCCCATCACTTAGCTTATGTCATCTATACTTCTGGTTCTACAGGTGTACCAAAAGGGGTTGCGATCGCGCATCAAAGTTGTGTTGCTTTATTAACATGGGCAAGACAGGTTTTTACTGATGAAGACCTAACTGGAGTTTTAGCATCAACCTCTATTTGCTTTGATTTGTCAGTATTTGAATTGTTTGTTCCTCTAAGTTGGGGTGGTAAAGTAATTCTAGTAGAAAATGCTCTCCATTTACCCTCTATAGCTGCTAAGGTTAGCTTAGTTAATACAGTCCCAAGCATCATTGCAGAATTACTACAAATAGATGGTTTACCAACTTCAGTTAGGACAGTTAATCTGGCTGGTGAACCATTACAAAATCGATTGGTGCAGCAGATTTATCAAAATCATCATATTCAGAAAGTTTTGAATCTTTACGGCCCCTCTGAAGATACGACTTATTCCACATTTACTCAAATAAATAAAGGAGATAATAGCGTAACCATTGGCCGTCCCATTGCCAATACACAAATTTATCTTTTGGATACTAAGTTACAACCAGTACCAATTGGTGTACCAGGAGAGATTTATATTGGTGGTGCAGGTTTAGCTAGAGGCTATTTGAACCGACCAGAGTTAACAAAAGAACGGTTTATACCTAACCAATTTAGCAATGATATTGACTCGAAACTATATAAAACTGGAGATTTAGCTCGTTATTTAGCAGATGGAAATTTAGAATATTTAGGTCGAATCGATCGTCAAGTCAAGATTAGAGGATTTCGGATTGAGTTAGGTGAAATTGAGAATGCATTGCTCCAACACCCAGCCGTGCAGACAATTGTAGTTTTGGCGCGAGAAGAGAAACTAGACGAACAGCAATTGGTGGCTTATATTGTTCCTTCGCTAGACAAAATACCCAAAATTAATGAACTACGAACCTATCTCAAAGAACTATTACCTGAATATATGGTTCCTGGTGTTTTTATCTTTCTAGACACCTTACCAATCTTACCTAACGGAAAAATAGACCGTCGTGCTTTGCCTGTACCAGAAGCCTTACGTCCAACATTGACAACTGCTTATGAAGTCCCTCAATCGGAAATGGAACAGCAGATAGCAAAGCTTTGGCAAGAAGTATTACATGTTGATAAAGTAGGCATTCATGATAACTTTTTTGATTTGGGCGGACATTCACTACTGATGCTTCAAATCAATCATAAACTGCGGGCAATTTTGCAGCGAGATATATCAGTTGTTACCATGTTTCAAAACCCAACTATTTACTCTTTAGCGCAATATTTAAGTAAAGCAAAAGAGGATAAATTAGCTTTTGAAAATCTCCGCGATTCTCCTTTTGAGAGGCTGCACCAACGCACCCAGAAGCAAAAAGAAGCGAACAATATGAAAAAACAATTACTAATGAGGAAATCACGCAATAATTCTCACTGAGATTAAGTGAAAAGTTTGGAGTTTTCAAAAATGCTTAATAGCCCTTCTCGTCCTTGGCAGTTATTAGTACTTTCCGCTCAGACTGACTCATCACTAAAAACTGCAACTGTCAACCTTGCAGATTATTTGAGAGAGCATTGTGACTTAAATATTGCCGATGTTGCTCATACATTGCAATGCGAACAACAAGCTTTTAAACATCGGCGGATGGTTGTTTGTCGGGATATAGAAGATGCTCTCATTGCCCTTGAAGATCCCAAACGGGTACTTACGAACATCCCAGAAACAAAAAAACGTCCTGTAGCCTTTATGTTTCCTGGACTTGGTACTAATTACGTCAACATGGGTTGGGAACTTTATCAAGTTGAACCCCTATTTCAAAAGCAAATTGATTATTGTTGTGAATTTCTTAAACCTCTTCTTGGCCAAGATTTGCGAGATGTAATCTATCCCCATAGAACCCAACAATACCAGCAGTCACCTCAAGAGAATTCTCCTGGTTTGGATTTGCGAAAAATGTTAGGTCGCAACCAGACACCAGGCGATGCAAAGATAGTAGCTGCAACATCTTTACTCAATCAAACTCACCTCGCTCAACCAGCTATTTTTGTTATTGAATATGCCTTAGCACAGCTATTGATATCTTGGGGAATTCGTCCATCGGCAATGATTGGCTATAGCATTGGTGAATATGTAGCAGCGACTTTAGCAGAGGTTTTATCTTTAGACGAAGGTTTAACCCTGATTGCCGCCAGAGCGCAGATGATTCAAAAGTTGCCAAGGGGAGCAATGCTTGCAGTTCCACTTTCGCAAACAGAGATATTCCCCCTACTCAATGACCAACTCTCGCTCTCTGCGGTGAATGGGCCATCTATGGGCGTAATCGCAGGTGAAACCAAAGCTATAGAAGTTTTAGAACAACAGTTGACTCAAAAAGGTTTAGCTTGCCGCCGTCTGGAAACTTCTCATGCTTTTCACTCCCATCTCATGGAGGGTGCTACCTCTGACTTACATGAGTTGGTAACAACATTTAACCTCCAAGCACCAAAAATTCCTTACATCAGTAACGTTACAGGAACTTGGATAACAGCAGCAGAAGCCACAAATCCCGATTATTGGGTTAAGCATTTGTGTCAACCCGTTTTATTTGCTCCAGGTATACAAGAATTGTGGAAAAAAGAGTATCCAATTCTGTTAGAAGTAGGCCCTGGACAAACTCTAGGTAGCTTTGCGCTGCAATGTATAGAAAATAATCCCGCAGTCAGCCAGATTATTTTGCCCTCTCTGAGATATTCCTACGATAGGAAACCAGACTTAGCATTCTTACTTAAAACATTGGGTAGGCTTTGGCTAGCAGGAGTGCAAATAGATTGGTCGGAATTTTATGCACAGAAACATCGTCATCCTATTCCTTTACCTGCGTGTATCTTTTAACCGAAAAACTACCTGAAATACAAGAATATCCAAGTGGAGATGAGTTGAAGTTATGAATATTCAAACAGTAGGTGTTGTTGGTGCAGGAGTTATGGGAATAGGGGTTGCACAAAACCTTGCTCAAACTGGTCATCAAGTTATTCTGGTAGATATTTCAGAAAATGTCCTAGATAAAGCTAGACACGAAATCAAGAACAATATCCGCTTTCAGGGTTTTTTCAAAAAAAGCTATAAAAGCGTAGGCGAAGCCAGCCAAAGGCATCGCCAAGAGTCTCCAGATAGTATCATTGAGAAAATAGATTTTTCAACAAACTATAAATTTTTAGAAAATGTAGATTTTGTTGTAGAAAATACCACCGAAAAATGGGATATTAAAAGAGAAGTGTATCCTCTTCTAGATTCTATCTGTCCAGCAGATTGTGTATTCGCTGCTAACACATCAGCAATTCCCATTACTCGAATAGGTTCAGTTACCAAACGTGCCGATAAAGTTGTTGGGATTCACTTTATGAATCCTGTACCTATGAAGCCGATGGTAGAGATGATTCGTGGATATCATACCTCTGAAACAACAATTGAGACAGCAAAGCAAATGCTGACTCAGATGGATAAAGAATGCATCATTGTTAATGATTCACCAGGTTTTGTTTCTAATCGCGTGTTGATGTTAACTATTAACGAAGCTGTTTTTCTGCTGCAAGACCAAGTTGCTACAGCAGAAGATATAGACAAAATTTTTAAAAGCTGTTTTGGTCATAAAATGGGGCCTTTAGAAACAGCAGATTTGATTGGTCTAGATACCATTTTATTTTCTATCGAAGTCTTGCACGAAAACTTTAACGATAGCAAGTACAGACCATCCCCCTTACTCAAAAAAATGGTGGATGCAGGATTATATGGTAGAAAAAGCGGTCAAGGATTTTACGTGTATCAATAATTAGGGAATATCAAGACTCATGAGCGAAATTCAAGCTAAAATCAAAACTTTTCTTTCCAAAATTTTCGGTAATCATGACTTACAGCCAGATGAAGATATATTTGCTTTGGGTTTTGTCAATTCTATGTTTGCCATGCAACTTGTTCTGTTTGTAGAGCAAGAGTTTAAGATTACCATTGAGAATGAAGACTTGGAGTTTGAAAATTTCCGAACAATCAACTCTATAGCCAATCTAGTTGAACGTAAAAGTATGCTCACAATCCATTCATAAATGAATAAAAGTTAGCATTCCTGAAAGTAGGTCTGGAGTATCTATGAATATTAAAACCAGTCAATCAATTTTAAGGTTAAACAATCCTAGTACAAGAGAATTTTTAGATAGATGGAAACAATATCAGCCTTTTATAATTGAAGATATTGCTAAAAATTGGGATGCTTGTAATAATTGGTCAAATGATTATCTGATAGAACACTGTGGAAACAGTATGGTTACTGTACGTTTTTTTAAAAAAGATTTTTTGGAGGATTACAAAAAATTTGCTTATCAAGATGGTTATAGCTTGGTCAAAGAAATGACATATAAAGAATATATAAATGACTATATAAAAGATAGAAAAAATGATGATTTAGGATGTTATTTACCTGAAGCAAGCTTTGAAGATTCTTTTTCTGAAATTATTGGAGATGTAACTTATCCAGAATATTTAAATAGTAAGCCATTCGTTAGTTTATGGCATGGATTTTCAAGTAATAACTTTACTTCAGCTAGTCCGCTTCATTTTGACAGAATACATAATCTTTTTGTTCAAATTCGGGGTAAAAAAAGAATCCTTTTATTTCCTCCTTCAAATTATTTATCATTCTATCCACCTCTTGAAGATAGTTCTGGTATGGGACATAATAGTAAGGTAAATCCAGATATGGTCAATTTGGAATTATTTCCAAAGTTTCCTTGGCAAGAAAGAATAGAAGTTGTACTTGAACCAGGAGAAATGCTTTATATACCACCTTTCTGGTGGCATCATGTCACAGCAGTTGATGAGAATATATCGTTATCATTTTGGTACGATGTCAAAATTAAAGATTTTTTTAAGCAAAAAAGAATATTTTCAAGTGTTTTAAATATCGCACCTCATTATCTTTATCATGCAATCTCTTCTGGAGAATCTTTAATGCATACTATAAATTTATTTAAAGGTATCGTCTGACAAGATAGTTTCATTTAGTAGTAAAAAATCCAACGGTGACTACTCTCATAATCAGTTTGTAAGTGAATTAAAAGTTAATATTTACTATGGCAATAGCCATAAAATAGCAAAAAAATCCCAGTAAAAGAAAGTAGAATATTAGGGTGTCTATGAAAGTTCAAGCTAGTGAATCAATTTTAAAGTTAAACAATCCTAGTACAAAAGAGTTTTTAGATATGTGGAAACAATATCAACCTTTTGTAATTAAAGATGTTGCTAAACATTGGAGTGCGTCTAAAAATTGGTCTAATGATTATCTGATAAAGCACTGTGGAAATAATCTGGTTAGTATACGTTTTTATACAGAAAAATTCTTTAATGATTATAATAACTTTGCACTTGAAGGTGGTGATTATGATGCTCTTGAGGAAGAAATGGAATATCAGGAATATATAAACAACTATGTAGAAGTTAGAGGTAATAATAAGAACGATCGTGATATTGTAGGATGTTATTTACCTCAAGCAGATTTTGAAGAACGTTTTCCAGAAATTGCTGGAGATATAATTTATCCCGAATACTTAAATAGGAAGCCATCTGTTTTTTTATGGCAAGGTTTATCAAGTAAAAACTTTTCTTCAACTACCAACCTTCACTTCGACGGATTTCATAATATTTTTGCTCAAATTCGAGGTAGAAAAAGAATACTCTTATTTCCTCCTTCAAATTATTTGTCATTCTATCCACCTCTTGAGGATAGTGTTGGCATCCCAGAGTATAGTAAGGTAAATCCCGATCTTCTCAATTTAGAATTATTTCCTAAGTTTCCTTGGAAAGAACAAATAGAAGTTGTACTTCAACCTGGAGAAATGCTCTATATACCACCTTTCTGGTGGCATTATGTGACAGCAGTAGATGATAATATATCATTGTCATTTTTTTATGATATTAAAATAGGAGATATTTTTCATCAGAAAAAAATGCTATCAAGTATTCTAAATATCGCACCTCATTTTATCTATCATGCAATCTCTTCTCCAAGGACTCTAATGAATTTCCTATCTTTCATTAAAGGTAGTTTGAGCAACGAAAGAATGCCAGGTTAAAAAGTGATTTCAAATTAGGATTTGCCCTGTTAGTTAACAAGATATACAGTGCAAAACCAAAGCAAATTTTAAACCAATTTCTTGGAATTGATTTAAAATCCCTGAATGAATATCTACAAGTCTCGCTACTTTGGAGCATTACTCGATTTGTTGAAAAAAGTCGTATTATGAAACTAGAACTATCTGCTCAACAAAAAAATGCTCAATATGAGTTTAGAGCTTTTGTAAATGAAGAAATATTTCCTAATGCAGGCGAATGTGATAGGAAAGAATTTACTCCGCCAGAAATAATTAAGAAAATAGCTAAATGTGGTTTTCTCGGTGCCATATTACCCCAAGAATATGGCGGTATAGGAATGGATATGATTACCTATGGCATTCTCAACGAAGAAATTGGACGTGGGTGTTCTTCCATTAGGAGTTTGCTGACAGTTCATAACATGGTTGCTCATGCTTTGCGTAAATGGGGTAATAAATCTCAAAAAGAGTATTGGCTTCCCAAATTTGCATCTGGAGAAATCATAGCTGCTTTTGCATTAAGCGAACCCAATGTAGGTAGCGATGCAAAAAGTGTAGAAACAACAGCAACGCTTGTTGGTGATGCTTATATCTTAAATGGACAAAAGAAATGGATTACCTATGGACAAATAGCAGATATATTTTTGGTCTTTGCTAAATGTGAGGGGAAACCTACTGCTTTTTTAGTTGATAAAAATAGTCCAGGGTTTTCAGTTAAACCAATGTCTGGTATTTTAGGTGTTAGGGCTTCAATGTCAGCAGAATTGCAGTTTAATAACTGCCAAATTCCTCAAGAAAACTTAGTCGGTAAATTAGGTTTTGGATTTTCTTACATTGCTGCTTCTGCCCTTGATTATGGTAGATATAGTGTGGCATCAGGTTGTGTAGGTATTGCTCAAGCTTGTTTAGAAGCTTGTCTCAAGTATACAAATGAACGCAAACAGTTTGGCGTTTATCTTAAAGAACATCAATTAATCCGTCAAAAGATTACTCAGATGATAACTCAAGTAAAAGCAGCAAGACTATTATGTTATCAAGCTGGTTATCTCAAAGATATTAACGATCCTAACTCGATTACAGAGACTTCTATCGCTAAGTACTTTGCATCCACAGTAGCTACCAAAATAGCAAATGATGCAGTGCAACTTCATGGTGGTAATGGTTGTAGCAGTGAGTACCCAGTTGAGAGATATCTACGAGACTCTAAAATCATGGAAATCATTGAAGGTAGTACTCAAATTCAAGAAATCACTATTGCAGAGTCAGGTTATCAAGATTATCTTTTTGCAATTACTACTGGTTTAGATAATAAATTAACTGAGAGAGTTTAAGATATGGTTAGTATTCAAGAACAAGACTTAGATAGTAAGCAAAAAGACAAAAAGTTTATTAAATGTGTCGTATGGGATCTAGATAATACTCTCTGGGATGGAGTTTTGCTGGAAGATAAAGAAGTTTCTTTGCGAGAAGATATAATAAATATTATTCACACGTTAGATAATCGTGGTATATTACAATCTATAGCTAGCAAGAATGATTATGCTACAACAATAGCTAAACTGGAAAAGTTTAGTTTAAAAGAGTATTTTTTATATCCCCAGATAAATTGGAATTCTAAAGCTTATTCTTTACAAGAAATTGCTAAGTTGATTAATATTGGAATGGATGCGATCGCATTTATCGACGACCAATTATTTGAGCTGGAAGAAGTTAAATTTACTTGTCCAGAAATTCTGTGTATAAATGCAGATGAAATAGGCAGCATTTTAGATATGCCAATCATGAATCCACGTTTTATTACGGAAGATTCACGAATTAGAAGATTGATGTATATTAGTGATATTGAGCGTCAAAATGCTGAGAAAGAATTTGTTGGCACAACGGACGAATTCTTGGCTACTCTCAATATGAATTTCACTATCTCTTCTGCTCAAGAAGAAGACTTGCAGCGTGCAGAAGAATTAACATTACGAACTAACCAGTTAAATACAACTGGTTATACCTACTCTTATGATGAACTTAATAAGTTTCGTCAATCAGAAAATCATAAGCTGCTAATTGCAAGTCTGGACGATAAGTATGGAAGCTACGGAAAAATAGGTTTGATTCTGATTGAATGCCAGTCTAAATTATGGACGATAAAGCTTTTGCTGATGTCTTGTCGAGTCATGTCGAGAGGAGTGGGGACAATTATGTTGAATCATATTATGAGTCTGGCTCAAAGCAATAATGTCCGTCTTTTGGCTGAATTTGTACCAAACGATCGCAATCGAATGATGTACATATCTTATAAGTTTGCTGGGTTTAAGGAAGTTGAGAAGAAAGGTAATTCGGTTATTTTTGAAAATGATTTGACTCGGATTCAGGCTGTTCCTGGGTATGTACAGTTTCAAGTGATTGATTAGGTTAGACGAACCGCAGAGACGCAGAGAACACAGAGGAAGAGAGAATTTAATTTTTAATATTGGTAATCAGTTCACGAGTTTTTAGGTAGCAAATGATATGAATAAACAAGATGAGACTGAGATAAATTATGAATTAATGGAGGGAGTGGCTATTATTGGGATGGCTGGGCGTTTTCCAGGAGCCACCAGCATAGAATCTTTTTGGAAAAATTTACAAGATGGCGTGGAGTCGTTATCCTTATTTACAGATGAAGAGTTAATAAATGCTGGTGTATCTCCGGTGTTTGTTAATGATAGTAATTATGTGAAAATTGGCGGTATTTTAGAAAATATTGATTTATTTGATGCTGCATTCTTTGACCTGAATCCGAAAGAAGCGGAAGTAACAGATCCTCAACATCGTCTATTTTTGGAATGCGCTTGGTCAGCTTTGGAAAATGCTGGTTACGACTCAAGTAAGTGTGAAAGTCGAATTGGTGTTTATGCTGGTGCTAGCTTAAATAATTATTTATCTTTTGATTTGAAAAATGACCAATTAGGGTCAGCGCAATCATACCAAAAGTTAATTGGTAATGATAAAGGGTTTCTCTCTACTCGTGTTTCTTATAAATTAAATTTAACTGGGCCCAGTATTACTGTTCAAACAGCTTGTTCTACATCATTAGTTGCTACTACTCTCGCGTGCCAAAGTTTGCAAAATTATCAATGCGATATGGCCTTGGCGGGAGGGGTTTCTATTCGATTGCCCCAAAAAACTGGTTATTTATATGAAAAAGGAGGGCCACTATCTCCTGATGGTCATTGTCATGCCTTTGATGCTACAGCGCAGGGAACAACTGTTGGTAACGGTGTAGGGATAGTTGTTCTTAAACGAGTCAGAGATGCGATCGCAGATGGTGATTGCATATATGCTGTAATTAAAGGCGCTGCAATTAACAATGACGGTTCGATGAAAGTTGGCTACACAGCCCCTAGTGTAGATGGACAAGCAGAAGCGATCGCAGAAGCGGTAATGTTAGCAGAGGTAGAACCGGAGACAATCAGCTATATTGAAGCCCACGGTAGCGGTACAGCGCTGGGAGATCCGATTGAAATTGCTGCGCTGACTAAAGTTTTTCGTGCCAGTACCGAGAAAAAGAATTTCTGCGCCATTGGTTCAGTCAAAACGAATATTGGACATTTAGATGCCGCCGCCGGAGTTGCAGGATTAATCAAAACGGCTTTGGCTCTCAAGCATGAGTTAATTCCGCCAAGCTTAAACTTTGAACAGCCTAATCCTGAAATTGATTTTGCCAACAGTCCTTTTTACGTCAACACCAAGCTAACGGCATGGAAAACAGGCTCGACTCCGCGCCGTGCCGGTGTTAGTTCTTTAGGGATGGGTGGAACTAATACCCACGTAGTTCTAGAAGAAGCCCCAACACTTCCAGCTTCTAGCCCTTCCCGTCCTTGGCAATTGTTAGTCCTCTCTGCGAAAACCGAGTCTGCATTAGAAACTGCCACGCAGAATCTAAGCCAACATCTAATGCTACATCCCGATTTGAATCTTGCAGATGTAGCTTACACCTTACAAATGGGGCGTAGAGACTTTAATTATCGGCAAATATTAGTTTGTGCCGATACCCAAGATGCAATTAAGGCATTGAATCAGCCAGCATCAGAGCGAGTTGTAACTCAATTTCAAGAGTCAGGAACTCGTTCCGTTACCTTCATGTTTCCTGGAGAAGGTGCGCTGTATGCAGACATGGGCAAAGAAATTTACGAAACAGAGCCGATGTTCCGCAAGCAGATAGAAGAGTGCTGCCTCATCTTAAAACCACATTTAGAGTTAGATTTGCGTTCCGTAATTTATCCCAACGAATCTGAGCAGAAAACCGCAGTAGAAAAACTTCAACAAACTTGCTTTTCTCAAAGTGCGCTGTTTGTTATTGAGTACGCTTTAGCTAAATTGTGGATGTCCTGGGGAATTTCTCCTCAAGCAATGATTGGGCACGGTATTGGTGAATATGTTGCTGCTACTTTAGCTGGTGTTTTTTCTCTTGAAGATGCTCTTGCGTTAGTCGCAAATGAATCTTCCACAGAGTTATTAAAAAAAGTCAGACTCAATCCTCCAGTAATTCCATTTATATCTAATATTAGTGGCACTTGGATTACTAAAAATGAAGCAATAGATCCTAACTATTGGGAACAAATACAGCAATCCAAAAAAATAAATGCAGAATTTCCAGAGTTACTCAAAGACAATCAGAAAATTCTACTAGAAATTGGTTGTGGAAAGACTTGGAATCCTGAAGAATTAACTATGCTGTCCTCAATCCCTCATCCTCACAACCAGCATTCAGATGTAGCATTTTTACTTAACACTTTGGGTCGCTTATGGATGTTGGGAATTAAGATAGATTGGTCAAGTTTTTATGACAACGAACGCCGTCATCGTCTTCCCTTACCAACCTATCCCTTTGAACGTCAGAGTTACTGGATTGAGTCAATACCATTAGATAAAAATTCACCGATTCATCCCGTTGAAAATCAGCGTTATTCTATTGAACTAGATTCCATTTCACAAACAGGATCACAGCAATCATTAGATAAAAAATCAAATATTGCTGACTGGTTTTATATTCCAGTATGGAAACAATCCATCCCTTGTGACTTTTTTCAAGAACAACTAATCCAAGAAAAGTTGCGTTGCTTAGTCTTTGTGGATAACTATGGAGTAGCATCTGAATTTTCTCAACGACTTGAACAACAGAATCAAGATGTAATTACTGTACGGGTGGGTGAACAATTTAGCAAGCTCGACGAAGGGATGTATATCATCAATCCTCAACAAGCAGATGATTATGATATGTTACTTCAGGAACTTCAAAAGCAGGGTTTTAAACCAAATGCGATCGCTCATTTTTGGAGCGTTACGCCAAACGATTGTTTGCTCAACAACGAGCTTGCAGATTATCAACATCTCGGCTTCCATAGCTTGCTATTTTTAGCACAAGCAATAGGAAAACAAGATATTTGGGATTCCCTCAAGCTGATGGTTGTAACTAGTAACATACATGATGTCATTGGAGATGAAAATTTATGCCCAGATAAGGCTACGGTATTAGGCCCATGCAAGGTAATTCCCAAGGAATATCAGAATATCAATTGCAGTACTATTGATTTAGTAATGGATTCTGCTCAAACTCCTGTATCTCAAAAAATCATAGATAATTTAGTAGCAGAATTAACATTACAACAAACTAATAAAATAGTTGCTTATCGTGGTTCTCACCGTTGGATTCAAAGCTTTGAAGCATTGCCATTAGATGAGTCTATCGCCGGAAAAACTAAGTTAAAGCCAGATGGAGTTTATTTAATTACTGGGGGACTTGGAGGCATTGGTTTAGTATTAGCGGAACATCTAGCAAAAACACTAAAAGCTAAGTTAATCCTCATCGGACGAGGAGGGCTACCTGAGCGCGAGGAGTGGCAACAATGGCTAGAAACCCATGATAGTCAAGATTCTATCAGTCGGAAGATCCAAAAAGTGCGATCGCTTGAAGAATTAGGGGCAGAGGTAGAAGTTAAAAGTGCCGATGTAACTAATTTTGAGCAGATGCAAGTAGTAATTGCTGAAGCATTACAAAAATTTGGTCAAATTAATGGTGTAATCCATGCAGCTGGTATTGCTGGTGGTGGTGTTACCCAAGTCAAGACGCAGGATATAGCCAGCAATGTTTTAGCAGCAAAAGTCAAAGGTACATTAATATTAGAAGAGGTTTTAAAGAATATCAATCTCGATTTATTTGTGCTTTGTTCATCTAAAAGTTCTATTTTAGGTGAATTTGGACAGATAGATTATTGTGCAGCTAATGCTTTTCTAGATGCTTATGCTCACCATCATACTTCCACGTCCAACCGATTAACAGTATCGATCAGTTGGGATACTTGGCAAGAAGTTGGGTTTGCAGTAGAAACAGTATTACCAGATAATATTAAACAAGAGCGTGCGGAAATTATCAAAAAGGGCATATTACCTCAAGAGGGTATCGATGCCTTTAATCGCATTCTGGGAATTAAACTACCTCATGTTGTTGTTTCAACCCAAGATTTACCAGCTTTAATTAGGCAAAATAATTCTCCCCAATATTTACAAGAAAAATTAAGGCTTTTGGATTCAACATTATCTACAGTCAATCTTTCCAAAGCCGAACATCCTCGCCCGAATTTAGGGAATGATTACATTGCTCCAGAAAACGAAATAGAGCAAATGCTAGTTGATATTTGGCAAGAAATTTTGGGAATTGACAAGATAGGTATCCATGACAATTTTTTTGAGTTGGGCGGAAATTCTATCAACACAATTCAAATTGCTGCCAAAGCTAACCAAGCAGGTTTAAAGTTAACATCTCAACAGTTTTTTCATTATCAGACAATTGCTGAGTTAGCAACAGACTTATGTATTACTGAAATTATCCAACCCGAACCGGATTTAAAAACAAAAGAGTTATACCTCACACAAATTCAAGATCAGCCTGTAGAAGCAGAAAAATATACACCATCTGACTTCCCAAGAGCCAAATTGAACCAACAACAATTGGATAATTTACTCTTAAAAATTAACCAAAAGAGGTAAAAAGTAGCTAAATGGAAACAAAAAGTATTGAAGACATATACGAACTAACACCTGTACAAAAAGGTATGCTATTTCACTGTTTATTTGATAGTGAATTATCCTTATACTTTTTCCAGCATGTCTTTACAGTGAGTGGCAATCTGAATATAGAGGCGTTTGAAAAAGCTTGGCAACTTGTAATAGATCGACATCCAATTTTACGTACTGGGTTTTATTGGGAAGAAATTGAAAATCCACTACAAATTGTGTACAATCAAGTAAAAGTTCCCCTAAATTTTTATGATTGGTCTAATATAAATTCATCTAAACAAAAGGCGCAACTTGACTCTTTCATTGTTAGCGATCGCCAAAAAAGTTTTGACTTTTCTCAACCATGTTTGATGCGTCATACTTTAATTCGCTTTACTGATGATAAGTATCTATATATTTGGAGTTTTAACCACATCATTATCGATGGTTGGGGTGGTTCATTAGTATTCCAAGAGTTTGTAGAAACTTATGGAATACTTTGTCAGGATAAAGAAATTTATTTAGCACCTATTCGTCCTTTTAGGGATTATATTGATTGGTTACAGCAACAGGACATATCAAAAGCGGAGCTTTTTTGGCGGCAAGCATTACAGGGTATCAAAGCACCAACTTCTTTAACTTATATAGAAAAAATAGATCAAATTGACCAATCATCTACCGAGAAAGTAAGGTATAGTGAAGAAATAATTCAGTTATCATCGACTAGTACACAAGCCTTACAGTTTTTTGCTACACAAAATCGTCTTACATTTGCTACCATAATTAATGGTATTTGGGCGATTCTTCTTAGCCGCTATACTTGTTCCAAGAATATATTGTATGGCTGCACTGTTAGCGGACGACCAGCAGATTTGCATGGAGTGGAATCAATGGTTGGTATGTTTGTTAATACCTTACCCATCCATGTCAATATAGATAGCGAACAACTTTTCTTATCATGGCTACAACGTTTCCAGCTTCAATTAGTTGAGGTGCGCGATTATGAATACACTCCATTAACAGAAATTCATCGTTGGAGTGAAGTTCCTCAAAAATTAACTTTGTTTGAAACTATTGTGGTGGTTGAAAACTTTCCAGTCAGCGAATTTATCCGAGATTGGCGAGGAAATATAGAATTTCAACATACAGAATTATATTACCGAAATAATTACCCTTTGAACGTGGTTGTATATCCAAATAAAGAGTTATTAATAGCTCTTTCTTATGATTCTAGGAGATTTGAAACTACTACTATTGCTGGCATACTCAAAGATATTCAAATGCTGCTGCAAGGGTTGATCGATAATCCTAATTTCAAAATTAAAAACCTACCACTATTGACTCCAGAACAACAAAAGATCGCATCAGTATTAGAGAAAGAAGCAAAAATTAATTGGGCTTTTGCTTCATAGAGTTAGATGTTATCAAAACCCACTTATTGGGGAATAATAGGTTTTAGTTTATCCAAGTCTTGAACTGAAATAATGCCAAGCCAAATATATGTAAATTCATCAATTACTGTACTTTGTCACTACAACACAGCAATATCATGAATGTATTTGAAAAATGTGAATCAAACGTTAGAAGCTATTGTCGTAATTTTCCTGGTATATTCCATAGAGCCAAAGATTCTATAGTTTATGCTGAGTCAGGCGAAGAATATATTGATTTTTTTGCAGGTGCAGGTGCTTTAAATTATGGTCATAATCATGACTATATAAAACAAAAGGTCATGTCATATTTAGATGCTGATGGGATTGCCCATGCTTTAGATATGTATACCTCTGCCAAAGAAAGGTTTTTAACCAAGTTTGATGAGGTAGTATTAACTTCAAAAAAACTAGATTATCGCATTCAGTTTTGCGGGCCAACAGGAACAAATGCAGTTGAAGCAGCTTTAAAGTTAGCGAGAAAAGTCAAACAAAGATCCGGCATTTTTTCTTTCATGGGAGCATATCATGGAATGACTTTGGGTAGTCTAGCTATTAGTGGTAATGTCGGAATTCGAGCAGGTGCAATTGGGACATCGAGTGATGTAACTTTTATGCCTTATCCTTATGGATTTATGGAAACTTTTGACACAATAGAATATATAGAAACAGTATTAAATGATGTAAATTCGGGAATTCAAAAACCAGCAGCAATCATCTTTGAAACAGTGCAGGCTGAAGGTGGAGTTATTGTAGCCCCGATTGACTGGATGCAACGACTCAGAAAGTTATGCAACGAGCATGATATTTTATTAATCTGCGATGATATTCAAGTCGGTTGTGGTCGAACGGGGTCTTTCTTTTCTTTTGAAAGAGCCGATATAGTTCCTGATATGGTAGTACTCTCCAAGTCTATCAGTGGGTATGGTTTTCCTATGTCGCTATTATTAATTAAGCCAGAGTTAGATATATGGGAACCAGGCGAACATAATGGCACTTTTAGGGGTAATCAATTGGCATTTATCGGAGCAACAGCTGCTCTTGAGTATAGAGAAAGTAGCAATCTTGAGCAGGATGTCAAAACTAAAGAGCTTTTCTTAAAAAGTTTTTTATCTCAAGAGATAGCATCAATTAGTGAAAAAATTGCAATTCGGGGAATTGGGATGATTTGGGGAATTGATGTTAAAAACTTTGGCGGTAACACTTTTGCCAAAAGCATAACTTCTCGTTGTTTTAAACTAGGATTAATAGTTGAGCTAGCAGGTAGAAATGATACTGTAATTAAAATTTTGCCCCCGTTGGTAATTGATATGTCTACATTACAAAGGGGTTGTGCAATTATCAAAGCAGCTTTTAATCACTCTTTGGCAGAATAGATGATTATTACTAGCTTTTTCAAAATTTAATTATAGTGAGGGAGTAAAAATGATTTCCAATAAAATTAGAAATAGCCTGACTGCGGAAGATTTATTTTCTCAGAAAATTTACTGGTTAAATCAAATCTCTGACGAGTTACCTGAGACTGCTTTCATTACAGATTATGTCCGACCAGTAATATTTGAAGGTAAAAAAAAGTCAGTAAGCTTTGAAATACCAAGTAATTTATCGGAAAAAATCCTTAAGCTTGCAGATAACTCTGATTTTTCTGTTTATTTATTTCTAGTAGCAGTATTAAGTATTTATCTCCAAAAATATAATGGAACTAGCGATATTATAGTTGGCTCTCCAACTTATAAAAAAATCAAAAGCAGTGAAGATTTACTGACTAAATTAATTCCTTTACGCTTTAACGTTGACAATCAGCTTACTTTTAAAGATTTACTTATCAAAATTAAAGAAGTAGCTATTAATGGCTATATTCATCAAAATTATTCTTTTGAGAAGTTTATTGAGTTATTAAAATTACCAAACAATCCAAATCGCTGTTCATTTTTTGACATAGTAATTTTATTAGAAAACATACATTCCTTGGAGGATGTTATAGAAATACCAAATGATTTAACTTTTTCTTTTAGAATTAATGCTAGTTTAATTGAAGGAAGCATCTATTACAATAATTCATTGTTTCTAGAAGAAAATGTTAAAGCGATTGCAAAATATTACATCAATATATTAGAGACTGTTATAAATAATTGTTCAATCTCGATCTCAGACATCCCTGTTTTAAGCGAACTTGATATAAACAATTTATTGCAAACCTTTAATAATAATACAAAAGTATATCCAACAAATCAGACAATTGATAAGTTATTTGAAAAGCAAGTAGAAAAAACACCTAGCAATTTTGTTGCTGTTTTTGCAAATACTCAAATAACATATCAACAATTAAATCAAAAAGCGAATCAGCTAGCTACTTTTTTGTCTAAGTTAGGAGTCAGAAAAGGTGATTTTATCGGAATTATTAAAGAAAGAGATATAAATTTTTTAATAGGCATACTTGCTATAAGTAAGGTTGGTGGAGTCTATGTACCAATTGATAGTACATATCCGCCAGATAGAATCAAATACATGATATCTAATAGCCAAGTGAGAATTCTATTAACAGACTCATCCTGTTTAGATGTTTTAGCTAGTTCACAAGAAGATTGTCTGCATTTGGAATGCTTAATATGTTTAGATATCAAGTCAAATAAGCAAGCGATACCTGTAGTAAATTCCTTGGGTAACGGGCTAATAAATGGTATCAAAATATATGATGAACTAGATTTTGCTAATTTCTCTAAAGAGAATTTGGAAGTAAATCATCAGGGAACCGATCCGGCTTATATGATTTATACGTCCGGTTCGACAGGATTACCAAAGGGGGTAATTATTAGGCATGGTAGTGCGATTAATCATATATATGCTGAATTTGATGCTCTTGGGTTAACTGAAAACTTTAATTTTCTCCAAACTGCTCCGGCTTCATCTGATATTTCTGTTTGGCAGTTTTTAGCGCCTGTTTTAATTGGTGGTAAGACTATCATCGTCGGTACTGAAACTATTTGTAATCCAGAAAATTTATTCCAAGTTATCAAAGAAGAAAAAATTACTATTGTTGAGTTAGTGCCAGTCGTTCTTTCAGGTTTACTAGATTACATCTCCCGTCTACCAATAAGTGAAACATTGTTACCTAACTTGAAGTGGATGATGGTGACAGGAGAATCTGTATCAGTAGAACTGGTAAATAAGTGGCTGAGAATGTATCCTTCAATTAAGGTAGTGAATGCTTACGGGCCAAGTGAAGCTGCTGATGATATTACTCAATATATCATTGACAAACCCTTACCAGAAAATCAACGTACAGTTCCCATTGGTAAACCATTAGCAAACCTAAATATCTATATTCTTGATGCTCAAATGCAACTGCTACCAATTGGATCTCCTGGGGAAATTTGTGTATCAGGATTTGGGGTAGCTGAAGGATATTGGCAGAATGAAGAGATGACAAAATCAAGTTTTGTTCCTAATCCGTTTTCTACTAATGCCAAACCACTACCAGGAATACAAAGAGATTTAATTTATAAAACTGGAGATTTAGGAAGATGGCTTCCTGATGGAAATATTGAATTTCTGGGACGTATTGACCATCAGGTAAAGATTCGTGGTTTCCGAATCGAATTAGGAGAAATTGAGATGCTACTGAGTCAGCATCCGGCTGTGGGTGAGAATGTAGTTGTTGTCACAGAAGATAGTCTAGGCGACAAACGCTTAATTGCTTACATTGTTCCCAGTGCTGAATATACAGATTTTCAGGATAGTTTAGCATTCAAAATTTATGATTCAGAACTACGAAATTATTTGAAAGAAAGATTACCAGACTATATGTTGCCCTCTACTTTCATGATGTTAGAGTCACTACCTTTAACTCCCAGTGGAAAGTTAGATCGTCGGGCATTACCTCAACCAGATTATCTTCGCCCGGAATTAGAAACTACTTATGTAATGCCGCGAAACGACGTGGAACGTATAATCGCTGAGGTTTGGCAGAATATACTTAATATTAAAAAAGTAGGTATTCAAGATAACTTTTTTGATATCGGCGGTCATTCGTTAAATATACTTCAGGTTTACAGTAAGCTGCGCGAACTGTTGAAAGCGAATTTAGCAATAACTGACCTGTTTAAATATCCGACTATTAGTGCTTTATCACAATATTTTAGTCAAGAAGAAAATCATGATGAAGCATTTGTTGCGGAAAGTAATGAACTAAATGAAAAGTTAGAAGCTGGTAAAGCTAGATTCAAACAACGTCTAGTACAAAAACAACGACAAAATATTGAAATGGTTTAGAAGTCTTTTTATAAAAATAGGAAATTATTGATGGCAAATTTAGTAGATTATATAAACGAACAAACTGGGTTAGAAATAGCTATTATTGGTTTAAGTGGCTGTTTTCCAAAAGCTCAAAATATTGAGCAATTTTGGCAAAATCTCCGAAATGGAGTTGAGTCAATTCATTGTTTTACTGAGCAAGAGCTAAAAGATTTAGGTGTAGATGCTGCTGTTATTGCAGACCCTAATTATGTTAAGGCGCAGGGTGTAGTTGAAGGCATAGATTTGTTTGATGCTTCATTTTTTGGCATAAGTCCCAGAGAAGCTGAAATCATGGAGCCATCAATGCGTTTCTTTTTGGAATATGCCTGGACAGCACTTGAAAATGCTGGCTACAGTTGCGAAGCTTATAATCAGCCTATTGGAGTTTATGCTGGGACTAATTTCGGCAGTTATTTACTAAATATTTATTCAAATTACGATATTGTCACTTCTGTTGGTGAGAAACAAATAGAAAAAGGTATTTCTCCGGCTTACGTTACTACACTTGCTTCTTACAAATTAAACTTGCAGGGGCCAAGTTATGGAGTTCAAACTACCTGCTCAAGTTCATTAGTGGCTTTACATTTAGCCTGCCAAAGTTTGCTCAGTGGAGAATGTGATATTGCTTTGGCTGGAGGAGTGTCAATATCAGAAGCAGTTGGTTATATGTATCAGCAGGAAGGAATTGAATCTCCCGATGGGCATTGTCGTGCTTTTGATGCCAAGGCTAGGGGAACTGTCAGAGGAAGAGGCTTAGGTATTGTAGTCTTAAAACGTTTAGAGGAAGTGATCGCAGATGGGGACTGTATCCATGCAGTTATAAAAGGTTCTGCCATCAATAATGATGGTGCTAACAAAGTTAGTTACACTGCACCCAGCATTTATGGTCAGGCCAAGGTGATTAGAGCCGCTCAGGTTATGGCTGAGGTTGAACCCGAAACAATTACCTATATAGAGGCTCACGGAACTGGAACAACTCTTGGAGATCCGGTTGAAGTTGCGGCGCTGACACAAGCTTTTCGCGCCAAAACTCAGAAAAAGGGCTTTTGTGCAATTGGTTCTGTGAAAACTAATATTGGACATTTAGACGAAGCGGCTGGGATTGCAGGTCTAATCAAAACCGTCTTCGCCCTGAAAAATAAACAGATACCGCCTAGCTTGAACTTTGAAGAACCCAATCCTCAAATCGATTTTACTAACAGTCCTTTTTATGTCAACAATACGCTGTCTGAATGGAAAACCAACGGCATTCCCCGTCGTGCGGGAGTAAGTTCTTTTGGTTTTGGCGGGACAAATGCCCATGTAATTCTAGAAGAAGCGCCAGAAGCTAAACCGTCTAGTTCTTCTCGGACTTGGCAGTTATTATTACTTTCAGCTAAGACGAGTACAGCGCTGGAAACTGCTACAGAAAATTTGGCTGATTATTTTCAGAAGCATCCAGATTTAAATCTCGCTGATGTTGCTCACACTCTGCAACAGGGTCGCTGGACTTTTAATCATCGCCGAATGGTAGTTTGTCAAGACCAAGAAGATGCTCTCATAGCGCTGCAAGATTCTCAAAGAGCTTTCACTCAGTATCAAGAACCTTGTAATCGCTCTGTAGTATTTATGTTTTCTGGGCAGGGTACGCAGTATGTAAATATGGGTCGGGAATTATATGAGAGTGAAACAGTATTTAGAGAGCAGGTTGATTACTGCTGCGAACTGCTCAAACCTCTCTTGGATGTTGACCTGCGGACAATTCTCTATCCCAGCGAAGAACAAGTGTTAACAGCAACGCAAAAGTTGCAGCAAACAGCAATTACTCAACCAGCGCTATTTGTAATTGAATACGCTGTAGCTAAGTTATGGATGGCGTGGGGCGTGCAACCTGAGTCGATGATTGGTCACAGTATAGGGGAATACGTAGCTGCAACTATAGCCGGAGTTTTCTCTGTGGAAGATGGCTTGGCGATCGCAGTAACACGCGGAAAACTAATGCAGCAAATGCCAAGTGGTGCTATGCTCTCAGTTCAGCTTCCAGAACAAGAGCTACAACAACTCCTAGAAAAGGAGATCTCTCTAGCTGCAAGCAATACACCTTCTTCTTGTGTGGTATCCGGTTCAGAAGAAGCAATAGAGCAATTGCAACAAAAGCTACAACAAAAAGGTGTCAGCCATAGGCGTTTACGTACTTCCCACGCCTTTCATTCTCGAATGATGGAACCCATTATTGAGACTTTCACCCGGTCGTTACAAAAAGTAAAACTCAATCCTCCAAAAATTCCGTTTGTGTCCAATGTTAGTGGTACTTGGATTACCGCAACCGAAGCAACAGACCCTAACTATTGGGCGAAGCATTTAAGGCAACCAGTACGCTTCACTCAAGGGATAAGTGAGTTGCTCAAACAGCCAGAGCGAATCCTGTTGGAAGTTGGGCCGGGACGGACGTTAAGTAGTTTGGCTAAACAACATCAAACAGATGAACTGATAGCACTAACCTCTATACGGCATCCTCAAGAGCAACAATCAGATGTCGCATTTTTACTTGATACCTTGGGTAGGCTTTGGTTGCTAGGGGTTAAAATTGATTGGCAAAGTTTTTACGCAAACGAAAAGCGTCATCGTATACCCTTACCTACTTATCCTTTTGAGCGCCAGCGTTACTGGATTGAGGTAAATCGAAATGCGGCTCTGGCTATGATGTCACCAAAAACTTCCGATAAAAAGCCAGATATTGCTGATTGGTTCTACGTTCCTCGCTGGGAAGAATCTACACCGCTCGATCTGATCCAGAAGGAAAAACTGGTAGAACAAAAGTCACGTTGGTTAGTTTTTATTGATACCTATGGAGTTGGAGCAGAAATTGCCGAACGACTCAAACAACAAGCTCATGATGTAATTGTCATTAGGATTGCAGATAAATTTGCGAAACTTGATGACTGCACATATACAGTTAATCCCCAACAAAGGGATGACTACGATCGCTTACTGCAAGCATTACAACAACAGAATTGGATTCCCCAAGCGATCGCTCATTTTTGGAGCCTTACTCCCAAGGATATTTTATCCAATCAAGAGCCAGACGAACAAACACAAGATAAATTTTTTGAAGATTGTCAATCTCTTGGTTTCTGGAGTCTGCTTTTTTTAGCGCAGGCGCTAGGAAAACGAAATGTTCGAGATTCTCTGAAGCTGATGGTTGTAACCAGTAATTTATATGATGTAACTGGCGAAGAAAAATTATGTCCCTCGAAGGCAACTATATTAGGGCCATGTAAAGTCATTCCCAAGGAATATTCAAACATAAATTGCCGTATTCTTGATGTAATAATTTCGTCTTCAGAAACTCCACAACGGCAACGAGTTTTAGACAATCTGATAATAGAATTTGCTGCAAATGAAACTGATGATATAGTTGCCTATCGTGGGTATCATCGCTGGATTCAATCTTTCCAATCGGTGCGTTTAGAACAGAGCATTGCTGAGAAAACTAAGTTAAAACAGCAAGGTGTTTATTTAATTACTGGTGGGCTAGGTGGCATTGGTTTAGTATTAGCAGAACACCTAGCAAAAACAGTACAAGCTAAGTTAGTTTTAGTCGGACGAAAGAGTATTATCAAAAAAGATAATTGGCAAGAATGGTTAACAACTCATGATGAACAAGATAGAGTTAGCCAGATAATTACGAAAGTACAATTATTGGAAACTCTTGGTGCAGAAGTACTGGTAATTAGCGCCGATGTAACTAATTACGAACAAATGCAATCTGTAATTGCTCAGTCAGTAGAAAAATTTGGTCAAATTAATGGTGTCATCCATGCAGCTGGTATTGCTGGTGGCGGAATCATTCAACTCAAAACTCAGGATATCGCAAGTAGCGTACTAGCACCAAAAGTTAGAGGAACAATAGTACTAAAGCAAGTTTTTCAAAATATCAATCTAGATTTTTTGGTGCTTTGCTCATCGCAAAGTTCGATTTTAGGTGAATTTGGACAGGTAGATTATTGTGCGGCTAACGCATTTTTGGATGCTTATGCATATAACGCTTATAAATCTGGGCTATTAACAATATCAATTGATTGGGACACTTGGCAAGAAGTAGGTATGGCAGTGGAGACTGTTGTACCAGATAAAATTAAACACATTAGGGAACAAGAGCGGAACAAAGGAATAATATCTCAAGAAGGAAGTGATGCTTTTAATCGCATTTTGGGAACTAATTTACCTCATGTTATTGTTTCAACCCAAGATTTTCCAGCTTTAATTGAGTATAATCATGCTTTCAAATATCTGGAAGCAGGATTAACAGTTTTAGAAGATAAATTAGCTTCAGGAAGTGTTTCTCAACAAAGCCATCCCCGCCCTAATCTCCGTAATGATTATGTTGCTCCTCGCAATGAAATTGAAGCAACTATGGCTCAAGTCTGGCAAGAACTCTTGGGGATTGAGCAAGTAGGCATTTATGATAATTTTTTGGAATTAGGAGGAGATTCTTTATTAGCTACTCAAATTATCTCTCGGTTATATAAAAATTTCGATGTAGAACTTCCTCTACATAGCCTCTTTGAAATACCTACTATTATTAAACAGGCATTAATAGTTGAACAGAGACGAGGTTTGAGAGAAAGTAATAATATCAACACCATTACAAGAGTCGAGCGGGATAATGCTTTACAGGTGTTAGCAAAGCTTGATGAAATTTCCAATCAAGAAGTTGAGTTATTGCTGAATCAGATATTAGCAGAAAAGGAGGCTAGCTCATGACTAATACTCACGGAAATCTGACTGGGCTTTCACCAGAAAAAAAACGTGAAATCTTGACACAACTCCTTCAAGAAAAGGTGAGCCAGCCTCAGATTTTCCCAATGTCTTTTGCTCAACAACGACTTTGGTTTATAGATCAATTACAACCTGGTAACTTTGCTAATCATATCTGGGCAGCTTTGCGTCTTACAGGTTTCCTTAATCAAGCTGCATTATTGCAAACCTTAAATGAAATCGTGCGCCGTCACGAGGTTTTGCGATCTACTTTCACAATCATGGCAGAAAAACCTGTTCAGGTAATTCTTCCTAGTTTAAGCTTGACTTTACCTATTATCAATATTGAAGATTTATCTGAGGTTGAGCAAGAAGTTGAAGTTAAAAAATTAGTTATACAAGAAATACAGCAACCCTTCAATTTAAGCCAAGCTCCATTACTGCGAGCTACTTTGCTGCGTCTAAAGGAAACAGAACACATTTTGGTGTTCACAATGCACCATATTATTTCTGATGGTTGGTCAGTAGGAGTATTAATTAAAGAAGTTGCAGCACTTTACGAAGCCTTCTCGAAAGGGCAAGCGTCTCCACTTTTGGAACTGCCAATACAGTATGTAGACTTTACGAATTGGCAGCGCCAATGGTTGCAAGGAGAGGTTTTACAATCACAAATATCTTATTGGAAAAACCAGTTAGAGGGCGCACCAACATTATTAGATTTACCCACTGACTACTCAAGACCTGCCGTTAGCAGTTTTCAGGGTGCTACATATTCATTTCAGTTATCTAATGAGTTATATGCAGCTTTAAATAAGTTGAGTCAGCAGCATGGAAGTACTTTGTTTATGACCATGCTAGCAGCTTTTCAAACATTATTATGGCGTTATACAGGTAGTGAAGATATTGTTGTTGGTTCACCAATTGCCAATCGGAATCGCACAGAGTTAGAAGGATTAATTGGTTTTTTTGCTAATACAATTACGCTACGAACTAATTTAGCAGATAATCCTACTTTTGAAGAATTATTAACTCAGGTGCGGAAGGTCGCAATAGGAGCTTATGCCCATCAAGATTTACCTTTTGAACAACTAGTAGAAGAACTGCAACCACAACGTAACTTGAGCTACACGCCAGTATTTCAAGTTATGCTTGTGCTTCAAAATACACCAATATCGGTTTTAGAATTGCCTGGTTTGACTATAACTCCCTTGCCAATTGATAATGGTAGTACCAAGTTTGATTTGACCCTAGAAATAACAGAAACAGCAGAACAAATTTTTGCTAGTCTAGAGTTTAATAAAGATTTATTCCAAGAAAGTACTATCAAACGGATGGCTGGACATTTCCAGACCTTGTTAGAAGGAATTGCTTTAAATCCGCAGCTACGGCTTTCAGAATTATCACTGCTAACAGAAACTGAAAAACATCAATTACTACTGGATTGGAATAATACAGAGGTTATATATCCTCAACAACAATGTATTCATCAATTATTTGAGGTTCAAGTAGAACATACGCCTGATGCGGTAGCAGTAGTATTTGAAGATGAGCAGTTGACCTATTGCGAACTGAATACTAAAGCAAATCAGTTAGCGCATTATTTGCAAAATTTAGGAGTAAAACCAGAGGTATTGGTAGGGATTTGTGTAGAGCGATCGCTATCTACGATTATTGGAATTTTAGCCATCCTCAAAGCAGGTGGTGCTTATGTGCCACTTGACCCAGCATATCCACCAGAACGTTTAGCTTTTATATTGCAGGATGCTCAGGTTTCTGTATTACTTACACTGCAACATTTTATAGAGAATTTCCCGCAACACCAAACTAATGTTGTTTGTTTAGATACTGACTGGGAAAGGATCGTTCAGCAAAGCCCACAAAATCCAATCAGTGGATGTACAAGCGATAACTTGGCTTATATCATTTATACATCCGGCTCAACAGGTCAACCCAAGGGCGTGTTAGTCAATCATAGCAATGTAGTTCGTCTGTTCGCAGCAACAGAAGACTGGTATAAATTTAATCAAAATGATGTTTGGACACTGTTCCATTCCATAGCCTTTGATTTTTCCGTTTGGGAACTTTGGGGGGCGCTGCTGTATGGCGGCAAAATAGTTGTAGTACCTTACTGGCTAAGTCGTTCGCCGGAAGATTTTTACAAATTGTTGTTAAAGCAGCAAGTGACGGTACTTAACCAAACGCCTTCCGCTTTTTCTCAACTCATACAGGTAGAGGAATCTTTGGGAACTGCCGAAGGGCTAAATCTGCGATTGGTAATCTTTGGTGGAGAAGCGCTGCAACTGGAAAGCTTAAGACCTTGGTTTGAGCGTCATGGTGATGGCATTCCCCAGTTAGTCAATATGTACGGCATTACAGAAACAACCGTCCATGTTACATATCGTCCACTGACAAAGAGAGACTTAGAATTAGGATTAGGCAGCATTATTGGCCGTCCGATTCCTGACTTGCAAGTTTATTTGTTAGATGAATATCGCCAACCAGTACCCATTGGAGTAAAAGGTGAGATGTATGTTGGTGGTGCTGGTGTGGCACGGGGTTATTTAAATCGACCAGAATTAACAACTGAAAGATTTATTTCTCATCCTTTTAGCGATGGGCTACGCCCCGCCGTAGGCGATCGCCTTTATAAATCCGGTGACTTGGCGCGTTATCTCCCCAATGGAGACATTGAATACCTGGGACGAATTGACGATCAGGTGAAAATTCGCGGCTTCCGCATTGAATTGGGAGAAATTGAAGCACTCATCAGCCAACACCCAGCAGTACGCGAAACTGTAATTGTGGTAGCCGAATCTCAGCGAATAGTTGCTTATGTAGTCCCGCAAACCGAGCAAACACTTGAAATCCTTGAATTGCGAAGCTTTCTAGAATCAAAGCTACCAAGTTACATGATGCCAGCAGCTTTTGTATTACTAGAGGCATTCCCACTTACACCTAATGGGAAAATCGATCGCAAAGCTTTACCCAAACCTGATACAGCGCGTCCAGAATTGGAGGCGGCTTATCAACCACCCCAAACTGAGATAGAAAAAACTATTGCTGAAATTTGGCAAAAAGTACTTCAACTTGAAGATGTTGGAATTCATGATAACTTCTTTGAACTTGGTGGTCATTCATTACTTTTAGTTCAAGTTCATAATCAGTTACGGGAAATATTTCAGAGAGATTTATCTGTACTCGACCTATTTAGATATCCTACTATCAACTCTTTAGCCAATTATTTGAATCAAGTTAAAGAGCAACAACCATCTTCTTCTGTGACAGATATTGTCATCGAAAAAATTACAGATGGGAAAGCTCAACAAAGAAAGCGATTACAAAAACTTAAATCTATTGGAAATATTATTTAAAATTATGAATATTACTACAAAAGCAAATTCTTTCACTGGTTCAGAAATAGCAATTATCGGCTTATCAGGGCGTTTTCCGGGAGCCAAAGATATTGATGAATTCTGGGATAACCTCCAAAATGGCGTAGAATCAATTTCTTTCTTCACTGATGAAGAATTATTGTCAGCAGGGATAAGTTCATCGATATTAAATGATCCTAACTATGTCAAAGCCCAAGCTGTATTAGAAGATGCAGAATTATTTGACGCAGAGTTTTTTGGCTTTAATCCCAGAGAAGCAGAAATTACAGATCCACAACACCGAATTTTCTTAGAGTGTGCTTGGTCAGCCCTAGAAAATGCGGGATATGATTCCCAAAATTATCAAGGTGCGATTGGGGTTTATGCTGGCTCTGCTTTGAACACTTATTTACTTAACATTTATCTCAATCCAAATATCATTAACTCTATCGATCCTCAGCAATTAATTCTTGCAGGTAATAAAGATTTCTTAACTACTCGCGTTTCTTACAAACTCAACTTAGAAGGGCCAAGTTATGCGGTGCAAACTGCTTGCTCAACTTCATTGGTTGCTGTCCACTTAGCTTGTCAAAGCTTACTCAATGGTGAATGTGATATCGCTTTAGCTGGTGGAGTTGCTATCAGCGCCACAAGAAAAGAAGGGTACGCATACACAGAAGGGGGAATATTGTCCCCTGATGGACATTGCCGAGCTTTTGATGCTGATGCACAGGGTTCTGTGGGCGGTGAAGGTGTGGGCATTGTCGTGTTGAAACGATTGGAAGATGCTTTGAACGATCGCGATCGCATTCATGCTGTAATCAAAGGATCGGCAATCAATAATGATGGTTCATTCAAAGTCAGCTACACAGCGCCCCGCATCGATACCCAAGCAAAGGTAATTAAAACTGCCCAAATAGTTGCCGAAGTAGAAGCAGAAACTATCACTTATGTGGAAACTCACGGTACTGCAACAGCTTTAGGAGATCCCATTGAAATCGCTGCTCTAACACAAGCTTTTCGCTCTAGTACCGAAAATATTGGATTCTGCGCCATTGGTTCTGTGAAAACGAATATTGGGCATTTGGATACTGCGGCTGGTGTGACGGGATTAATCAAAACCGTTCTCGCACTCAAACATAAACAAATACCTCCCAGTTTACATTTCGCTTCCCCTAATCCCGAAATTGACTTTGCCAATAGTCCTTTTTACGTCAATACCAAACTTGCGGAATGGGAAACAAATGGCAGTCCCCGACGTGCGGGGGTTAGTTCTTTTGGGTTAGGGGGAACTAATGTGCATCTGGTTGTTGAAGAAGCTCCAGTTGTGGAGGAGCAGGGGAGCAGGGGAGCAGGGGAGCAGGGGAGAAAATATCATCTATTAGTTCTTTCTACTAAGACGGAATCGGCACTAGAAACTGCTACAAGAAATCTTGCTAATTATCTGCAAAAGTATCCCGATTTAAATCTTGCTGATGTCGCTTATACATTGCAGGTTGGACGGAGAAATTTCGATTATCGGCGTGCAGTTGTCTGCCGAGATATGCAAGATGCTGTCAATGCACTTCAAGAACCAAAGCGAGTTTTAACCAGTACTCAGAAAACTCAGGAACGTCCTGTTGCTTTCATGTTTTCTGGGCTGGGAACTCATTATGTTGATATGGCTTTGGAACTTTACCAAACTGAGCCAACATTTCGCGCCTGTGTTGATAAATGCTGCGAACTTCTCAAACCCCAGCTTAGTCTTGATTTGCGAGATATCCTGTATCCTCAAAATGGAAAGAAACCAAGTACTCTCTCTGCTGGGCTAGATTTGCGAAAAATGTTAGGACGAGGAACGGAACAAACTGATGTCAGCAGTCAAAAGCTGAATCAAACTTTTCTCACCCAACCAGCTATTTTTGTCATTGAATACGCTTTAGCTCAGTTGTGGATATCATGGGGAATTCGCCCTTCGGCAATGATTGGCTACAGCATTGGGGAATATGTAGCGGCGACTTTAGCCGAGGTTTTATCTCTGGAAGACGCTTTAACTTTGGTAGCGAAAAGAGCGCAAATGATTCAAGAGTTACCAAGTGGGGCAATGCTAGCGATCGCTCTTTCAGAACAAGAAATAAAGCCTCTACTAAATGATAAAATCTCCATGTCTGCAATTAACGGCTCATCGTTATGTGTAATTGCAGGTTTCACCGACGCGATTGAAGAATTAGAACGACAGTTGAGTGAACGGGATTTAGTTGGTAAACGTTTACAGACCTCTCATGCTTTCCATTCTGTGATGATGGAAGCGATCGCACCAACTTTTCACGATTTAGTTAACACATTCAGCCTCAAACCCCCAAAAATCCCCTATTTATCCAACGTTACAGGAACTTGGATTACAGCAGACCAAGCAACAGATCCCAGTTATTGGGTAAAACATCTCTGTCAAGCAGTATGCTTTGCTGATGGGGTAAAACAGTTATGGCAAAAAGATCATCCAATTTTGCTGGAAGTCGGCCCCGGTCAAGCATTGAGCAGTTTTGCATCACAATGTCTAGAAAGTGACGAGAGAGCTAAATCTGTGATGCTCCCCTCCCTGCGACATTCCTACGAGCAACAGTCAGATGTCGCCTTTTTAATGAACACATTAGGCCGCCTTTGGCTGGCAGGAGTAAAAGTAGATTGGTCTGGTTTTTATGTTCGTGAACAACGCGATCGCATTCCCTTACCGACCTATCCTTTTGAACGTCAGCGTTACTGGATTGATGCTAATCCTGAAGCTCAGTTAGCGTTCGCATCGCCACAAGCATTACACAAAAAACCAAATATTACCGACTGGTTTTATATCCCTTCTTGGAAACGCTCGCCACATCTAGGAGCAAAATCAACACAAAAGCTACGTTGTGCAGTATTTATTGATACTGTTGGATTTGGTTCACAAGTTGCCAAACAGTTGGAATTGCAAGGACATGATGTGATTACGGTGACTGTGGGAGAGAAGTTTAAGCAACTCAGTGATAACTCTTACGCAATTAATCCCCAATCGAGCCGCGACTATGATGCTTTGGTGAAGGAACTATGGAATTTTAAATCAAATGCGATCGCAGGATGGCATTTCGTCCATCTTTGGAGTCTCATCCCCAACGCGCAATCATCCCATCAGTTCTTTGAAGAATGTCAAAATTTAGGTTTTTATAGTCTACTTTTCTTGGCGCAAGCATTGGGTAAACAAGAAGTTACCGATGTCCAAATTTTGGTAGCAACCAACAATGTCCAAGAAGTGAACGGTGATGAACAATTGTGTCCAGAAAAGGCGACTGTCTTGGGAATTTGTAAAGTGATTCCCCAAGAGTATCCGAATATCACCTGTCGTCAAATTGATGTAGTTATTCCTGAATCAGGGACACGTCAAGAAAATCAACTCATCGACCAACTTGTAACAGAATTCACTCAAACCGCATCTGAAAATATAATTGCCTACCGTGGCAAACATCGCTGGGTACAAACTTTTGAACCAATACAACTAGAAGAACCAAATCAAGAAACAATTCCCATCAGAGAAGGGGGAATATATTTAATAGTCGGCGGTTTGGGGGATGTTGGGTTGGTGTTGGCAGAATATCTTGCCCAAACAGCGCGTACCAAACTAATTCTCACAGGGCGTTCAGGTTTGCCCCCAAAAACAGAGTGGTTGCAATGGCTAGCAACTCATGATGATAACGATGATATCAGCCGCAAAATCCAGAAAATCCAAGCATTAGAAGCCTTGGGTGCGGAAGTTTTGATTTGTCGTGCCGATGTTGCTAATCTCGAACAGATGCAAGCGGTAATAACTCAAGCATCAAACTGCTTTGGTGAGATTCATGGTGTCATTCATACCGCAACCGTGAGAGTGTACAACACTGTTCAACATATAAGTAAAACTGAGTGTGAAACTCAATTACGCTCCACAGGCTACGGGTTATTTGTATTAGAAAAAATACTACAAGAAAAACAACTCGATTTCTGCGTAATCATATCATCATTAGCATCAGTTCTGGGCGTAATGGGCATGGCTGCCTATCCAGCAGCGCACATATTCACAGATGCTTTTGTACACAAACATAATCAAACAAATCTTGTTCCTTGGTTGAGTATCAATTATGGCGATTGGATAACTCAAGAATTCTCAGAATCTATGACTGTGCCCAAAGGTGCAGACTCGATGATGACGCGGACAGAAGGTTTGGAGGTTTTTAAACGTACTTTAATAGTAAATAATTTTACGCAGATAGTTACATCAACAGTAGACTTACAAACTAGTATCAAGAGATGGATTCAACTAGAATTTAATCAAAATTCTCAACCTGCATCAAAAAGCAATTCCGCTTCATCTTATGTAAGACCTAATTTAGATAATGCTTATGTTGCTCCCAGAAGTGAGGTAGAGGAAACTATTGCTCATATCTGGCAAGAACTCCTTGGCATTGGACAAGTAGGCATTGACGATAGCTTTTTCGAGTTGGGTGGGGATTCGGTACTTGGCATTCAAGTTAGCGCTAGAGCCGCTAAAGCAGGTTTTCGGCTAACTCCTCAGCAATTATTTGAGCATCAGACGATCGCTAAATTAGCAGGGGTAATCACTACCAGTCAAGCTGTCCAGGCTGAACAAGGCTTAGTAACTGGTTCACTACCCCTTACGCCGATTCACCATCGGTTCTTTGAACGGAATATATCAGAACCGCACCACTGGAACCAGTCAATTTTTTTAGAAGCCGCAGAAGTTATCGATTCAGCAGTGTTAAAGCAAGCGTGGCAGCAATTACTATTACACCACGATGCATTGCGCTTACGGTTCAAGTTTTCTGAGTCTGGCTGGCTGGCAATGAATACTGGCTATGAAGAGATTCCATTTACACACATAGATTTATCGCCATTGTCATCGGATGCTCAAGAAGTAGAAATAAAAACAATTACTGTTCAACTACAAACTAGCCTCAACCTGTCAGCAGGGCCGATTGTGCGGGTAGCGCTTTTTGACTTGGGTGCGAATAAATCCAGCCGCTTGCTTATCGTCGCCCATCACTTGGGAGTAGATCCTGGTTCTTGGCGAGTCTTGCTAGAGGATTTGCAAACGGCTTATCAGCAAATCCGTCAGGGTAAGGCGATTGAACTGCCACCAAAGACAACTTCTTACAAACAATGGGCTTTGCGGCTAGAAGAATATGCTAACTCGGCAAATTTACAGAAAGCCCAAAATTATTGGTTGAGCGATCGCCACAAGCAAGTTTATCCTCTGCCAATAGATTATTCTGATAGCATCAACAATGTGGCATCAGAGCAAATTGTATCAGTAACGCTGAGTGCCAAAGATACTCAAGCCCTGCTTCAAGAAGTTCCAGCAGTATATCGAACTAATACCCAAGAAGTTTTGCTCACTGCTTTTGTTCAGGCTTTTGCCCAATGGACGGGCGAAAATTCACTCCTAGTTGACTTAGAAGAAAATGGGCGAGAAGTTAGTACTAGTGGTATAGATAATGTTGATATATCTAGAACTGTAGGATGGATTACTACTACCTATCCTGTACTTTTGGACTTGGAAAAAGCTGACAATCCAGGCGATGCATTGAAAGTAGTAAAAGAGCAACTGCGTAGTATTTCTGGCGAAGGTCTGGATTATGGAGTGCTACGTTATCTCAGTCAGGATGAGGTAATTCAAGAGAAAATTTGGTCAATTCCTCAAGCAGAAATAGCGTTCCTTTATGTTGGTCAGCTTGCTAAAAGTTTAGCTCAAGATTCTTTGTTCCAATTGAGTGAACAAATACCAGAAGGAATGAGTAGTTTAGAAGCTACTCGTCAACATAAATTACATCTGATTGCGTCAGTTGTGGAAGGTCAATTGCAACTAGATTGGTACTATAGCAAGAATGTTCATGAACATCAGACAATAGAAAATTTATCAGATAATTATGTCCAAGCGCTATTATCTTTAATTACTCACTGCCAGTCTTTAGAAGCAGGAGATTATACCCCTTCAGATTTTTCAGCAGCAAATATTAATCAAGACAATTTAAGCAAGTTACTAGCTCAGGTGGGTCAATCAAGTAGGAGGAATTCTTAATGAAACAAAATAATATTGAAGATATATATGAACTTTCATCTATGCAGCAGGGTATGCTTTTTCACAAGCTTGCTGCCCCCGATTCAGTAGTATATTTTGAGCAAAATTGCTTGACTTTGCAAACTCAGCTTAATATCCCAGCCTTTCAGAAAGCTTGGCAACGAGTTGTAGATCGCCATCCAATTTTACGTACTTCTTTCTATTGGGATAATCTTGATAAACCATATCAGGTTGTTCATCAACAAGTAGACTTGCCATGGGAATTCCAAGATTGGCGAGAATTATCTTTTCCAGAACAACAAAAGCAGCTAAAAGAGTTCTTAAAAATAGATGGCGATCGCGGCTTTGCACTTTCCGAAGCTCCTTTAATCCGAATAACATTAATTCAAGTGGCTGATGACACTTATGAATTTGTTTTCAGCTTTCACCACATATTAATGGAAGGATGGTCTATAAATTGGCTGTGGAAGGAATGCTATGAGTTTTATAATGCTTTTTGTCAAGGTCAAGATTTACATCTAGAACGCCCACGTCCCTACAAAGAATATATTGCTTGGCTACATCAACAAGACCTAGATAAAGCAGAAATTTTTTGGCGGCAGAAGCTGAAAGAATTTACACTACCAACACCAATTATCACAGCAAAAAATTCTGCTAGTGACCAAAAAGAAGATTATCAAAGGCAAGAAGTTTTGATATCAGCAGAGATGACAACTGCTTTAAAATCCTTGGCGCGAAAACATCAGCTTACCTTAAATATCCTAATTAAAGGAGCTTGGGCTTTGCTGTTGAGCCGTTATAGCCAAGAGTCAGATATAGTTTTTGGATCTACATCTTCAGGGCGGCCGACTGCGCTAGCAGATGCAGAGTCTATGGTGGGACTTTTTATCAACACACTGCCACTCAGAGTTGAAGTAGATAGTAATGCTTTTCTCACACCTTGGTTGAAAAAAGTACAAGCTGAAGAAGTTCAGATGCGTGAATATGAATACAGCCCATTAATCAAAATTCAACAATGGAGTGAAATCCCCCGTGGATTACGACTATTTGATAGTATTTTAGTTTTTGATAATGAGTTAGTAGATTACAATCAAGGAGAGCTTGCTGAAAGTATAGGGGTTGTTGAATCTCAGTTATTAGGCGAATCTCGCTCATTATTTGACTGGACAAACTACCCTCTAACCTTGGGCGTAGTACCTAATTCAGGTTTATTAAATCTCTCCATTTCTTATGATATCCGTCGTTTTGATAGTGATACCATTAGCCGGATGTTGGGGCATTTAAAAACCTTGCTAGAAGAGTTTATCGCCAACCCCGAAAGAAAACTTCGAGAATTGCCGATGTTGACGGCAAAAGAAAGTGAGCAAATTCTTCAAGAATGGAATAATACAAAAGCTGAGTATTCTCAGGATAAATGTATCCATGAATTGTTTGAAGCACAGGTAGAAAAAACACCCCACGCGGTAGCAGTTGTTTTTGAAGATCAACAATTGACCTATCAGGAACTCAACACAAAAGCTAACCAATTGGCACATCAGTTGCAATCGCTCGGAGTCAAGCCAGAAGTCTTGGTAGGGCTTTGTATGCAGCGCTCAATGGAGATAATAATTGGGTTATTGGCTATCCTAAAAGCTGGGGGAGCCTACGTACCAATTGACCCAACCTATCCGCAGCAACGATTGGAAATGTTGCTAAATGATGCTCAAGTGTCAGTATTATTTACCCAAAATTACCTCCTCGATAAGTTACCAGCACATACAGCAAAAGTCATCTGTTTAGACGATATTCATTGGCAATCAGGAATCACAGAAAATCCTGTCAATCAAACCACCCCGACAAATTTAGCTTATGTAATTTATACATCAGGCTCTACTGGAATACCCAAAGGTGTGGCCATTCAACATCAGTCTTTGGTAAACTTTGTGCAAGCTGCGATCGCAGAGTACAAAATACAACCACAAGACCGCATCTTACAATTTGCCTCTATTAGCTTTGATGCCGCTTGTGAAGAAATTTTTCCTTGTTTGCTCAACGGTGCAACTTTGGTATTGCGAACTGATGAAATGTTGGTTTCCATCAAAGCTTTCAATGAAAAATGTCAACAGTATGGTATATCAGTTTTAGATTTACCTACTGCTTTTTGGCATCAACTAACATCTGAACTGGCAACATCAGCGTTAAAGTTACCAGAATCACTACGCCTAGTTATTATTGGTGGCGAAAAAGCTTTACCAGATGCAGTTAACACGTGGCGAAAGCAAGTAGATTCACGTGTACGTTTAATTAATAGCTATGGGCCAACAGAAACTACAGTAGTGGCTACAATTTGCGATGTGGCAACTGTAGAAGGGGAAGTGCCAATTGGACGAGCGATCGCTAACATGCAAACATATCTGTTAGATGCTGATTTACAACCAGTTCCCATCGGCGTTTGGGGCGAATTGCATATTGGCGGAGTTGGCGTAGCCAGAGGCTATCTGAATCAACCAGAACTCACAGATCAGAAATTTATACCAAATCCTTTTAGTGAGCAGCCAGGTTCTCGTCTTTACAAAACAGGCGATCGCGTCCGCTACCGCAACGATGGTCAAATTGAATTTAGCGATCGCATTGATAACCAAGTCAAAATTCGCGGCTTCCGTATTGAATTGGGGGAAATCGAAGCACTCATCAACGAACATCCATCTGTTCGGGAAGCTACAGTGATTGCTAGAAAAGATGTCTCCTCTAAGCAGTTAGTTGCTTATGTGGTTGGCAATACATCTGATGTTGTCAAAGGACAGACAGCAGGCGTTGATTTGAACACTCAACAAGCCTCCCATTGGCAGGCAGTTTTTGATAGTCTTTACAACGAATTAGACTCAGAGCAACAGTCAGGTTTTTATATCAAAGGTTGGGAAAGTAGCTATACAGGCTTGCATATCCCTGATGAAGAAGTACGCGAGTGGACAAAGCAAACAGTTGAGCGAATTTCAGCTTTACAACCAACCCATGTACTAGAAATTGGCTGTGGTGGTAGCGGTCTTATGCTCTTGCGTTTTGCTCCCCATTGCAGACAATACTGTGCAACTGATATTTCCCAAAATGCTCTCAATATTCTTCAGCAACAATTGGGCAACTTAGGGCAAGATTTATCGAGAGTCAGTTTTATCAACAGAGGAGCAGATGACTTTACTGGGATGAGTCCAGATACTTTCGATTCTGTATTCATCGTCTCAGTAGCTCAGTATTTTCCAAGTATTGACTACTTATTAAAAGTCTTGGAAGGTGCTGTAAATGTAGTAGAACCTGGAGGCTTTATATTTTTAGGAGATGTTCGTAATTTCAGCTTACTAGAAGCTTTTCACACCTCTGTTCAACTATATAAAGCACCAGACTCTCTCTCTGTAGCAAATTTACAGCAACATGTGAAAAAGCAAATATTAGCAGAGAAACAATTAGTTATTGATCCAGGATTCTTCATCGCCTTAAAACAGTATCTACCCAAAATTAGTCATGTGGAAATTCATCTCGAACGCGGGCAGTTTCATAATGAATTGACTAAATTCCGGTACGATGTGGTTATCCATGTCGGACATGAAATTTATCCCACAGTAGATATTTCATGGTTAGATTGGCAGCAAGAAAAGTTTACCCTTGCATCTGTTCGCCAATTACTCATAGAGACTGAGCCAGATATTTTAGGAATTGTTAATGTGCCTAATGCTCGTGTCTTACCAGATGTCAAAGCTGTGGAATTACTCAAAAAATCCAAAGGTGTGACAACTGTTGATGAGTTACGCCAAGCTATCCAAGCGATCGCAACAACAGGTGTAGACCCTGAAGAACTATGGACTTTGAGCGAAGAATTACCTTATATCGTCGATATTAGCTGGTCAGAGAATAGTGTTGATGGTCAATTCCAAGTAGTATTCAAGAAGCGCACCTTAGCATCACAAATCCAGCATATAGCGATCGCTCCTCCAAGAAAAACAATTAGCTCTCAGACTTGGAGTGATTTTGCTAATACTCCACTACAACAGATGTCTAATACTCAGGTTGTGTCCTTATTACGGCAGCATTTAGAAGCAACGCTGCCGAACTACATGATGCCATCAGCCTTTGTAATGCTAGATAAGCTCCCACTGACACCCAATGGTAAAATCGATCGTCATGCATTACCTGCACCGGATACAACAAGACCTGAATTAGAAGCAGCTTATCAGCCACCCCAAACCGAGGTAGAAAAAACTATTGCTAGCATTTGGCAAGAAATACTAAATATTGGGGACGTAGGAATTCATGACAATTTCTTTGAACTTGGTGGTCATTCATTGCTCTTAATTCAAGTTCATAGCAAATTACAAAAAGTATTTCAGCGAGATTTCACCTTAGTTGATATGTTTGAATATCCCACTATCAGCCACTTGGCTAAATATTTTAGTCAGGAATCTAGCGAAGAAATATCTATTTCACCCCATCCTCATCACTCAGAGAACAGAACAGCCTCAGTACAGCGACGAAAACAAGCGAGGAAAGAGCATCGAGCAGCAACAAACCAAAAAAATGTTTAGTTTTAAGTAACTTACAAATAAAAAATATCCCAAAGTCGATCGCAAAATCTCTCTATTCCTCTTCACTCTGCGTTCTCTGCGTCTCTGTGGTTCGTTTATTTCTTAGAAAGCCCTAACCAAACAACCTCTAATCCCAACAATCAACTAAAAAATATTGCGGAAAACACAACATGACATTAAGCAAACAAGAAATGCTAAATAAAAGTTACTTTGTTGAATCTGAACAGTTAGATGATGGCATAGAAGAAAAAGTAATGCAAATGTTTGCTTCATGCAATCAGGTAAGCTCTCTTGAAAAACAAATAGATGAAATAACCGATCAAATATCTCAAGATTTTTTAAACACTATTGATTCTAATACCAACATTGATTTAGACTCATTACTAGAAGAATTTTCAGATAGTAAAATTCCTGTCCAACCGACTAACTTTGAAACCTATCTCAAGTACATAGGCAACAATGTCGTTGCCCATTCAATACATACATCTTCACCACGATTTATTGGTCACATGACCTCGGCGCTCCCTAGTTTTGTGCGCCCTTTAGCTAAACTAATGACGGCAATGAATCAAAACGCCGTCAAAATAGAAACCGCTAAATCCCTCAGCTTCTTTGAACGTGAGGCTTTAGCAATGTTGCATCGACAAATTTATAACCTTTCTGAAGGTTTCTACACTCAACATATTCAAAATAACTTAAGTACGCTAGGAATCTTGGTTTCTGGCGGAACAGTGGCAAATATTACAGCCCTTTGGTGTGCGCGAAATGCTGCATTAGGGCCAAAAGATGGATTTCTTGGTGTAGAGAAAGAAGGTTTAGCAGCTGCTCTAGATTTCTATGGCTACAAAGGAGCGGTGATTATTGGCTCTGACTTAATGCACTACTCTTTTGATAAAGCTGCGGATTTGATGAGTATTGGTACACAGGGGTTGCTCAGAATTCCTGCTGATTGTAATAATCGAATTAACTTACCAGCACTGCGCCAAACTGTTGCAGAATGCCGTAAGCAAAACTTACTAATTATCGCAATTGTTGGGGTTGCTGGTACAACAGATTCAGGTGGAGTTGATTCCCTAAAAGATATTGCAGAAATTGCACAAGAAGCCAATGTTCATTTTCATGTAGATGCTGCTTGGGGTGGGCCGCTAATTTTTTCTGAACAATATCGGCATAAGCTTGCTGGTATAGAAGAAGCTGATTCAGTCACTATTGATGGACATAAACAATTGTATCTGCCAATGGGGATTGGTATGGTATTTTTTCGCGATCCCTATCTAGCTTCTTCAATTGAAAAGCAGGCTAGTTATACCATGCGTAAGGGATCATTTGATTTAGGTAAACGTGCTTTAGAAGGTTCTCGTCCAGGCATGGCCTTATTATTACACGCTGGTTTAAAGCTGATTGGACTTAAGGGATATGAGTTTTTAATTGATGAAGGAATCCGAAAAACTCAATATATGGCTGCTTGTATTTCAGCTATGCCTGAATTTGAATTACTGGCAGAACCTGATACAAATCTACTAATTTATCGGTATATTCCAGGGCAATTGCGAGGGCTGGTGGCTAAAAAAGCATTGACAGACGTAGATAATCAAATAATCAATAATGTCAATGAATCTTTACAAAAAAATCAGCGCCAAATTGGTCATACTTTTATATCCAGAACTATCAAGAAGAATATTAATTTTGGTAATGACAATCCTGTGGTTGCAATGCGGGCAGTTATTGCCAATCCTTTGACTACTGAAGAAGACATTCAAGCAGTTTTAAACGATCAAATACAAATTGCTGCCACAATATCAATTTAAAATTTTATAAAAACTATGGATAACTTAAATGCTTTGCAAAGTTTCAATGAGCAAGATGAAATAGCAATTATCGGTATGTCCGGGCGTTTTCCTGGATCAAAAAACGTTGATATTTTCTGGCAAAACCTGCGAGATGGCGTAGAGTCTATTGCTTCTTTTACGGATGAAGAATTAATATCTGCTGGCGTGAATCCAACATTGCTGAATGACCCTAGTTATGTGAAATCAGGCGGTGTATTAGAAGATATAGAGTTATTTGACGCTTCATTTTTTGGCTTTTCTCCCAGAGAAGCCGAAATTACAGATCCTCAACACCGGCTTTTTATGGAGTGTGTTTGGCAAGCTTTAGAAAATGCTGGTTATAACTCGGAAATTTATAGTGGTTCAATTGGTATATTTACAGGTGTTGCTATCAGCACATACTTACTATCGAATTTATATCCTAATCGGGATTTAATGGAATCAGAAGATGGTGTTATTATTGGTAACGAAAAAGATTTTTTACCAACACAAATATCTTATAAATTAAATTTAAAAGGGCCAAGTATTAATGTTCAAACTGCCTGTTCTACATCATTAGTTGCTGTTCATTTAGCTTGCCAGAGTTTAATGAATGGTGAAAGTGATATTGTTTTAGCGGGCGGTGTTTCTGTTGGAGTACCGCAAAAACTTGGTTATCTCTATCAACCAGGAGGAATTCATTCTCCTGATGGACACTGCCGAGCTTTTGACGCTCAAGCAAAAGGAACTAATGGTGGCAATGGTTTAGGTGTAGTAGTTTTGAAAAGATTAGAGGATGCCATTGCTGATGGTGACTTCATTCATGCAGTAATTAAGAGTTCAGCAGTTAATAATGATGGTTTTTTAAAGGTTGGATATACAGCCCCCAGCGTTGAGGGACAAAGGCAGGTAATTTTAGAAGCTTTAGCTTTAGCTGGAGTTGAACCTGAAACTGTTAGTTATATAGAAGCTCATGGTACAGGAACTATCTTAGGAGATCCGATTGAAATTAAGGCACTCACACAAGCTTTTGCTGCTAGCACAAATAAAAAAGGCTTTTGCGCTATTGGTTCAGTAAAAACTAATATTGGACACTTAAATACAGCAGCAGGTGTGACAGGCTTAATTAAGACAGCCCTAGCATTAAAGCATCAACAAATACCTCCTAGTTTGCACTTTCAGCAGCCAAATCCTCAGATAGACTTTGCTAATAGTCCGTTTTATGTCAACACTAAATTATCGGAGTGGAAAACTAACGGTACGCCACGCCGAGCAGGTGTGAGTTCTTTTGGGATTGGCGGAACTAATGCTCATGTCATCTTAGAAGAAGCGCCAGTGATTGCAGCTTCAAGTCCCTCACGTCCTTGGCAATTATTATTACTATCAGCCAAAACAAGCACAGCCTTAGAAACTGCGACAGCAAATTTAGCTGCTCATTTGGAGCAAAATCGAGATATTAACCTACCGGATGTTGCTCATACTTTACAAGTAGGTCGTTGGGCTTTTGAACATCGTCGCATAGTAGTTTGCCATGACTCAGAAGATGCAGTAAAAACGCTGACTTCTCTTGATCTTCAACGTATTTTTACTTACTATCGGAAACCAAGTCACTGTCCAGTAATCTTCATGTTTTCAGGACAAGGAGCGCAATATGCAAACATGGCACGAGAACTGTATGAAGTAGAACCAGTATTTGCTCAACATGTAGATACTTGCGCCGAAATTTTGGAAGCATACCTTAACCTTGATATCCGCTCTCTACTTTATCCCAAAGAAGAAGATATTGAAATTGCTGCAAAGCAACTACAGCAAACAGCCCTGACTCAACCAGCATTATTTGTGATTGAGTACGCCCTAGCTCAGTTATTAATCTCATGGGGAATACATCCACAAGCCATGATTGGGCATAGTATCGGGGAATATGTCGCAGCTGCGATCGCAGGCGTATTTTCCTTAGAGGATGCTCTACTAATTGTCGCAAAAAGAGGACAACTAATGCAACAGTTGCCTTGGGGAAGTATGCTGGCAGTAGGATTACCAGCAAATAATGTACAGTTGCTATTAAAAGAAAACTTAGAAATCGCAGTTATTAATAGTCCATCTTCATGTGTTGTTTCTGGCACAAATGAAGCAGTTGTACAACTGCAAAAGCAATTAATCTCTCAAGAGATTGAATGTCGGCTGTTGCATACATCTCATGCCTTCCATTCGGCAATGATGGAGCCAATATTAAACGAGTTTGTGCAGTTGGTGAAAATATGTAAACTCCATTCTCCAAAAATCAAGTTTATTTCTAATGTTACTGGGAATTGGATTACTGATGCCGAAGCGACAAATCCCAACTATTGGGGTCAACATTTACGCCAAACGGTGAGATTTTCTGATGGTATATCTATATTGATAAAACAGTTTGAAGGTGTTTTTGTTGAGGTGGGACCGGGACGAACTTTAAGTACTTTGACGACACAGCATTTAGATAGAAATGCTAAACAACAAGTGTTGACTTCATTACGCCATGTTAAAGAGCAACAATCTGATATTAGCTTTTTATTACAAACGTTAGGTCGCTTGTGGCTTTCTGGTGTAGATATCAACTGGTCAGGATTTTATGCTCACGAGCAACGCCATCGTTTACCTTTGCCTACCTATCCTTTTGAACGGCAAAGATACTGGATTGAGCCTCAAAAGCAACAAAATAGTGACGAGCTACGCTTACTCACTCCTGCCTCACTGGGCAAAAAACCTGATATAGCCGACTGGTTTTATATTCCCTACTGGAAACCTTCTTTACGCCCTGTACAACTCGAACATCAAGAATTCCCGTCTCCAAAATCTTGCACTTTGGTGTTTCTCGATGAGTGTGGCTTGGGTATCAACTTGGTAAAACAATTAGAAGAACAAAACCATGTAGTTACGGTAAAACGAGGTGACAAATTTACCCTAATAAATGAATCTCAATATATTATCAATCCTGCAAATAATCGGGATTACGATGTATTGATTCAGGAGCTTATTAGAGTAAATCAGTTACCAAAAACTATTGTTCACTTATGGAGTGTTACACCAACTAGTGACCAAGAATTAGAAATTGGAAATGTAGATCAAGCCCAGACAACAGGATTTTACAGCCTCCTATATCTTGCCCAAGCTTTAGGAAAGCAAGAAACTACCGATGATTTTAAAATCACAGTTATTTCTAACAACTTACAGCCAGTCACAGGAACTGAAGTTATTTGTCCAGAAAAAGCTACTTTGCTTGGAACAATTAAAGTTATCCCTCAAGAATATTTAAATATAAACTGTCGTAGTATCGATGTTATTCTTCCTGTAAGTGGAAGCTGGCAAGAACAAAAACTCATAGAAAACTTACTAGCAGAATTAACAGTTGTTGATTCTGAAAAGCTCATTGCTTATCGAGGCTTAAATCGTTGGGTGCAAAGTTTTGAGCCAGTGCGCTTTGATAAAACTAAGCTAGAAAAGCCTCGACTTAGAGAAAAGGGAGTCTATTTAATTACAGGTGGACTCGGAGGGATTGGATTTGTTTTAGCAGAATACTTGGCTAGAAATTTACAAGCAAAGCTACTGCTGGTAGGACGTTCTGCTTTTCCTCAGCGAGACGAATGGGAAAAATGGCTAGCTAATCATGATGATACTGACAGTATTAGCTGCAAAATTCGCAAAGTTCAAGAACTTGAAGATTTAGGTGCAGAAGTTGTAGTGGCGATCGCTGATGTTAGCAATACAGAACAAATGCAAAGTGCGATCGCTCAAGCTGAACAACAATTTGGTTCGCTCAACGGTGTCATCCATGCTGCTGGAATTACTAAAGGTGAGTCTTTTGAAGCGATCGCAAAAATAAATCGCAGCAATTGTGAGGAACAATTTCACCCAAAAGTACATGGGCTTATAGTTTTACAAAATGTTTTACAAAATAAAAAACTTGATTTTTGCTTTTTATTCTCTTCATTGTCTTCTGTTTTAGGAGGATTAGGACATATTGCTTACTCGGCAGCAAATGCCTTTATGGATACTTTTGTATACCAGCATAATCAGAGTTATCCTATTTCATGGAGTAGTATAAGTTGGGATGGTTGGCAAATTGAAAAACCTACATCTTCAGATATAAATTTGATGGAGCTAACTCTTAATTCTGAGGAAGGATTAAAAGCTTTTCAAGCTATTATAAATACTAGTCAATATAACAATATTGTTGTTTCAACTGGAGATATTCAAGCTAGGATTAAAAAATGGATTAAGCTTGAATCATTAGAAGAAAAAGAGAGTAGTCCAGCAAATTTAGTCTTACACTCCAGACCAGATTTGCAAAATCCTTTTGTTGCTCCTAGAAATGAAATTGAGCAAAATATAGCTAATATTTGGCAGGAACTACTGGGAATAAAAAACATAGGATTATATGATAATTTCTTTGAATTAGGAGGAGATTCTCTTTTAATAATTCAGGTTCGAGATAAAATTTTAAAGAAATTAAATAAAAACTTGTCAGTTGGCGAGATATTTGAATATTCAACAATAAATGCATTGGCTGAATATATAAGCGGAAATAATATTGAGAAGCCAATATTTCAGCAAGCTGATGAACGTGCCAATAAAAAAGAAATGGCTATGCAAGAAAAACGACAATTGATGAAACAAAGGAGAAAGATAGATGTCTAATCAAGAAATGGACAATTCTATTAAAGGCATAGCCATAATCGGTATAGTTGGCCGTTTTCCAGGAGCCAAAAATGTTGGTGAATTTTGGGAAAACTTGTGCAATGGACAAGAGTCAATATCTTTCTATAGTGATGAAGAATTAAAGATTTCAGGTGTAGATCCAACATGGCTGAGTAACCCTCAGTATGTAAAAGCTGGTGCTAGTTTGTCAGATATTCAGATGTTTGACGCTTCTTTCTTTGATTTCTCACCAAGGGAAGCTGAAATCATCGACCCCCAACACCGGATTCTTCTTGAGTGTGCTTGGCAAGCATTGGAAAACGCTGGTTATGAACCTGGATCTGCTCAGGGTTTGACTGGTGTTTATGTGGGAACCAATATGAGTAATTACTTTATGAGTAATTTAAATTCCCATCCCGATCTCATTAAATTGACAGATTTAGTTGCATACGGTAATTGTCAGGATTTTGCCGCCACACGAGTTTCATACAAATTGAACCTAAAAGGCCCAAGCATCAATATTCAAACTTCCTGTTCCACATCATTAGTTGCTGTTCACTCAGCTTGCCAAGGATTACTAAACTATGAGTGCGATCTAGCTTTGGCTGGTGGTATTTCTATAGAATCTCTGCAAAAGCAAGGTTATTTTTATCAAGAAGGGGATATAACTTCTCCTGATGGTCATTGTCGCGCCTTTGATGCTCAAGCAAAAGGAACTATTTTCGGGGATGGAGTCGGTCTTGTTGTCTTGAAGAGATTAGAAGATGCTTTGACAGAAGGTGACTATATTCACGCAGTAATCAAAGGTTCAGCTATTAATAACGATGGTGCTGCTAAAGTGGGTTATACGGCTCCTAGTGTGGTTGGACAAGCTGAGGTGATTGCAGAGGCTCAGGCGATCGCAGGGGTTGCTCCAGAAACCATTACTTATATTGAGGCTCACGGAACTGGTACAGCCTTGGGAGATCCGATTGAAATTAGTGCCTTAAAAAAGGCGTTTGCAGGCCGCACTCAAGAAAAGGGATTTTGTGCTATTGGTTCAGTAAAAACTAATATTGGGCATTTAAATACAGCAGCAGGTGTGACAGGTTTAATGAAAACAGCCCTGGCATTAAAACATCAACAAATACCTCCTAGTTTGCATTTTAAAGAGCCAAATCCTGAGATAGATTTCACCAATAGTCCGTTTTATGTCAACACGAAATTATCGGAGTGGAAAACCAACGGTACACCACGCCGAGCAGGTGTTAGTTCTTTTGGGATTGGCGGAACTAATGCTCACGTCATCTTAGAAGAAGCGCCATTGATTGCAGCTTCAAGTCCCTCACGTCCTTGGCAATTATTATTACTATCAGCCAAAACCAGCACAGCCCTAGAAACTGCAACAGCAAATTTAGTTGCTCATTTAGAGCAAAATCCAGATATTAACCTACCGGATGTTGCTCATACTTTACAAGTAGGTCGTCGAGCTTTTGAACATCGTCGTATAGTAGTTTGTCATGACTTAGAAGATACAGTAAAAACACTGACTTCTCTCAATCCTGAACGTCTTTTTACTTATCACCATCAGCCAATTCACTGTCCAGTCATCTTCATGTTTTCAGGACAAGGGGCGCAATATGCAAACATGGCACGAGAACTGTATGAAGTAGAACCAGTATTTGCTCAACATGTAGATACTTGCGCCGAAATTTTGCAACCATACCTTAATCTTGATATCCGTTCTCTACTTTATCCCAGACGAGAAGATACTGAAACTGCTGCAAAGCAACTACAGCAAACAGCCCTGACTCAACCAGCATTATTTGTGATTGAGTACGCCCTAGCTCAGTTATTAATGTCATGGGGAATACATCCACAAGCAATGATTGGGCATAGTATCGGGGAATATGTCGCAGCTGCGATCGCAGGCGTATTCTCCTTAGAGGATGCTCTACTAATTGTCGCAAAAAGAGGACAACTAATGCAACAGTTGCCTTCAGGAGGGATGCTGGCAGTAGGATTACCAGCAAATAATGTAAAAGAAAACTTAGAAATTGCAGTTATTAACAGTCCATCCTCATGCGTTGTTTCTGGTACGAATGAAGCAGTTGCAGAACTCCAAAAACAATTAATTTCTCAAGGGATTGAATGTCGGCTGTTGCATACATCTCATGCTTTCCATTCGGCAATGATGGAGCCAATATTAGGGGAGTTTGTGCAGTTGCTAAAAACATGCAAACTCCATTCTCCAAAAATCAAGTTTATTTCTAACGTTACTGGGAATTGGATTACTGATGCCGAAGCGACAAATTCCAACTATTGGGGTCAACATTTACGCCAAACGGTGAGATTTTCTGATGGTATATCTCTATTGATAAAACAGTTTGAAGGTGTTTTTGTTGAGGTGGGGCCGGGACGAACTTTAAGTACTTTGACGACACAGCATTTAGATAGAAATGCTAAACAACAAGTATTGACTTCATTGCGCCATGTTAAAGAGCAACAATCTGATATTAGCTTTTTATTACAAACGTTAGGTCGCTTGTGGCTTTCTGGTGTAGATATAAATTGGTCAGGATTTTATGCTCACGAGCAACGCCATCGTTTGCCTTTACCTACCTATCCTTTTGAGCGCCAAAGATACTGGATTGATGCTAAATCACCATCACCTTCTTTAAAGAATAAACAAGATATCGCCGATTGGTTTTATATTCCTTCATGGAAACGCTCTTTGCTTCCTAATTCATCTTCTTATCAAAAAGAATCAACGCCAGAAGAATGGCTATTTTTTATTGATGACTTGGGAATTGGGGACAAATTAATTAATCTATTTATTAATCAAAATGTAAATGTCATTACTGTTAAACAAGCAGAGCAATTTAGAAAGATCAGTGATAGAGCTTATACAATTAATCCATATAGATGTGAAGACTATAAAGCTTTGTTTCAAGAATTAGAATTGCATGGTAAACTTACCCAAAATATTGCTTATTTATGGAGTATTAACAAACTTGATAATCGGCAATCGAGAAAATATTTGGAATTTAATAGTCTGTTATTTTTAACACAGAGCTTGAGTAAGTTAAAAGTTAATAGCCAGTTACAACTTTGCATTATATCGAATAACATTCAAGATGTTAATGGTAATGAAAAACTAGACCCTGAGAAAGTAGTTATATTAGGTTTATCTAAGGTAATTTCTCAAGAATATCCTAATATTAATTGTCGATGTATTGATCTTGATTTTACGAACCGCAGAGGCGCGGAGAACGCAGAGGAAGGAGAAGGAGATTATAAGAGTGTTATTTTTGATCAACTCTTAAATGAGTTAACGGCTGTATCTTCAGACTTAGTTGTTGCTTACCGCGATTCTTATCGCTGGATACAAACATTTGAGGCAATTCGCTTAGAGTCAATAGGTGAAGAAAAAACACCATTGAGAAAAGAAGGTGTTTACCTATTTCCTGGTGGTTTAGGAATTATTGAATTTGTAATTGCAGAATATTTAGCAAAAACTCTACAAGCAAAACTCATATTTATTGAAGATTCAGACTTTCCAGAAAAGAATGATTTTTTACAATGGATAGAAACTCATTCTCAGCAAGATGAAGTGAGTTGCAAAATTCAAAGATTGGTAGCATTAGAAAAGTTAGGTGACAAAGTTTTTGTCATCCCTATAGATACAAGTAATGAGACACAAATTCATCAAATCTTTTCATCTGAGAATATTGGTCAAATTAACGGGGTGATTTCTTCAACTGGAATCAAAACCGAACATATCTTTGGCTCAATTCCAGAAATTGACAATATAGAATCAGAGAAATTATTCGAGTTTCAACGTGATAAAATTAATATATTAGAACAAATATTAGAGAATCAAAAGTTAGATTTTTGTATTATTTTTTCTTCTCTATCTTCCATTTTAGGAGGATTTGGACTAGCCTTAGATTCGGCAGCTAATCATTTTATAGATACCTTTACTAACCAACACAACCGGAATAATAATCTGCCGTGGGATATTATAAACTGGGATAAATTAGAAATCAATTCCAGCGAAGTACCTGGAGCAGAATTAGCAATTGATGCCACAGAAACTGTAGAAGCATTTAAACGAATATTTTCTCTAAAGAGAGGAGCTCAGATTTTAATTTCTCCAGTAGATATTAATGCTAGGAAAAATCACAGAATTAGTATTGGTTCTAGCAAAAGTTTTACAAATTTAAATAAATTAGAGCCATCACCGCGTTATTTTAGACCTAACCTTCGTAATGCCTATATCGCTCCAACAAATGAGTTGGAAAAGCAAATTACAGAAATATGGCAAGAGGTACTTGGAATTGCAGAAGTTGGTATCTATGATAATTTCTATGATTTAGGAGGAGACTCATTGATTGCAACTCAATTAGTTTCTCGATTGCGAGCCAAATTTCCTGTAGAGTTCCCACTGCGTGAATTTTTATTAGAAGCAATGATCCCAGCTAAACAAGCAGAAATGATCGAAGAACTTCTGTTAGAAAAAATAGAAGAATTATCTGAAGAAGAAGTAGAGTTACTTTTAAATAGGTCATAACACCCCCCTCTAGATTGAAGCAGTTCACAAATAATCATTACTAATGGATAAACAATCTTCTAATTTATCACCTGCGAAAAAAGCCCTTCTAGAAAAATGGAAGGGAGGAAAATTTAAAACTGATACTATTCCCAAACGCCAAACATCTCAAAATATTCCCTTATCTTTTTCTCAACAAAGGCTATGGTTTATTGACCAACTTTACCACGGGAGTTCTTTCTACAATATTCCTATTGCTTTCCATATCAAAGGAAAACTGAATATTACAGCACTTCACCAAAGTTTGAATGAAATTATCAATCGTCACGAAGTTTGGCGGACAAATTTTCAGATTATAAATGGAGAACCATCGCAAAAGATTGTAGCTCAATCCACTTTGGGTTTACCTATCATTAATCTTGAACATTTATCCGGTCAAAATTGGGAATCTGAGGTTAAGCAACTTGTAGCAGATTCAGCAAAGAAACTCTTTAATTTAGCTAAAGAACTTTTAGTCAGAGCAACTTTACTGCGCTTAAGTCAAGAAGAACATGTTTTGCTTGTTACCATGCATCACATTATTACAGATGGATGGTCTTGTGATGTGTTCCTGCGGGAGTTGTCAACGCTGTACGCTGCGTTCTCTACAAATCAGCCCTCTCCCTTACCTGAACTTACCATACAGTATGCGGATTTTGCAATTTGGCAACGCGATCGCATTCAAGGTGAATTCCTTGCAACTCAACTAAATTATTGGCAGCGACAACTTCAGGGTGAGCTACCCATACTACAATTACCTACAGATCGTCCACGGCCTACCGTTACATCTTTTACTGGTTCCAAGCAATATTTTACATTATCAAAATCTCTAACTGATGCATTGAAACAATTAAGCCAGCAAGCAGACGCTACATTATTTATGAGTTTGCTGGCAGCATTTAATATATTATTAAATCGCTACACAGACCAAGAAGACATTTTAATTGGTTCTCCAATTGCGAACCGCAACCGAGCCGAATTAGAAGGGATGCTGGGCTTATTTGTGAATACTTTGATATTACGTAATAACCTCAGTGATAATCCTACATTTGGGCAATTTCTCCATCGAGTGCGTGAAGTAACTCTTGATGCTTATGCACATCAAGATTTGCCCTTCGAGATGCTAGTAGAAAAATTGCAGCCCGAACGCGACTTAAGCCGGAATCCCCTTTATGAAGTCATGTTTGTACTGCAAAATACTCCAACAACTGTGCAAGAAGTGTCTGGTTTAACTTTGCGTACTTTGGAATTTGATAGCGGTACGGCTCAACTAGATATTTTCTTATCGATGTCTGAATTCCAAGAGGGATTAACGGGATGTTTGGAGTACAATACAGATATTTTTGATTCAACAACGATTACCCAATTCATCAATAATTTCCAAACTGTGTTGGCAAATATCGTTGCCAATCCTGAGCAACGTTTGAGTGAGTTATCCCTATTAACAGCTTTTGAGCAAGAACAACTATTATTTAAGTTTAATCAAACTCATGTTGATTATCCTCAACATGTATCTCTCCATCAATTATTTGAGGAACAAGTTCAACTAACACCGGATTCTCTAGCATTAACTAGCCAATCTGAGAAACTTACTTATCGTCAACTTAACCACAGAATTAATCAGCTTGCACATTACTTACAAAAACAGGGTGTCAAGAATGAAACCCTCGTTGCTATCTGTCTGGAACGTTCCATAGATATGGTGGTGGGAATTTTAGCCGTTCTCAAAGCGAGTGGTGCATATATTCCCCTTGATTCTACTTATCCAGTTGAACGTCTAAGCTTTATGCTCTCCGATTCTCAAGCATCGGTGCTAATTACCCAACAACAAATATTAGAAAAACTATCATTATCTTCAGCTAAAACCGTTTGCTTAGATATCCACAAAGATGAAATTTCTCAAGAAAGTCAAGAAAATCCCACTAACACTGCTGGTAATTTAGCCTATATTATCTATACTTCAGGCTCAACTGGTACTCCTAAAGGCGTTCTTGGCACTCATCGCGGTACAATAAATGGCTTACACTGGCTCTGGAAAACTTACCCTTTCACTTCAGAAGAGGTTTGTTGTCAGAAAACAGCTATTAGTTTTGTAGATTCTATTTGGGAAATTTTTGCTCCTTTACTTAGGGGAATTCCACTTGTAATTATTAATGATGCAACTGTACTAGACTCACAATTATTTATAGAAACTTTAGCGCATCACAAAGTTACCCGGATAATACTTGTTCCCTCATTACTGCGCTTATTTCTAGATAATTACAGTCATTTAACTAATAAATTATCGCAGCTAAAACTTTGGATAACTAGTGGAGAAGCACTATCAGTCAGATTAGCTCAAACTTTTCGAGAGTTCATGCCATTTGCCAAACTAATCAACCTTTACGGCTCATCGGAAGTTTCTGCAAATGCCACTTATTATAACACCAGTTTATTCCCCGAACAAGGAAATAGTATCCCTATCGGTCGCCCTATTGACAATACCCAAGTCTATGTGTTGACTCGCTACTTAAAACCAACACCTTTGGGATGTGTTGGTGAACTGTACATTGGTGGCGATGGATTGGCAATGGGTTATTTACACCGTCCTGAATTAACCCACGAAAAGTTTATTGATAATCCCTTTATTTCAGGAACAAAGCTTTATAAAACAGGTGATTTAGTTCGTCATCTTAAAGATGGTAATCTTGAATATTTGGGTCGCAATGATGAACAAGTAAAAATTAGAGGTTTTCGAGTAGAATTAGGCGAAATTGGCACTGTTATTACACAACATCCAGATGTCCAAGAATCTGTTGTAATTACCAGCAACGATCCTCAAGGTAATCCGCGTTTGATTGCATATTTGGTAACAAATAAACCAGATATATCTGTACAAATATTACCTTATTTGCAACAGAAATTGCCTAATTATATGCTACCTTCTGCCTTCGTTGTACTGGATGAGCTACCACTTACACCAAATGGTAAAGTAGATAAGCGTTCTCTGACAAATAACAAAGTTATTCACTCAAATACTACTCGAAACTTCGTTGCTCCTCGCAATTTTACAGAATTATCATTAGTAAAACTTTGGGAAAATATCCTAAATACTAACCCGATTGGGGTAACAGATAGCTTTTTCGACTTAGGTGGCCACTCATTTTTAGCTGTACGTTTGATGGCTCAAATTCACGACAGATTCGAGCATAATCTTCCTCTATCCACTCTTTTTGAAAACCCCACAATTGAACAGCTAGCAAACATTGTCAGTCAGCCATCCCGTCAGAGTTCTAACTCTCCTTTAGTTGCAATTAACTCTTCTGGTTCTAAGATACCTTTCTTCTGTATGCATGGTGCTGGTGGAGGTATTAGTCACTACTTTAACTTATCCAGAAGACTTGGTGAAGATTATCAATTTTATGCATTAGAGGATACTCAAGAGCAAAACCAACTAGAAATTATTTCAGTGGAAGAGACAGCAATTCGTTACCTCAAAGAGATTCGTCAAGTCCAACCAAATGGCCCTTATCTTTTAGGTGGCCATTGTTATGGCGGTGTACTTGCTTTTGAAATAGCCCAGCAATTACAAAGCCAGGGTGAAACTGTAAGTTTATTAGTTATTATCGATGCCATACTATCAGAAACACACATTGAATTTACAGAAGATGATGATGCCAAATTTTTACTCCGCATAGCTGAATCAATGAAAACCGATAATGATGTAGACTTTTCAGTACCTTTTGAGGAACTTCGAGATATACCACTAAATGAGCAACTTCATTTGATTAATAAAAAAGCAAACTTCATTTTTAGCGATACAGAAATTAAAGATTTTCTCCGTCATTATAAAGTTTTCAAAGCTCATGTCCAAGCGATGCGAAATTATGTTCCACAGATTTATTCTGGAAAAATGACTTTATTTAGAGCGAATGAAGCTATAATTCATGATTTTGAAAGTTCAGAATGGAATACTGACGATCCATTTCTAGGCTGGGGTAAATTTTCTCAGCAACCTATAGAAGTAATTGAAGTTACAGGCGATCATTTCTCGATGTTTGTTGAACCTTATATTCAAGACCTAGCTAAAAATCTCAGAAGTTGTATCGAGAATTTTGTGTGAAATCTATTGTAAACAATGTGAGTAACAAATACTAATGAAACTACCTCCAAAACCCAGAACTCCTTCTTGGTTACTATATCTACAATTTGAGGCTAATCCCTTTGCCTATATGGATGCCATTTTCAAACGCTATGGTGACATAGTAATGATAACGCTTGGTTCTACACCCATAGTTTATGTTAGTAATCCTTTAGGTAATAAGCAAATTTTTAGCAATACTAAAGAAATTACAGCTTCTGGGAAATTGAATCAAGATTTCGCTTTATTCACAGGAAATCAAGGAGTTCTTCAACTAGATGGCTTAATTCATAAAAATCGGCGGAAGTTACTAATGCAGGCTTTTCATGGAACGCGAATGCAAGCCTGTGGACAACGTATTTGCGAACTTACAGAAAAAATTATGAATCAACAAATGATTGGGAAGCCTTTTGTAGCTTATCCAATCATAGAAGAAATCACTCTGCCAATAGGTATAGAGGTTGTGTTGGGATTACGTGAAGGCGAAATTCATGACAAAATCAAACATTTATTTGTTTCGATGTTTCAATTGGAGCAATCTAAACTATTTCAATTTATATCAAAATTACCTTTACTAAACCAAGATTTAGGTCGGTGGAGTCCCCAAGGATATATGCTTCATCTTCGAGAGAAGATTTTTGAATTGCTATATTCGGAAGTTAAAGAACGTCGCCGAGTGGCTGATTCTTCACGCACTGACATGCTTTCTGATTTAATATTTGCTCATGATGAAACAGGTGAACCCTTAAGTAATGAAGAGGTGCGTGATCTACTTCTATCACCCATATTCGCGGCTCAAGATGCTTCAGCAACTGCAATTAGTTGGTCACTATATTGGATTCACCGTTTACCTGCTATTCACAAACGACTGCTTGAGGAACTTGATAGCCTTGGTGAAAATCCAGACCCGATGAGCATTATTGCACTACCTTATCTAAGCGCTGTTTGCAACGAAGCTTTGCGAATTTATCCAACTCAGTTGTTTGCATTTCCCCGGTTAGTAGAATCTCCTGTTGAAGTGATGGGCTACGAATTACATCCCGGCACAGTACTTATTAGTAATATTTATTCAACGCATCAACGCGAAGATTTATACCCAGAACCAAAAGAATTTAAGCCTGAACGCTTTTTAGAAAAACAGTTCTCTCCTTATGAATTTCTCCCTTTTGGGGGTGGCTCTCGTGTTTGTATTGGCGGAAGTTTTGCCTTATTTGAAATGAAGCTTGTATTAGCAACAATTATTTCACGCTATCAATTAGAACTAGTAAGTAAACGACCAGAACGCCCCAAGTTTGGCGGTCTTATTTGCTCCCCTGCTAGTGGTGTAAATATGATCCTGCATGGACGGCGTAAACATCAGGAACAGTCAAAATTATCGGTTTTTAGTTCAGTTTAGTAAATTTTAACGCAATCCTAATGAAACTACCCGAAGGCCCAAAAACTCCAGCTTTATTGCTTGCTTATCAATTTGAAACCGATCCTCTTCGCTTCATGGATGCTATGAGCGATCGCTATGGTGATATTTTTACTATTATGGCTGATTCCACACCAATGGTCATAGTCAGCAACCCGGAAGGGATGAAGCAAATTTTTACCAATAGTAAGGAGATTACAGCCTCTGGTAAGTTAAATCAAGATGGAGCATCTATTGTTGGCAGTAACGGATTGCTGGCCTTAGATGGATTACCCCATAGAAATCGCCGTAAGTTGTTGATGTCGCCTATGCGCCAAACTCAAACACAAGCTTACGGTCAGCATATCTGTAAAACAACAGAAAAGGTAATGAGTCAACTAGCTGTAGGTAAATCTTTTCTTGCTTACCCGACTATGCAAAAGATTACCCTAGAAGTAGTTTTGCCATCATTGTTTGGATTGCATGAGGGGGAGCGTTATGAGCAATTCCGAGAACTGTTTTCTAAGCTTATAAGTTATGCTCGTTCTCGCTGGCTAGATATATCTCTGTCTTATCCTTTTCTCAAAAGGGATTTGGGTCGATGGAGTCCTTGGGGATATTGGCTTTATCTACAACGGCAATTTGATAAGCTACTCCACGCTGAAATTGAAGAGTGTCGCCAACAAGTAGACCCTTTGCGTACCGACGTATTATCAGAATTAGTGTCTGCTTGTGATGAAACGGGTCAACCAATGGCCTATGAATATATCCGAGATTTATTTCCATCATTACTATTTGGTGGTCAAGATGCATCAGCCACTGCTATCAGTTGGGCTTTGTACTGGATTCACAGTACACCTGGTGTTCGTGAACGATTATTAGAAGAACTTGATAGCCTTGGTGAATCTCTAGACCCTGCGAAGATTATCACATTACCTTATTTAAGTGCGGTTTGTAATGAATCTCTACGAATTTATCCAACTCAGGTTATTACATTTCCTCGACTTGTAGAATCACCAATTGAAGTAATGGGCTACAAATTAGACCCAGGTACAGTAGTTAGAGGATGTATATATTTAACTCATCAACGCGAGGATTTATATCCACAACCAAAGCAATTCAGACCAGAACGGTTTCTAGAAAAAGAATATTCTCCCTATGAATTTCTCCCATTTGGTGGTGGCGCTCGTCGTTGCCCAGGTGAGTTATTAGCACTTGTTGAAATGAAACTAGTATTAGCAACAATTCTCTCACGCTATCAATTAGCATTAGCACATCAAAAAGTAGAAAAACCTAAAGCTATAGGTGTTAACTATCCCCCTGCTAGCGGCTTGAAAATAGTAATGCTTGGTCAGCGTCCACGCCAAGAGCGCTCGCAACAGCTTTTAAGTAGTATTAATTAATATTTTTTTACTGAGATCAGACAACTTATTTACCAATATGCAAACTCAACAAACCGATCAATTTTCCCTTACAGATTGTCGTTTTTGCTCATTAGTTTCTAAAGCTAGTGGAGAAGATCCAATTGGTACGGCAGGAACTTATGACTATTGGCTGATTATGGAAATTCCCCAACCTTGGCCGCAAGAAATTTTTTATGAAAATCCAACAATCAAGCCATTAATAAGTTTGTTCCAAGAGGTTGAGGAGCAGGGAATCAACATCCGACCAATGTTAATTGCCCCTGATAGCGAGTACTCTCACCCTGGCTTTACCCGTGTGTTGTACTACTATCGTCCTGCCAAATTATTTTCTCAGTTTGAGAAACAGGAGTTTGTTGTTCCAGAAGAAAAAGCAACTGTTCTAGTAACAGCAATACTCAAACAGTTGATGCAACAGCCCAACGATTTATCACAGTTTCAGGAGTATGAGCAACAAACGAGTCACATTCGTGAACTTATGGTTTGCACTCATGCTCAAGTTGACCTTGCCTGTGGTAGATTTGGCAATCCTATATATCGGCGATTACGTAAAGAATATGCTCCAGTTTCTCAGGGAAAGTTAAGAGTTTGGCAAACCACTCACTTTGGTGGTCATCAATTTGCCCCCACTTTAGCTGACTTACCCCAAGGGTGTTTCTGGGGACATTTAGAACCAGAAGCCCTTAATTTACTGGTAAATAGAAATGGTTCGGTTTCTGGTTTGCGTCAGTTCTACCGAGGATGGGCAGGTTTAAGCAAATTTGAGCAAATTGCCGAACGCGAAATTTGGATGCAATTAGGTTGGACTTGGCTCAATTACTTGAAAAGTGGACAAGTCGTGGCAAAACAAGAAGTCTCTCAAGGAGAGGATGAAGATTGGGCAGAAGTTCAGATTGATTTTGCAGTTCCAGATAAGAGTCTATTAGGTGCTTACAAAGCCAGAGTTGAAGCTTGCGATCGAGTCATAAGTGCATTGAATTCAGCCAAAGAAATGCAACTAAAAGCAGTTAAGCAATATCGCGTTAGCAGTTTGATTAAAGTTGAGTAAATAATCAAAGTTTAGAACAAAAAACGACTTCACAAAAACAATTCTACCTCTTTCAGTATTTTCTCTTAGTCTTATTCAAAAATCAAATATAGCGGTTCTCAGTTGAGTGAGGTACAAGAACCCCACCCCCAACCCCCTCCCCGCAAGCGATGAGGGGGCTATGATGTACCTTGTATGATTAGGAAACGCTATAGGAGTCCTATATTAATTAAAAATTATCTATTTTAGATGGAAAAATAAGAAATAGCAATTTTAAAGGATATACTGGCGATCCAAGGGGCAGAGTGGTTGCCTTGTTGTAATCATTGTACAAATGAGTTAGTCTGGAATTATTGATTTTGATTGTTCGAGATTGTAGTACTAGTTTTATTTTTTTCTAGTTCTCTTATTAAAGAATCAAAACCACTAGTGTTGTTTCCACCTTTGGCTAATAAAGACTGAATTTTATTTATTATCGCACTCATATTATCCGAGAAAAATCTCCCAAGATTATTAACAAAGTTTTTCAGCTTCTCAAATATACTAATTTCTACAGTTGAGTACTTATTCACAATTGGATATACAATTTTCCCTTTTTCTGTTTCATAGTACTCTTGCTCAGGCATCAGCATAGATGTAAGTGGTTGCACCTGTTTTGCCATATCTGCTTCAGTTCGTTTATGGCTTAGGAATAAAACATCGTAAACTTTACCATTCCAAGTAGCCCAATAATGATTTTGGAAAAACCACCGCTTACCATCATCACAATTAGGTTTTTTACCTTGGTATGGTGTAACTCCAGCTTCACTTAAAAAAGGTTTAGCAATGCTTTCAACTGTTATTTTTTCGATGCCAAAATATTCTTCTGCAACCTTTTTAAAAGTCCGAGCTAATGTTTGACAATCTCCTTCTGGAGAGCCTTTCAAGAGAGTTTCTGGACTCTTGCTCACCATTGTGTATTGAAATTGGATGTTTGCAAAGTTTTTGAATAGTTGTTCCAGAATTTTATCTTCTGGCAATGTGTCATCTATGCCATTTACTAGTGTTTTGGCTAGTGAGTAATCTTGTAAAAATTTTTGTTTTTTATCTGCTGAGTTATTTGCTGCTAATATTTCTTCAGGGCTTGTTTGTTCGTTTCTGCTACCTGGTAGGTTCCTTTGCTCTCCTTCCTGGGTTTGCAGAGTAGGTAGATTAATTTGGCTAACTACAGAAGTAGCTACTCTATCCGCTTCTTGCTCATACCGATCTCCTTGTTGACCAATAGTGAGTTTTGGCTGTATTAGTGGTTCTAGGAGGGGTTGCATTTGTGCTAGTGAGACAGTATCGGCACGTTTTATCGCCATTTTGTCAATGTTATGACCAAATTGGGCAGAGTGTTTCTTTCCTTGCTGCAACGACTCATTCATCTTTGCTTGTAATACAGTGAGTCGTTCTTGTCCTTCTGGCGTGATAGTGCCGTGCTTGGCTTGAATTTGGAGTTTTGTTGCCTCAAACCGATCCTGTTGAAATTTCTGATTCTCTAATTTTGCCTGTACTATAGGCTTGTGGGAGCCAAGTTGAGAGTGATTAGTTAACAGTTGCGTAGGCGTAAAACATCGCAACTGACTTTGTTCTGACTTAGAAGCGGATGAGTCAGCTTTTTTGTGGATTTGTAGCCGTTCTTTCATCGCTGGTTTCAAAAGTCAATAGTGGGTAATTTATATATAGCGTTTCCTAATCACATGAGTTACATCATAGTCCCCTCATCGCTTGCGGGGAGGGGGTTGGGGGTGGGGTTCTTGTACCTCACTTAACTGAGAACCGCTATATTATGTCACTTCAGATTGCTTGATTACTTATACTTAAGTCGAATAGCTGAAACTTTCATTTTCAGGCAGGGGCAATTTATATATTGCCCCTCCAGTGTGTATTTTTCCGTAGGTTAAGAACGCCGTACATTCAAGCAACACCATTCTTTTCGTTTCCACAGGGTAGCTACGACCCAACCATGTTTTTCTAAAGCGTCAGCAACAGCTTTAGATTGTTCTAGTAAAATACCACTGAAGATCGCCCAAGTTTCAGGTTTAGCGATCGCACTCATTTCTGGAATCAACTCAATAATCACATTAGCCAAAATATTGCATACAATACCGTCCACTGGTTTCTCAATCAGTTTTGTCAAAACGTCTACACTTCCCAGTGCAGGTAGTAAACGTTCTGAGCCAATGTCATTCAGGACACCATTACTGATAGTTGATTGCACCGCCAAAGGATCGTTATCTACTGCATAGACTTTCTCTGCTCCCAGTAGCAGCGCTCCAATGGAAAGGATACCAGAACCACAGCCAATATCCGCAATTATCAGGTGTTCATGTTTCCCACTATTACCCACAAAGGATTGAGAAACTCCACTTAGCCGCATTTCCAGGGATTCCAAACATAACTGGGTGGTGGCATGGTTGCCCGTACCAAATGCTACACCTGGGTCAAGACGAATCACTAACCGTTCCGTTATTTCTGGTAATGGTAGCCAAGCGGGATTAATTAAGAAGCGATCGCCTATTTCTTGCGGATGCCAATATTGTTTCCAGCTAGTTGCCCAGTCTTCCTCATCAATTAACTGCCATTGCAGCGAAGGAGATGAAAGTCCTACACAAAGGGCATCTTGACGCAGCCACAGTGACAGCGCTGCCAAATCTAGTAGCTGTGTTTGAATTGTGGATAAATAAGCCTTGACTAAAAATGAATTTCCCTTATTTTCACTAGCTGTCCCACGACAGCCAAAATCTTCCAGTCGCCAAAAGATCGAATCTTCTAGGTCTGGCTCACATAAAATCTGTAGTTCCCACCAGGTGTTTGCCATCTTTCAGAATTCAGGAGTCAGAATTCAAGAGTCAGGAGGAATTATTTCTTTTGACTCCTGGCTCCTGACTCCTGACTCCTAAAGTGTTACTGTATACGCGTCCCGAATACCAGGGACTTTTATAATCTCATCCAAAATGCCTTCAGGTAAAGGGTCATCTATACTCAGAGCCATTACCGCATCACCACGGACGATTTTACGACCTACTTGCATACTGGCAATATTCACATTGAAACTGCCGAGTAATGAACCAAGTTTGCCGATAATCCCCGGCATATCGCGGTGCAGGGTAAACAGCATATATTTGCTAGGTGGGACGTTAATGGGGAAACCATCAACATCAGTCAGGTGGATTTCCCGTTCACCCAGCAAAGCACCTGTGACAGAATGAGTACCTAAAGTACCTGTGGCTTCTAGATGAAGCGTTCCGGCATAGTCTCTGATAGAAGCATCGCGGGTTTCAATTACCCGAATTCCGCGTTCTTTGGCTTCTATGCTGGCATTGACGTAATTTACCCGTTCCCGCAGAGCTTGGTAAAGTAATCCTTTGAGGGCAGCTACTATCAAAGGCTGACTTTTGTTGGTCGCGAGTTCTCCTTGCAGTCGAATATTGAGTACTTCCACCCGTCCGCCAGCTAGCTGTCCTACCAGATTACCTAGAGTTTCTGCTAGTTGCATGTAGGGTTTGAGTTCTTCCAACACGTCGGGGCCGAGTCCGGGAATGTTGACGGCTGAACGGGCTGGTAATCCTAAAAGGACATCCCGAATTTGTTCGGCAACATCAATAGCCACATTCACTTGAGCTTCTGCGGTAGAGGCTCCCAAGTGGGGGGTGAGGATAACTTCTTTGCCTAGCGATCGCAATTCCGATTCACCCAGTGGTTCAGACTCGAACACATCTAAGGCTGCACCCCCAATCTTACCTGCTTTTAAAGCTGCTGCTAAAGCTACTTCATCAATGATCCCACCACGAGCGCAGTTGATAATCCGGGCTGTGGGTTTCATCTTTGCCAGAGTTGTGGCATTGATTAAGTGGGTGGTTTCTGGGGTTTTGGGGATGTGCAGGGTGATATAGTCTGCTTGCTGGAAAAGTAAATCTAACTCCACCAACTGACAGCCAATTTGTTCGGCTCGTTCTGTAGAAATAAAAGGGTCATAAGCTAGGAGTTTCATCCCCATTGTCTTAGCTACAGCCGCAACATGGGAGCCAATTTTACCCAAACCGACAACGCCGAGAGTTTTTTTGTAGACTTCCGCGCCGACAAAGCTATTGCGATCCCATGCACCGCGTTTCACCGAGGCGTTAGCATCGGGGATGTGGCGAGACAAAGCCAAAATCATTGCTAGTGCATGTTCTGCGGCGGCAATTGTATTTCCCTCTGGAGAATTGACTACCACAATTCCCCGACGTGTGGCAGCCGGGACATCCACATTATCCACACCCACGCCAGCACGACCGATGATTTTTAGTTGAGTGCCGGCTTCAATGATTTCTTGAGTTACCCGCGTACTAGAGCGAATCATCAGCGCATCATATTCACCAATAATTTCGAGCAGTTGGGCTGGTTTTAGACCTAGTTTGACATCAACGGTAGCAACTTGCGAAAGAATGTCAATTCCAGCTTGGTCAATAGAATCTGAGACAAGAACCTTAGACATGATTACTTCATTTAAAGCTACAGGTTTTGCTGCACAAGACTTTTTAGTTTAGTCTTTATCTGTCGCAATTCAGCAAAATTATTTGTTTGAATATCAACTTAACCTTTACTGACGCTACGTGGCGATCGGATCGAAGGGTGAGTTCTTCGCGATGGGTACTGCCTCCTAAGTATTTTGAACATGAGTGGCTATTTGCGCCACCCTGTCGCTAAATATAAAACATTAATAACACTAAGCACTTATATATTTATTAATAGTTAAGAGTCACCAAAATTTTATCACCTTCGTGTGGCAGAAACGCTTGCATTCTTGACTGGAGGGCAACTTTTGATATAGTTGCGGAGAAATCGCTATAATTCTGGTGAGCCAAATATCCTTTGAGTTTTGGGGAAACCAGCCATGTTAGAGTACAACTTGCCAAGGTACTTGCCCTCAGCCGAGGAGCTACCAGACTCTGACGAAACACCTGTGGATAATGAACTGCAAGAATTGATACCAGGTTTGCTAAAGGCGATCCTGCTGATACTTTGGGCAGAACGCATGGACTGGCTATTTGCCATAGATATGGGTGTTTATTATCACCCCGATAAACCGGCCATTGTACCAGATGGGTTTTTGAGCTTAGGGGTAGAGCGGTTTTATGATGAAGAGTTGCGTCCCAGTTATGTGCTGTGGGATGAAAATGTTGTACCGATTTTCGTCCTAGAAGTAGTTTCTCAAAATTATCGCAAGGAATACACTACTAAACTGGATGAATATGAGGCTTTGGGTGTACTTTATTACGTGATTTATTCCTCTCGCCGCCGCCGCAAACCGCATCTGGAAGTACATAAGTTAGTTAATGGTAAGTATGAATTACAAGAGGGAAATCCCGTTTGGCTACCAGAGATTGGCTTAGGAATTGGTTGCGAAAGAGGAAATTATTGCGGTGTAACGCGGGAATGGATGTATTGGTATGATGAACAAGGACAACGTTATCTCACGCCCGCAGAACAAGTAAAACAAGAGACACAACGCGCTCAACAAGCAGAAGAACGGGTGCAACAATTGACAGAACAATTAAGAGCGCTAGGAATAGATCCAGATAATCTGGGTTAAGTAGGTAGGCATAATTAAATATTAAGATGTCTGTCATTGCGAGCGAAGCGAAGCAATCACAAAGTCTCTGGGATTGGTTCACTTTGCTCGCAATGACGGAACATACAGCAGTTAACGAGAAGTATTGTAATTCTGGCTCATGAATTCTTAGAGAAAAACTATTGTTTTTTGGGAATAACATTCCTGATTCCACTTTTATTAGAGACAGTATCACCTTTGTAGCGAGGGATAATATGAATACTGGCGTGCATAATATTTTGACCGGCGGCTCGATTGATATTCATTCCTATATTAAAGCCATCAGGTTCAAATTCTGCTTTGAGAATTTCTTGTACTTTATTCACCATAAACCAGCAAGCAGATTGCTCTTTCAATGGTAGTTCAAAATAACTGCTAACATGACGTTTGGGAATAACTAAAACGTGTCCTTTACTTATAGGATAGCCATCAAAAATAGCATAAGCAGTTGCTGATTCAGTTACTAATTTAAGAGTTTTATGGGGATTACAGAATATACAATAATTAGATGAATTTCGCTGATGATTATAGTGAACATACTCATATAATTCCCGATATTCATCTAAGCAAACTGAAGTAAAGGGAAGTTTTACAATACACTGATAAGTAGCCTTTTTATGGACATAATGTTCTCGAAATCCTTCTTTTTTAAGATCCCTTCTTACAGCATAATAAGCCTTCCCTCCTGGTTTTAATAAGTGTGATACTTCCATAAGAACATTAGTTTGTTCTTCAGTAAATAAAACATTTAAAACATAAAAGCAAATTATTGTATCAAATTTAGTATCAGGATATTCTGGAAAATAATAAGGGTCATAGCCTGTAATATTACAACCTTTTCGGCGTAATATCTTAACATCATTACCAAAGCCACAACCAAAGTCTAGTATTTTGCCTTGGAGAAGGTTTTGATTTAATAAAAACTGTGCAGGAAATGATAGATAACTTCTTTCGATCGCAGTAAGATGGCTGAACTGATTTTTTTGCTGTTTCATGGAATTTTTGGTGCTGATGTCCCAAAATTATTATTCCCAGCATCTCTTGAGGTTATGCGATGTCTACGACGGTTTATGACGCTCGTTCGCCGCGCCAACGTGCCGTACCGTAGGCACAGAGTCAATACCTAGCTCACGCAACTATTCATCTTAATTTTTTCCTACCTATTTATTAGGTTCCCAACATCTGTAAGTTATGCAAAGTGGCATAAAGCCCTCCTTGTTTCAGTAGTTGATCGTGACTTCCCTGTTCGATTAATTCGCCACGCTTCAAAACAAAAATCCGGTCTACATTGCGAATTGTAGAGAGGCGGTGAGCGATAATAATAGCAGTACGTCTGAGCAATAGCTGGTTTAATGCCTCTTGAACTAAAGCTTCTGTGCCAACATCTAAACTAGCGGTAGCTTCATCTAATACTAAAATTTGGGGATCGCGAATGGCAGCCCGTGCAAAGGCTAAAAGTTGTTTTTGACCACTAGAAATATTTGTGCCCCGTTCTCGAAGTTGAGTATCATAACCTTGGGGTAGTTCTTCTATAAACTGGGCAATATTGGTTTGCTCTGCTGCTTGTTGAATCTGTTCAATGGTATAGCCATCTCCTAAAGAAATGTTGCTTTTAACATCGCCTGCAAACAAAAAGCCATCTTGTAAAATCACTGCCATATAGCGCCGCAGTTCTGCCTGTGGGACTTCTCGAATATCTACGCCATCGATGAGAATGCGTCCTTGGGTGGGTTCGTAGAGGCGGCACAGAAGCCGGATGATCGAAGTTTTACCCGCACCTGTGGGGCCGACTAAGGCCACTTTTTCACCAGCACGAATGGTAAAATCTAAGTCTTTAATTACATAATCATCATTTTTGTAAGCAAACCAGACACGATCGAAGCGAATCTCGCCAAGTTCAGGTGGGGAAGTTATATCTGGGGATTCTAGATTTGCAACGATCTCGTCTATGTAGCCGAATTTAGCATCAAATATTGAAAAGCGCACATTGGCGCGATCGCGGATTTCTATCGGTTCATCTAATATATCGCCTACGCGTTCAATGGCGGTAAAACCAGCTTGAATGACTGTAAATTTTTCGGCAAAATCTCTTAAAGGGTCAAATAATCGCTGGGCATACAAGATAAATGCAGATAAAGTCCCAAAAGCTAAACTTTTTCCTGAGAGTAACGAACTACCCATGTACAAAACAGCTGCGATCGCAATCAGCCCAATCCATTCTAAGGTTGCTGAAATAAATGAATCATAAAAGATGGTTCGATCCATTTGCTGAGTGTAGTGGCTGTTGGTGGCGCGAAACAATTCGGAATTAAATTTTTCTCTGCGAAATAACTGCACTACGTTAATGCCAAGGACATTTTCTTGTAACTGTGAGTTCAATATAGAAAGTTCTTCCCGCCCTTTGTAATTAGCTTTGCGGTACCGTTGCTGAATGTAAACAATTAACCAGGTAACTGGTAACAGCATCAATAGCAACAAGCAAGTGAGTTGCCATTGGATGGAAAACATTAAACCCAAGATCACCAGCATGGAAAACAAATTAGATACGATGCCAATTGCCCCAGTAGAAAAGACATCGCCTAATACTTCCACATCGCTAGTAATTCTGGTGATTAATTTACCTACAGGTGTGCGATCAAAAAAGCGTACTGCTAGGGATGTTACGTGTTGGAATAAGTCTTGGCGAATTGCTACGGTGATTTCTTGCCCTAGCTTCTGTACTAAATAACCCTGGTAGCCTGTCAAAAACAATCGGATTGCGATCGCAACGAACAACAATCCCTCCAGAATATTTAGCCCTTGGGACAAGGGGCGATTTTTGAGAAATTCGTAAGTGCTTGGTTCATTGCGAATTAGGGAGATAATTTGGCCAATCAACAGAGGTTGTATGGCATTAGCTAGTGCAAGCGGTACAAGTAGGCACATCGACAGCGTTAACAGTCGTCCGCTACGACGGGCATAAGGCACTAAACGCAAAAACAACCGCCAGTCATTTTCACGCCGACGAGGTTGTGTATAAGATTTTTTGAGGAATTGGTAGATGCTCATAGTAAGAGCATTATAGTTAACTACCCCGCTATATTATACGATGAGGCTTCCCAATTTATCGGGAATAACCTCCAGGACTCTTTAGTTCTATTGGTCTGACTTCCCTTCAAGGGCAGGAGTCCTGATTCCCAAGACCCAAATCTTTTACCCAGGCACTTCAGGGTAACTACCCAAATAACTTTTTAACACGGACATCGTACCAACTTGATTAAGATATAGCAACGTTTTTGAGAATGGTCATCGGCCCTTGGGCTTTGAGAATCTCCATTTCTGCTGCGTTTCGCACTAGCAAAGCACCAGCGAATCCTAATGAATTCACAGAGATAGATTGGAAATGCTCCTGCCTTCGCGGTACGATTAACATCCATTCTCGTGTTGCTAGCAGGTTGTAAGCACCACATTGCCTTGTATCTAAACCCACAGTCCCTAGCAAAGTGCGATAAACTTCTAGTGTTCCTTCGGCTGCTGTGAATGGCGATCGCATCCAATCAGGATTTAGTGGCGCAAAAGCGTGTACAAAAGGAAGCTTTGTTAAAGTTGCCTTCGAGTCTTGAAATTGTGCTGCTGTCAGTAAAGGTTCAATAGGTATCTGTAACCCTGAAGATGCAAGGGGTAGTGGTACTAATTGCAAGTGTTTGTGTCGCTGACTAGCACCTGCGCTTTTGCCACTGTTGTAAAATGCTAAACCATTAAAATCAGCTAAACACGCCCACATAGCGGCAAAATCTTCCAAATTCAGCAAACTTTCCTGTTCCTCGAAGGCACGGGTAACGATCAGCAGGTGATAATCGACAACATTGTATTTATTGAAGATACATACATGAGTATCGGAGATATCTGCCACAAATAAATCTTCTTCATAAGGCAAAAAAGGGTTAAACTCTTCACCAGAGAGAACAGATTGTTTTTCTTGTTTCTCCTTAGCTGCTTTTTTGCGATTCAGATTAGACAAAATCCGCACCAAAAAGCGCACGCCATCCTGTTCGACAAATTCAAATTCTGTCGGTATCGACAGTAGCGCCCCACATTGCAAAGCATGATTAGTCCGTTCTTTAACACTTGTCCATAAAGTGCCAGGTTTCAATAAGATTTTCCCCTGTGGCATTTTTATTCCTTCAGGCATGGTACAGAAACACGCAGTCAAGTTAACCTTAAATTAGCGATTATAAATTTCTCTGGCTCTAAGTTTACACGCATGACAACTGTGTGTCCCTACGAATGAGTATATTTCAAAACGGTTTAATAAAATACCAAAGCTTTCACAACAACGCAATACCTCCGCAACAAAACTGTCACAAATCATATCTACATTAGTAATACATCTAAATATCCTTCCAGACAGCAATGCAAAACCAATCTCGTGATGGAGAACACCCATCAAATAGCATTTTATCTAACACTGCTGATGTCAAATACCATAATCGAGCACCCTGGAAAAAGGCTGCCGCCTCTCTATCGCTGGTGCTGCTGGGATCGGGTATGACATTTGCAGGCGGCTATATGGCTGGACACCCTCAGATGGTGTCTGAAAATGCATCTAATTTGGCTGTGAGTCGAGTAAATGCTGCTCCTCCATTACCAGCTGCCACAGATCCTAACTTTGTTACCAAGGTGGTACAAAGGGTTGGGCCGGCTGTAGTGCGAATTGATTCTTCCCGAACAGTAAAAACCCAGAGACCAGATGAATTTAACGATCCATTTTTCCAACGCTTCTTTGGCTCTCAAATGCCACAACAACAGAATCGCGTAGAACGGGGTACTGGTTCAGGTTTTATTATTAGTGCTGATGGTCGTATTCTCACTAATGCTCACGTAGTTGATGGTGCTGACACGGTAACAGTAACACTTAAGGATGGACGTAGCTTTAAAGGAAAGGTTTTAGGAAAAGATGACTTGACTGATGTTGCTGTTGTCAAGATTCAGGCGGACAATCTGCCTTTAGTAGCATTGGGTAACTCAGATAAACTGCAACCTGGAGAATGGGCGATCGCGATCGGCAACCCACTTGGACTAGATAATACAGTAACTACCGGAATTATCAGTGCTACTGGACGAAGTAGCAATTTAATAGGCGCTCCCGATAAACGAGTAGAGTATATTCAAACTGATGCAGCCATTAATCCCGGTAACTCTGGTGGCCCCTTGCTAAATTATCGTGGTGAGGTAATTGCCATGAATACAGCCATTATCCAAGGGGCACAAGGATTAGGTTTTGCTATTCCCATCAATACAGCACAACGCATTTCCAGCCAACTAATAGCTACAGGCAAAGTAGAACATCCTTATTTGGGAATTCAGATGGTAGGGTTAACGCCTCAGCTAAAACAAAACATCAACTCAGATCCTAATAGTGGTTTGAGTGTAAGTGAAGATAAAGGTGTATTAGTTGTGAAAGTTGTGCCAAATTCACCAGCTGCTAAAGCAGGGATACGGGCTGGTGATGTTATCCAAAAGCTCGGCGGGCAAACAGTCACAGATGCCAGCAGTGTCCAAAAGGTAGTAGAAAATAGCCAAGTCGGGGGTGATTTGCGCTTAGAATTACGTCGCAATGGACAGAATCTTAACGTAGCCGTACAACCAGGTGCCTTCCCCACCCAACCAGTACAATAAAAGTTTTTCTATTGAGTAAAAGTGAATTTTCTGGGATGGGTATTTTGCCCGTCCTTTTTTTTGCCGATCGAGAAGACTGATTTTTAAGCTAGAGCAACTGCTGATTGCTGCCAGCGTCCTACTGCTTTACCAATTACCGCTAATTCTTGCATCAAGTTATCGAAACGGTCTGGAGTCAGAGATTGAGGCCCGTCTGATAAAGCTTTGGCAGGATTGGGGTGAACTTCTATCATCAGGGAATCTGTGCCAGCTGCGATCGCAGCCATTGCCATTGAAGGCACAAACTCAGACCAACCTACGCCGTGGCTGGGGTCAATCATAATTGGCAGGTGAGTCAGCTTTCGCAACACTGGCACTACCGATAAATCTAGCGTATTTCGCGTATACTGGCGGTCAAAGGTACGTATTCCCCTTTCACACAAAATTACATTGGGATTACCAGATGCCAAAATATACTCGGCTGCCATCAACCAATCTTCAATAGTAGCCGCCATTCCCCGCTTTAAGAGAACTGGTTTCGGCTGCGCTCCCACTTTTTTGAGCAAGGAGAAATTCTGCATATTTCTTGCCCCAACCTGAATCACGTCAGCAACTTCGGCAATTTTATCCAGGTCAGCGGCATCCATTACTTCTGTAATAATACCTAGTCCACTAACTTCTCGCGCCTTCGCTAATAAATCCAAAGCACTCTCGCCGTGTCCTTGAAAGGCGTAAGGTGAAGTCCGAGGTTTATATGCCCCGCCGCGCAAAAACTTAGCTCCAGCCGTCTTAACGCGCCGTGCTGTCTCCACAATCATTTCTTCATTTTCTACGGAACAGGGGCCAGCAACAACTACCAAAGGCTGGTGTTCGCCAAATATCACATCTCCATTGGGAGTATTAACTACTACTTCTGAAGCTTCACCGTGACGGTATTGGCGGCTGGCTCGTTTGTATGGCTGCTCTACCCGCAATACCTGCTCAATCCAGGGACTAAGTTCCTGAATTTGTAGTGGATCTAAGCTAGCAGTTTCACCAACAAGACCAATAACTACTTTGTGTTGACCAACAATTTTTTCTGGAGTTAGTCCCCAGCTAGTTAATTCCTGATCGATGCGGTTTATTTCCGCCTCTGGGGAACCACTTTTCATTACTATAATCATGTGAAAGTTCCTGATTAATCGAGTAAATTTTTTTTGTAAATGGCCTAACCTTATTGTTGCTTATTGCATTAATTACGAGTAGTTAAAAATAAAATTTATTTACAAACAAAATATAGCGCTCAGTCAGTAGTTTTACTACTGGGTAGCTGGATGTAGGTATAAAAAGATTATATAATTTTAATTAGCAATGTTGAAGTTATAAAATTTCAACTTCAACATTCACTTCTTAATTTACCCAATACCGCAGTTACCTAATACCTGAGCGCCATTAATTATGAGTTTTTTTGCCGAGTTTCGCGCCAAACTTCCACCATTCGTCCCCAATTGGTGTTGAACTCACTCAAACCTAGCAAACTTCCAACTCTTTCTTCATCCCAAGAGGCAGAAAGAACGCCATAAGTTATCCCTAAGACTCCCAAACCAAATAATCCCATGTTCACCAATAACACAGCGATGGGAGGTAGTTGGATGTCGGAGTAGATAGCAAGCAAATAGCTTACAACCAGGGCGCTAATGCCCAAAGCTGTTGGTACGCCACAGAACACAGCTACCCGTCGGATCATCCTCTGGCTGACTACTTGGGGAATAGCCATCTCTTGTTTGGTGTAAGTCTGTTTTTTATCAGCCTGTTTGCCTGATTCTTGTGGCTGTGCTGCTGGTTTACTTTGAGTTTTTGCGGGTTTTTGGCGCTTTTTGTTTGGTTCAAAGGGCAGACGACTGCGTTCAGATTCTTCAGCAGACATAAGCTTTAGTCCCTATCCACGAATACCGAGGCGAGCGATCAAAGCTTGATACTTTTCGCGGCTTTCCTGCGATATGTACGCTAGAAGGCGCTTGCGCTGACCAATTAGCTTCAACAGTCCCCGGCGAGAAGAATGGTCTTTTTTATTTGCTTGGAGATGTTCGCTGAGGCGGTTAATGCGCTCAGTTAGCATGGCAACTTGGACATCGGACGATCCCGTGTCGGTTTCGTGAACTTGGTAATTGGAAATGATTTCTTGTTTCCGCAGTTGCGTCAGAGCCATGATTGATTCAATTTCTAGTTTTTCTAAATGTATGTAGCAGTCTCCCATAATATCACAGCCCTTAAGCTGGATGTCGAATCATCTTTGCTGCTACATTTTGCACTCTAGGATACTAAGTAAAAAATAGCGATCGCATCTTAACCGCCTTGCGAACTCCACCATGCTGATTTGGCCAAACAATTATAGTTTCGCAGAATTCTACAATTCAATTACTATTCGTTGTGTTAATGTCTTTGTTTGATAATCTTACTTCAATATGAGATACCAGGTAGGGGGTAGTCTTCGCAGTGACGATCCCACTTATGTTATCCGTCAGGCAGACGAAAGGCTTTATACAAGCCTGAAGGCTGGTGATTTTTGTTACGTCTTCAATTCTCGTCAGATGGGCAAATCATCGCTACTACAGCGTACAAGTTATCGTCTTAGACAAAAAGGCTATAGCTGTGTTTACTTAGATATGACCACATTGGGTAGCGAGGATACTACACCGGAACAATGGTATAAAGGGATTATTATCAGCTTGTTCTACGCCTTAAATCTGGTAGAAAAAGTCAAATTTCAGCAATGGTGGGAGATGCAAGCAGGTCTTTCCTCAGTGCAAAAACTCCACCAGTTCGTAGAAGAAGTGTTGCTGCCAAACACCAAACCCGAACGGATTTTCATCTTCATTGATGAGATTGATAGTTTGTTAAGTTTGGGTTTTCCTGTTGGTGACTTTTTTGCCTGGATTCGTCATTGTTATAATCAGCACGCACACAACCCTAATTTTCAACGCTTGGGATTTACGCTATTTGGGGTAGCCAGTCCATCGGACCTAATCTCTGACAAACATCGCACACCTTTTAATATTGGTACAGCGATAGATTTACACGGCTTTCAACTCCATGAAGCCACGCCATTGATAAAGGGATTAGAGGAAGTTATTACTCAACCGGAAGCAGTACTTCAAGAGATTCTTTACTGGAGTGGGGGACAACCATTTCTTACCCAAAAACTCTGTCAGTTAATTGTCCACACAGCTTTAGAAACATCTAATCGAAAAATTGATTTACCGCTAGAAACTGAAGCATCTTGGGTAGAAGAATTTGTGCGATCGCAGATTATTCAACACTGGGAAGCCAAGGACGATCCCGAACACCTCCGCACAATTCGCGATCGCCTACTTTTTAACAAACACCGAGCCGGAAGATTACTAGGGCTTTATCAACGAGTGTTGCAATCAGAAGAAGTAGGGGAGCAGGGGAGCAGGGGAGCAGGGGAGAAAAGTTTTCCTCTTTGCGTGTTTCCCCGTATGCCCGATCTTTGTGTGCCGACAGATGATAGTCAAGAACAGACAGAACTGTTGTTATCTGGTTTAGTCGAGAAACACAACGGCTATCTCAAAATTAAAAATCCCATCTATCAGAATGTTTTCAATGCTGAATGGGCAATCAAGCAGTTAGACAATCTCCGCCCCTACTCTCAAACATTCAATTCTTGGGTAGCTTCTTCCTTTAAAGATGAATCGCGTCTTTTGCGAGGACAGGCTCTAAAAGACACTCAAAATTGGGCGCAGGGCAAAAGTTTGAGCGATTTAGATTATCAATTTTTAGCTGCAAGTCTTGAATGTGAACAACGCGAAGTGCAAACAGCATTAGAGGCAGCCCGTGCGAAAGAAGTAGAAGCACGACTAGAACAAGAGAAAAAAACTGCTAAACTGCAAAGATTTTTGCTAATTGCAGTGTGTATTGGCTTGCTCATCTCTTCCTCCTTGGGCATAGGAAGTTTCATTTTGTACCGTAAAGCTCTTAAAAGTGCAAGTCAAGCCAGAAGCAGCGAAGTCCGAGCGCTTGCATCCTCTTCTGAGGGATTATTTGCCTCAAATCACAGATTGGATGCGCTTATAGAAGCAATTAAAGCCAAACATAAACTGCAAAAACTAGGTGAGCCAAACACAAATATTCAGCGTCAGGTTGACAATGTATTACGTCAGGCAGTTTATGGAGCAGACGAGTACAATCGTTTTTCGGGTCATACAGCAGCTATTTTAGCAGTAGATGTCAGCCCTGACAGTTCTCTAATTGCCTCAGCAAGTGTAGATAAAACAATCAAGCTTTGGCGACGTGATGGTACAGAAGTTGCAACTCTCAAAGGTCATCAGGCAGCAGTTAGGGCAATCGATTTTAGCTCTGACGGCCAGATACTCGCCTCGGCGAGCGAAGATGGCACTATAAAAATCTGGAAGCGAGATGGCACTTTGCTAAACACTTTCAAAGGTCATACTGCTTCAGTCTGGGGAGTAGCTTTTAGTCCCGATGGTCAGTTCCTTGCCTCTGCCAGTTTCGATAAAACTGTGAAACTCTGGAAACGAGACGGTATGTTACTCAAAACGTTTCAAGGTTACACAATGGGGTTTTGGGGTGTCACCTTTAGTCCTAATGGTCAAATAGTTGCCGCTGCAAGTCTCGACAAGACAGTAAAACTCTGGAAACGGGACAGTTCGGGCTGGCAAAATGCCAAGTCTTTAAAACCTCTCCAAGGTCATACTGGTTGGGTTGTAGGAGTAGCTTTCAGCCCCGACAGTCAGACCATTGCTTCAGCGAGTGAAGATGCAACTGTCAAACTTTGGCAGCGAAACAGCACAGATAGCAGCTACCATCCCGATAAAACTCTTAAAGGTCATAGCGCTGGGATTTCGGGAGTCGCTTTTAGTCCAGATGGTCAGACTATTGCCTCCGCCAGTCTTGACAAAACAATTAAACTTTGGAACATTCATGGTACAGAATTGAGAACGCTGAAAGGAGACACTGCATCCGTTTGGGGAGTGACTTTTAGTCCAGATGGGAGCTTTATTGCTTCAGCAGGTGCAGAAAACGTTGTTAGACTCTGGCAGAGTCAAAACCCATTTCAAAAGTCTATCATTGCCCATAAAGCTGGGATTTGGTCAATAGCGATCGCCTCCGATAGTTCAGCGATCGCCACAGCTAGCCACGAAAACACTGCTAAAATTTGGAGTCGCCAAGGTAAATTGCTCAAAACTTTTACTGAATCTGGGGGCGCAATCTTTGAGGTTTCATTCAGTGAAGACGGCAAATTAATTGCGCTTCGGACTTACGATGATAAGGTAAAACTCAAGAAGCGAGACGGCACTCTGATCGCTACTTACAAAGATCCTCTCGGTAAACTCTTAGCAGCAGTGTTGAGTCCCGATGGACAAACGATCGCAATGGCAAATGTTGACAAAATTTCTCAAATATGGAGGCGCGATCGCCCTGCACCACAGATTCTCAAAGGACATCAGGCAGAAGTCTGGCACATCGTATTTAGTCCAGATGGTCAGCTTGTTGGTTCAGCTAGTGGCGATAGTACTGCTAAATTGTGGACGCTTGATGGTAAGTTATTCGAAACCCTTGTAGGTCATTCCGCGACAGTATGGAGAATAACCTTCAGCCCTGACAGTAAGATGGTAGCTACTGGAAGTGGCGACAATACTGTTAAGTTATGGACAGTTGAAGGTAAATTGCTGAAAACTTTTAAAGGTCATACAGCTGCAATTTGGGGAGTTGGGTTTACTCCCGATGGAAAAATAGTTGCTTCTGGGAGTGTGGATGCTACCGTCAAACTTTGGAAGCTGGATGGTACAGAAATAACAACTCTCACAGGACATACCGCAGCAATTAGGGATATTGCAATCAGTCGGGATGGGACAATGCTTGTCTCAGGGGGTGATGACAACACACTGATTCTATGGAATTTGCCGCGAATTCTCAACTTAAATGCACCAGCTTATGCATGTGCCCTAGTGCAAGATTATTTGAAAACTAACACAGCATTAGAGGAGAGCGATCGCACAATTTGCGATCCCATACATTTAAACTAAAACTCCAAAGGCTGCCTTTTTTTCATCCTCAAAATTACTTTTTTTGCTAAGTGTCTTAACTTTACTTGTATATTCACTCTGATGCTGTACTGTATGTATGGTGCAGGATCTCTCGCACCTCCATTAAAATTTTTCCTAGCATGTTTTTACCACTACCATCAGATCCGCAACCCCAGTAAAAATCGATGGGCGAGTTTTCAACAATTTCTGCCTTGGCTGTGGAAAGTAAGATATCTCTAATATCTGTATGAGTTTGAAATTTATATAGCATAGCTTGCCGCATTATATCGTCTTTAACTTGTTCCCAATCTTGACGGAGGGGACGGGTTCTTTCACGCCCCATTTTTGCGGCATCTTTAGGTGTTTTAACTAGACGGATTTTTTCTAGATGAGGTGTATCCACAAACTTTTGCGCTTGGAAGTAGTGTTCGCTAGTTGACCAATATAATCCATCTAATTGAAAGCCGTGCGGCGAAAAGTTTGAGAAACAGCCATATTCTTCGCGGGTGCTATAAAAGTAGATTGTCATATAAATTTATACCGCTTTTAATTTACTTAATTTATGAGTTTTTTATAAAACAGATGATTTATTTTCTGCTGCTTCAATAAACGCCTCAAACTGACCATCAGGTGTCCATTGAATCGCCCCATCTCGGCCAGTAAAAAATAGTTTTGTTTTGCTTTGATTCAGTTCAGATAAAACTTTTGGATCGAAGTTAGCCGAAGAAGCGATCGCTACTTGTGGTTGCAGAGCTATAACTAAATCTTTTAATGACTGAGGGGAACACCATAGCACTTGTGGACGAGGCAAACTCCCATTTTTAACTAATTGCTGTACCTCTTTAGACTTGACATTACCAACTAATAACCAATTTTGGTCTAAAATTTGCAATTGTAAGATAGGTAATTGGTCATTAATTAATTGTGCCACTATTGAACCAGCTTTTACTGCTTGACCAACTGCCATCGGTTGGTAATATCCCTGATATTTTTGTAATTCTTGTTGAATTGCCTGAGTTGCAATAGAATTCTCTGGATTAGAGGAATATTCATAGAAATTTTTGATTGGTAAACGTTGCAGTAATTCCAACCAAGCATTACTTTCATTGCCTTGAAAATCAGTTGCGATCGCCCAATTAATTTGATTTACACCCTGCTGTTGCAAAAAGGGAAGAATTGTAAAACGCCCAGTCCCCTCATCTCCACTATTAATTACAGTTACAGTCCCTCTATCTTGAACAACTACAATTGGTTCCGTACCAGATTCTAATACCGTTATTCTAAATAATGTATTTGTAGAATGCCAAAGGGGAATAAATACTAAACCAATCGCCATCACATTAGCAACCCACCACCGACGCTGCCACCAAGGGACTAGCCAAACCAGTATAATCAGTGCGTAAATCGCCAAAAGCTGCCAAGTAGATATACTACCGATAGCAACAGAATTTCCTGGCAACTTGCTAAAAAATTCCACTAATTTAATTAGCCAGTCTGTCGGGTAATGTAGCACCGCAGCCAGGAAACTTCCTGCCTGAGTCCAAATTAAACCCACTAAGGCACTAATGATTCCACCGATACTAATGATCGAAATTAATGGGGTACTAATCACATTCAGCAACAGACTATAAGATGGTACAACCCCAAAGACAAAAAGTTGTACAGGTAAAGTCCAAAGAGTCGCAGCAAGAGGAACGGCAATCAAAGCAGCGATCGCAGGTGGTAGCCATGCTAGGCGATTAACTAACGCAGGTACTGTTACAATTAATCCCAGTGTTGCTAAAAAACTCAATTGAAAACCTAAATCCCAAATCCATAGAGGATTAAACACTAATAACAGAGTTGCTGCCAATAGTAACGAACCGAACTGTTTTACCTTCCTTTTTAATAGCAGCCCAACTAATGCCGCAAAACCCATAATTACGGCTCTGAGAACCGCAGGTTGAAAACCTGTTAAACTCAGAAAAATAATTAAAGCCAAAAAGCCAAGGGTAAATTGCGTTCCCTTTTTTGCCCGCCTCGTTAACTGTAAAATCACACTCAAAATCAAAGAAGTTTGGAACCCAGAAGCTGCCAAAGCATGAGCTAATCCTGCTTGTACAAACAAATCGCGGATATCGTAGGGTAAATCAACAGCTTTACTACCTAAAACCATTGCACTCACAAGAGGCCCTTCAGGAATACCCAACCACCGAACTTGCGATCGCACAATTCGCTCCCGAATTTGCCACCATCCCCATTTACGTTCCTGATCCAAAACATTTATTTGTCGCCCAATCAAACCAGCAAACGTTCCTTCCTGCTTGAGAAACTTCTGAAAATCGAAACCACCAGGATTGGAAGCCGCCTTTGGTTTGTACAAAATCCCAGTCACAGCAATTTGTTGACTAGGGTATAACCCAGTAGCCTGAAGTATAGGCACTGTCACATATAATTTACCCGTTACCCCTTTTGAAACACCTGCTGAACCTTTTTCATTTTTAACCTCATCTATCTGAGTCGCTTCCAGCCAAAATTGTCCTCGCTGACTACGAGTTAATCGGGGATTACTCGCCACTTCCCCACGAACAATCACAAGTTGCTCTTGATTATTGCTATTTCCAGGCGGAACAAACTGACTAATATCTTTTGCACCTGGTTGCGGCACTCGCCATTGAAAATATAAAGTTGCTAATAATCCCACCAAACCAGCAGCTAACCATATTCGAGGATGGGAACTAGTTTGCCAAGTGTTAGATACAGCCTTATTTTTGCTTCCAGCCTTTTCTGCTTTCTGATCGAGTTGCCGTGGGCTGGTACGTCTTCTAAAAACAATTGCTCCCACTATCCCCAAAACCAAAATCCACACACCACCCCAAGGAACTGCTGTAAACAGCAACCCAAAAATATAACCAAGACAAATAATTACACCACTAGTTTGAATCATAAGATTTTTTGTAAAAGCACCTGACACCCCAAATTTGCATTTTGCTTAAAAATAGCTAGGGCAGGAATAGAGAAAAACCCACGTTGCTGAAATTGGCAATGAAATTCAAAAATAAAATCTTCTAAACTCTTATTATCTAAATCTAGATTCTCTCTACATAAGCTTGGCATCTCTTTAATCAGCAACAGTGACAAATTTTTATGCTTGTGGTGAAGTATAGTCCATCAAGTTTATACAAACAAAGCCCGCACAGGCGAGGCGGGCCTTATCCTTGTAGCCTTAATGTTCTAGACTCAAGATTTAACAGTATTTTTGAGCTTTAGCAATAGCCACATTATTAAAGATGTGCCTAGCTTGATAGAATGCAAAATCAAGGGTTTATTAACTTACTGAGGCAAGTTTTGTCTATGTAGGCGCGACTTCTACTTGCCCACCAGGTATAACTGGTTTTAAATCTTTGAGCAACGGAAAACCCAACTTCTCCCTTTGCTCAACATATAAATGAGCAACCTTCCTAGCCAAATGCCGAATCCTGGCAATATAGCGAGTTCTCTCTGTCACTGAAATCACACCTCTAGCATCCAGTAGATTAAAGGTGTGCGAACACTTCATTACATAATCCAAACTGGGTAACACCAAACCCTTTTCTGTTAACTGAGTAGCTTCCTGCTCATATAAATTAAACAGTGTCAGCAGCAATTCTGGATTAGACGCTTCAAAATTGTATGTACTCTGCTCAATCTCATTTTGCAGAAAAACATCACCATAAGTAATATTGTCCGTCCAATGAATCTTAGTAATTGCCTCCACTTCCTGGAGATACATGACCAATCGCTCTAAACCATAAGTAATTTCAATAGACACCGGACGGCAATCAATACCCCCACACTGCTGGAAGTAAGTAAACTGAGTAATTTCCATACCATCTAACCATACTTCCCACCCAGTACCCCAAGCTCCCACCGTCGCATCTTCCCAGTTATCTTCCACAAACCGAATATCGTGATCTTCAGGACGAACACCTAAAACCCTTAATGAATCAAGATAAATATCCTGGATATTGTCTGGCGAAGGCTTAATCAGAACCTGGTACTGATAATAGTGTTGGAAACGGTTAGGGTTTTCACCATAACGCCCATCCGTCGGGCGACGACACGGTTCAACATAGGCAACAGCCCACGGTTCCGGCCCCAATGCTCTTAAAAATGTCTGGGGATTCTTAGTACCTGCCCCCTTCTCTATATCGTAAGGCTGGGCAATCAAGCAACCGCGATCGCTCCAGAACTGATGCAAGAAAGCTATAACGGATTGAAAATTCACACTTCCCCCTTTGTTTATGACTGGACACAGAGCATAAACCATTGTTGCCTAGAAGGGTTGGCAGTGGGGAGTTAGAGGGGACAAAAAAACATTCCAAAAGAAATTTGGAGAAAATAGTTGACACGAGGAGTTGTGTTCGGTATATTGAATAAGTGCCTGAAGCGGAGCGTTGAAAAGCGAC
>NZ_JBALBW010000083.1:0-3014 GCF_036919895.1 Nostoc sp.
TTGAATTAGTCAAAGAGAAACTTCCCCCCTGCCCCCTGCCCCCTTGCCTCAGTCTGACGATCTAGCGATGATTCTCCACACTAGCGGCACTACCAGCCGTCCGAAACGTGTGCCGATTCGTCATCGCAACTTAATCGCCTCAGCTAACAACATCATTGGTGCTTACTCACTCACAGCAGATGATACTACACTGTGCTTAATGCCCCTGTTCCACGTTCACGGATTAGTGGGTTGTTTGCTGTCAACCCTAGCATCAGGCGGCACATTAATTTGTCCCAATGGTTTTAACGCTTTAGAGTTTTGGAAACTCGTAGATACCTACAAACCTACCTGGTACTCCGCAGCGCCAACTATGCACCAGACAATTTTGGCCCGCGCTAGCCGCAACACAGAAATTGTCCAAGCTAATCGCTTTCGTTTCATTCGCTCTAGTAGCGCTTCTTTGCCCCCGATTATCATTGAACAGTTGGAGATAACTCTCAATGCTCCCGTGGTGGAATCTTACAGCATGACTGAAGCATCCCACTTAATGACTACCAATCCTCTACCGCCAAAAGTGCGGAAACCAGGTAGTGTTGGTTATGGCTTTGGTGTGGATGTCGGCATCATGGACTCTGAAGGCAACCTATTATCTCAGGGAAGCTTGGGCGAGGTGGTGGTAAAAGCACCTAATGTCATTGATGGCTACGAAAACAACCCAGAAGCCAACGCCACAGCTTTTGTAAATGGTTGGTTCCGCACAGGAGATCAAGGTACTCTGGATGCAGACGGCTATCTCCACTTAACTGGACGCATTAAAGAATTGATTAACCGGGGTGGGGAAAAAATTTCTCCTTTAGAAGTGGATGATGTTTTGCTGCGTCATCCCGCCGTCGATGAAGCTTTAGCTTTTGCAGTCCCCCACAAATCTTTAGGTGAAGATATCCACGCTGCTGTTGTCCTCAAGGGAGAAGCTAGCGAAAAAGAACTTTTAGCTCACTGTTCAACTATGTTGGCAGACTTCAAAGTTCCGAAGCAAATTCACATTTTAGATGAATTACCTCGTGGCGCTACCGGGAAACTGCAACGGTTAGCGATGGCGAAATTGCTTAACATCGGCTAAATCAGCGATACACTAAGGAAAATTCCTTGAGGAAGCATCAATGGCACGGCCAAACGGGGTTCAAACTGAAATGTCTGCACAGGAATTGCCTACAATATCAGATGAAGAGACAGTGAAAATTGAAGATTTGCCGGAACAAGTAGAGGATGTGCAAGATATTGACGACATCTTGAACTCACTCAAAACCTTGTTGAGTAGCCTAGAAAAGCTCCAAAAAGTCCGGCAAGAAGTGGGTGATATCAAACCGTTAATTGGGCGGATGCTGGATGGGGAACTGGTTGCTGGTGAAGAACTTGAGCAACTCAAGGCAGGTGTGAGCAGTCTTTCTCGCCTTGTTCGGGCTTATAATGACCATCAAATAGCGTTGGCTAAAGCCCAACCTGCGAGAAATTTGCTAGATCAAGTCCTCAAAGAGCGGAAAGCTAATTGAAACAAGAAGCGATCGCATTTTTTAATTTTAGAAATGCGATCGCCTCTACATCACCTTTGGGTATGCCTACACCAGCAAGGTAGATCATTGTAAGAAAGTTCCCAGACATGAACAGCATCTTTTATTGGTTGATTTTCCCTGCATTTTCAATCAATATCCTCGACACCACTTCCCTTATTCTTGAGTAACTTGCTCTAAAAGTATAATTACTCTCTCTAATTCATTACTCAGAAAACTTGAGCCAATTCCTTGATACACAGCTAATAAACTACGATAGTACCAGAGTGTTCCCTCCTTACCACCTTTGAATTTGTTCCAAACAGCTTCTTTGTCTCGATACCAATCGGCTAAAATTGAACGGGCATTGTGCAATTTATCAGCTTGGGAAACTCGCCTCACTTCAGGGGAAGCATACTGCATTCTGATTAGATATTCTTGTTTACGTTCCTTCCAAGGAGGTTTGGGGATAACTTCTGATTCAGTACACCCATCAACAATATTGACTACTTTTTCTCCAAATGTTTGACGAATTTCTTCACGAGTCTTTGCACCACCTTGGTCTTCTATAGCATCATGGAGTAGAGCAGCGATCGCTTCATCTTCCGAGCCACCATCTTCTAAAACTAATGCTGCTACACTCAACAGATGGCTAACATAAGGGATATCACTACCTTTTCTGACTTGAGTCGCATGGAGTCTGGTTGCATAAACTAACGCTGACTCAAAGCGAGAAGTTAAATTTGATTTTTCTAACGTGTTTGAACTCATGGATTTTTCCTTTGGTTATTGGTGTTGACTTTAATTGTGATAAATTTTCCAAGTTTCTTGGATGTCTTTCGCCATACGTGAGCGTAATTCTACTGGTAATAGAACCTCTACATTTGGGCCCCAAGCTCTTAAACGCATAATCACATTGTTATCATTTTGGCGATATTTAGCTGTGTAATAGGCATCCTGGGGTAAGCGCTGCACAATTTCGACTAAATGTTTTGCTTGTGATGAATTATCCGCAGATTTTTTAATTAGCTCAATTATCTGCTTTGAGGATTTTATCGGTGTAAATGTTTCATGGCGAAAAGTATCTTTAATGTAGGAGTCATGAAAATTACGATGAAAGCGAAGTAACATTAAACAGGCTGGCTGATAAAAATCAAATCCCCACACTTTTTTAATAGACTCTTGAACTTCAGACGGTTGAGGTAGATTATTGTTGTGATATTTATCCCCTAAAAACTGGGGAACACGATCGTCTGACCATTCTAAGAATTCTTCCGATTTAATCCGTTCCAGACGATAGCTATACCAGTTCATATTTCCATCAGGATTAATCCCATAAGCACAAAGATATTTAGCACGTTGAACGTAGTAAATACATACAGGATAAGCTCAGGGCTATTTCATTCTAAAAATTCGTTTGAGTATGTCTAAACCAAAAGAGCAGAGTCGTTGGGCTTGTGCCATATTTTCAAACATATTGTCCCT
>NZ_JBALBW010000084.1:0-1574 GCF_036919895.1 Nostoc sp.
CCTTTAGTGTAACGCGGAGCAGGAGGTTGCCAATTGGCACGACGACGGGCTAATTCTGATTCGGATATATTCAACTGCAATAAACGAGCCGGTGCATCAATGGTAATACTATCGCCTTCTTCAACAAGAGCGATCGCACCACCAACTGCCGCTTCTGGTGCAACATGACCAACTACCATACCATAAGTACCACCAGAAAAGCGTCCGTCGGTAATTAATCCCACTGCATCACCCAAACCAGCACCGATAATTGCCGAGGTAGGAGCCAACATTTCCCGCATTCCAGGGCCTCCCTTTGGCCCTTCGTAGCGGATAACGAGAATATCACCAGCTTGAATTTTACCCGCCAGAATTGCATCTAAAGAAGCTTCTTCCGATTCAAATACCCGTGCGGGGCCGGTAATTACTGGCTTTTTCACCCCGGTAATTTTAGCTACAGCACCTTCTGTTGCTAAATTACCTCTGAGGATGGCTAAATGTCCTTGGGCATACATGGGATTATTCCAAGTCCGAATCACATCTTGGGTGGCAGATGGTTCTTCTGGGATGTCTGCTAATATCTCTGCAATGGTTTGCCCGCTAATAGTTAGGCTATCACCATGTAATAAACCATGCGCGAGTAGCATTTTCATTACTTGGGGAATGCCACCAGCTTTGTGCAAATCTGTAGCGACATATTTACCACTTGGTTTCAAATCGCATAAAACAGGGACACGAGCGCGGATTGTTTCAAAATCATCTAGGGTTAACTCTACATTAGCAGCGCGAGCGATCGCTAAGAAATGCAATACCGCATTTGTGGAACCACCCACCGCCATAATTACAGAAATGGCATTCTCTATAGATTGGCGGGTGATAATTTGCCGGGGTAAGATTTGTTTGCGAATGGCTTCGACTAACACAAATGCCGATTTTTCCGCGCTGTCGGCTTTTTCGGCATCTTCGGCTGCCATTGTGGAAGAATAGGGCAAACTCATTCCCATCGCTTCAAATGCTGAAGACATGGTGTTAGCTGTGAACATTCCCCCGCAGGAACCAGCACCAGGACAAGCGCGACTTTCAACTTCTAATAGTTCTTTTTCGTCAATTTTTCCAGCACTATATTGACCAACGGCTTCAAAAGAACTGACAACAGTTAAATCGCGTCCGTTGTAGTGACCGGGTTTAATTGTACCACCGTAAACGAATATTGCAGGGATATTCATCCGCGCGATCGCTAGCATTGCGCCTGGCATATTTTTATCACAGCCGCCAATTGCCAGCACACCATCCATACTTTGCCCAGTACAGGCGGTTTCAATGGAATCGGCGATAACTTCGCGCGACACCAGGGAATATTTCATCCCTTCAGTTCCCATTGAAATCCCATCACTAATGGTAATTGTGCCGAACATTTGCGGCATCGCTCCGGCGGTTTTAATCCCAGCCTCTGCCCTTAGTGCGAGTTGATTTATCCCCATATTACAGGGAGTGATTGTGCTGTAACCGTTGGCTACACCGACAATAGCTTTGTTGAAATCTTCATCTTTAAAACCAACTGCCCGCAGCATAGCTCGATTTGGCGATCGCTGTAC